>CAKSWY010000011.1 GCA_934513685.1 uncultured Oscillospiraceae bacterium | reverse complement strand
CAAGCTTCGATATTGTTCAATTTTCAAGGTCCTGTCTGCTCTCTCGAAGCAGCTTATTTATTATATCAGGCAAGCGCAAGTTTGTCAAGCACTTTTTTGATTTTTCTTTAAGCCACTCGGCTGAGCCAGTCTCGGGAGCGTCCTGCGTTCCTTTCGACTTGATCTATTTTAACACGCATTTTGCATTTCGTCAACGCATTTTTGCAATTTTCTTTGCTTTAGTATGACTTTTCTTTGCTTTTCGCGCTGCTTCATCTTTTTTCACAGTCCAACGCATTCAGTAAACGCCCCATTCCGCGGTGCGGCATTGGTTCCACCGCTCTTTTCCCGCCTCATACTGCTCAGCGATCCACTCACAGCCCTGTTGAAGCCCTTCCTCGGTATATGGAAAAACCTCCCGGGTCTGCTCCTCCAGCGGGGTTCGATCTCTCGCCCAGGGCTCCGGCCACACGATTGCCTCAAAACAATCCTCTTCCCCTTCTTTGGTTTTCCCAAGATAGTAGCGCATTCCCAAGTGTTCACCGCAGTAGTTGTTGCCGCATGAGAAAAAATGAAAATTGGGCATTGCGTTTAACATGGTATTCTCCCTCTTTCTATAAATGTATCTCCCGGGCCGAACGTTCCGGTTCCCGATCCTTGCTTCAACGCAATCCGGCCCGGTCTCTCCTTTAATGTATTATACAGCAAGCGGGCCGCCGCCCGCCGGGCTTTTCTTCCCCTTTTTGATATGGTATAATTGCTTCATTCTGTAAGTTTGATTATAGCAAATTTCTCACGTGGAAGGAAGTGTCCCCTATGAACGAGCAATTGGAGCGGACGGCCCTTGTTTTGGAAGGCGGCGGTATGCGCGGACTGTTTACCGCCGGCGTGCTGGACTTTTTCCTGGAGCAGAAGCTGCATTTCGATGACTGTCTGGCCGTCTCGGCCGGTGCCTGCCATGCGTGCAGCTTTTTGTCCAGCCAGAAGGGGCGCGCATTCCACTGCGGCACAGCCTATCTGAACGACAAACGGTATTGCAGCGTGTACAGCCTGGCCACAACCGGGGATCTCTTCGGTTCTGACTTTGTTTACAACCGCATCCCGAACGAGCTGGACCCCTACGATTATGAGGCCTTCAACCGGTGCGGGACCCGTTTCTACCCGGTGGTGACCAACTGTGAAACCGGCAAGGCAGTCTACCCGCGCGTCACGGATATGCACACCGGCATTCGCTATGTGCGGGCTTCCAGCTCGCTGCCGCTTCTCGCCCGGATGGTCAACGTGGAGGGCAGCCCGTATCTGGACGGCGGCATTGCGGATTCCATTCCCATCGCCAAAGCCCGTCAGCTGGGCTGCACCAAGAGCGTTGTGATTCTCACCCGCCCGGAGGAATACCGCAAAGGTCCCAACGAGCTGATGCCCCTGATCCGCGCCCGCTACTGGCGCTATCCCTGCCTGGTGGAAGCCATGGCCACGCGGCACCTGCGCTACAACGCCACACTGGATGAGCTCGCCAAGCTGGAGAAGGACGGCAGCGTGTTTGTCATCCGCCCGGCCAGGGATCTGGGGCTGGGCCGCACTGAGAAGAATCTGGAAAAGCTTACAAGTGCCTATCGGGCCGGCTATGCCCAGGCCCAGCGGCTTTATCCCGCGCTGAAGGCGTTCCTCGCGCAGAACTGACCCCAGGAAGTTTCTGCGTTTGATGCCCCGCAACGCATTCGCCCTCTGCACTTTACACCATCAACCCCCGCATTGTTTGTACAAAATGCCTATTTCCTTTGCAATTTATCATTTATTTGGCCTTTGTTCAAAGTTTGACCATAAAGGGATGCGATAATAATACTACGGTTTTCCAGGCGGCCAATGCGGGTCCGCTCTACCGTAATTTGCAAAGGATAAAAATTTAGGGGATGAATGGATTGAGAGAACGTTTTCAACGCTTTATGATGGGCCGGTATGGCCACGACAGTTTGAACCAGGCCATGGCCGTTGCCGCCCTGGTGCTGATGATTTTGGGTATGTTCGGGCTTCGGCTGTTCAGCTGGCTGGCCATGGCCCTGCTTGTGGCGGTGTATTTCCGGATGTTCAGCCGGAATATTCCCGCCCGAAGCCAGGAAAACGCCAAGTATTACTACCTGCGCACCCAGGTGCAGAAGCGGATGAACCAATACAAAACCCGCTGGGCACAGCGCAAGTTCTACCGCTACTACCGCTGTCCCCACTGCCACCAGCAGCTGCGGGTGCCCCGGGGCCGCGGCAAAATCGAGATCACCTGCCCCAAGTGCCACACGGAATTTGTAAAGAAGAGCTGAGGCATCTATGTTTGGATACGTTACCATCAACCGCAATGAGCTGAGCGACGAGGATTTTGCCCGCTACCGCAGCTATTATTGTGGGCTGTGCCGCGCGCTTCAGAAGCGGCATGGCTTTTCGGGGCAGTTGATCCTCAGCTACGACATGGTGTTTCTGGAAGTGCTGCTCACCTCGCTGTATGAATACGACAGCCAGAGCGGCACCGGCCGCTGCGTGCCCCATCCAACCAAAACGCACACCTGGCTGTACAACGCGGCTTCCGACTACTGCGCCGACATGAGTGTCGCCCTCTCCTATTATAATCTGATGGACAATTGGGAGGACGACCACAGCGCCGCCAGCCTGATCATGGCCAAGCGGCTGCGCAAACGGTATGAGGCGGTGTCTGAGCGGTACCCCCGCCAATGCGCGGCCATTCATTACTGCCTGACCCAGCTGGACAAATGCGAGCGCAGCAACTGCCAGGACATTGATCAGGTTTCCGGCCACTTCGGCCAGCTGATGGCAGAGGTGCTGGACGTGCGGCGGGATATGTGGAGCGCCGATTTGCAGGAGATGGGCATGGCCCTGGGCAAGTTCATCTATCTGATGGACGCCTACGAGGATCTGCGCAAGGATCAGCGCCGCCACCGGTACAACCCCCTGGCCGCCCTTGCCCAGCAGCCCGACTATGAGCAGCAGGTGCACGACATACTGGTGATGCTGATGGCCCAATGCGCCAGTGCCTTTGAGCGGCTGCCCATCCTGCAGGATGCTTCCATTCTGCGCAACATCATTTATTCCGGCGTGTGGACCCGTTACACCGACCTGCGCCAGCTTCAGCAAAAAGCAAAAGGAAAGGCAGGTTCCTGATGGACCCTTATCAGATTCTCGGCGTGTCCTCCACCGCCAGCGACGACGACGTTAAAAAAGCCTATCGCCAGCAGTGCAAGCGCTACCACCCGGACCTTCATCCGGACGACCCTTCCGCAGAGGAAAAGTTCAAGCAGGTGCAGGCCGCCTATGAACAGGTGATGAAGATGCGCCAGGGCGGCGGGGCCTCGTCCGGTTACGGCGGCGGCTACGGCGGCTATCAGCAGCGCAACCCCTATTCCAATGGGTACGGCTACGGCAGCCGCCAGCAGCAGAACGATCCCTTCGGGTTCGGCGGCTTCAACGGCTTTTTCTATGGGCCTTTCGGGTTTGGCTACACCACCGGCGGGAACCGCGGCAGCAGCTACGGCTACGGCGGGGCCTACGGGCCGTCCTCTGCGCAGGACAACACCGTAGAACTTCAGGCCGCCCGCAACTACATCAACGCCCGCCGCTACCGGGAGGCCCTGAACGCGCTTTCCGGCGTGGCGGAAAGTGCCCGCACGGCCCGCTGGTATTATTACAGTGCCCTGGCCAACTGGGGGCTGGGCAATTCCATTACCGCCCTTCAGCACGCCCAGCGCGCCTGCCAGATGGAGCCAGGCAACGGCGAATACCAGCAGCTGCTGAGCCGCCTGCAGAGCGGCGGGCAAACCTATCAGAATGCCAGCCAAAGCTACTCCACCCCCGGGCTGAGTGTGGGGCGTTTGTGTCTGAGCTTCTGGCTGCTAAACCTGCTTTGCCGGTGCTTCTGCGGCTTCTGGTAATCCTTTGGCCGCCCACCGGGCGTTTCGCCAAAATTCCAGAGAATCACTTTAAAACAAAGCATAAACAAAACGAGCAGAGAACCCTTGTGAAAAGAGAACTCTGCTCGTTTTTTATTGCTGCTTTTTACCGGTTTTTATGACCGGTATACGCTTCAAGCACAGACCAGCTGCTCAGGTGTCCTGCAGCTCGCCGCGGCTGGCCGCCTTCAGGTAGGCATTGATGAAGCCATCCAGGTCGCCGTCCATCACGGCCTGCACGTTGCCGCTCTCGTAGCCGGTGCGATGGTCCTTCACCAGCGTGTAGGGCATGAACACATAGCTGCGGATCTGGTGACCCCAGGCGATCTCGTTCTGTACGCCCTTGATGTCGCTGATCTTATCCATGTGCTGCTGCTGGGCGATCTGGAACAGCTTCGCCTCCAGCATTTTCATGGCCGTGTCGCGGTTCTGGAACTGGCTGCGCTCGGTCTGGCAGGAAACCACCACGCCGGTGGGCTTGTGGATCAGACGCACGGCCGAAGAGGTCTTGTTGATGTGCTGGCCGCCGGCGCCGGAGGAGCGGTACACCTGCATTTCAATGTCCTCGGGGCGGATGTCCACATGGATGCTGTCGTCCAGCTCGGGCATGACCTCCAGGCTGGCAAAGCTGGTCTGGCGGCGGCTGTTTGCGTCAAAGGGGCTGATGCGCACCAGACGGTGCACGCCGTTCTCGCTCTTCAGCAGGCCGTAGGCGTTGGGGCCTTCCACCATAATGCTGCCGCTCTTCATGCCGGCCTCGTCGCCGTCCTGATAGTCCAGCGTGGAGACCTTGAAGCCATGAGCAGTCGCCCAGCGGTTGTACATACGGAACAGCATATCTGCCCAGTCCTGCGCCTCGGTTCCGCCGGTGCCGGCGTGGAAGGTGAGAATGGCGTTGTTCTTGTCGTACTCCCCGCTCAGCAGGGTGATCATCTGCAGCTCGTCAATGGCCTCGGCCACCTTGTGCACACTCTCCTCGGCCTCGGGGATCATCTCGGGGTCGTTCTCTTCCTCGCACAGCAGCAGCATGGTGTCGGCGTCGTCGTACAGGCGGGTCAGCTTGCCGTAGCGCTCCAGCTTGCCCTTCAGGTCGCTGACCTCCGCAAACACCTTCTGGCTGGCTTCGGCATCGTCATAAAAGCCCGGCTGGCTCATTTTGTGTTCCAGCTCGGCCACACGCTTTTCGCTGGCGGTAATGGCCAGGGCCTCGCCCAGGTCCTTCACAGCGGTTTCGTATTCGCCCAACTGCGTTTTCAGTTCGTCAATGGTAATCATATAAGCGCACCTTTCTGATCGGCGTTAAAACAGTATTAGTTTTAGTATACAGAATTCTTACGGCAAAGTAAAGCCCTCTCACGCCGTTTTTTCTGATTTTGTGCGGCCGGGGCCTGGTAAATGCCGCTGCTTTCATGATGCACCGTCCGTGCGCCCGCCAGGGATACGCCGCAGGAACAGGGAGCAATCCGTCCCGTTTTCCCCTGCTTTCCCGCCCGCCGGGGGCGATTTGTGCCTGAATTCACCGCAACCGCCCTTCGTTACCCACAATTTTGCAGCCCGGCCGCCCCAACCGGCCGCTTGGGGAAATGCACATGGATTTTAGCGTCTATCCGGCCGCCGAACCACTTCTATATTTAAGGTAATATATAAGGGGGGCACTGCTGGATTTTTCCGTCCTGCGGCGGGTTCCGTGCCCTTGAAAGCCTCTGCCTTTTTTCGTTCCTGTGTGGCATTGTTCAAGGTTTGTTCAGGAAATTTACTTTCCTTTTTTAAGAGAATGGTCTATAATAGCCATAATCTCTGTACCGGAACCCCGGTGCAGCAACCATTCGGAGGATCATTCATGTTCAATTTTAAAGGCTGCAACTGTGTTGCCTGCCGTCAGCCGCTGAAGCCCGAGGACGACATCGTCGTCTGCCCGGATTGCGGCGCCCCGTACCATCGCGCATGTTATGAAAAGCTGGGCCACTGTCAGTTTGAAGCACAGCACGGCCCGGATTTTGAATGGCAGCCCTCTCCGGAGGAGCGCCCCGAGCCGGAGCCGGAACCGCAGGGCACGCCCCGCTATCAGGCCCCCGGTGCCGAGACCGACACCTATTGCCGGGTGTGCGGCCAGAAAAACGCCCCCGGCGCTGCCACCTGCGAAAACTGCGGTGCCCCGCTGGGCGGCGGCCGCCAGAGCTTTACCGGCCCCTATCTGAACCCCAACGACAAGCTGGACGGCATTTCTCTGGCGGACTGGGCGGCCTATATGGGCCCCTCGGCGCCGGTCTACCTGCTGCGCTTCAAGCAGATGGCCCTCACCGGCCGCAAAGCTTCCTTCTCCCTGAGCGCGCTGCTGTTCGGCCCGCTCTACTTCTTCTACCGCAAAATGTGGAAGCCCGCCATTGCGTCCGGCCTGCTGTTTCTGCTGTGCAACCTGCCGTCCGTTCTGATTCTGCTGACAGTTTCGGAAAATCCCCTGTTCGCCGGGCTGAACGTGGGCACGCTCACCGCCCTGACCTATGTGGCCTCGTTTGTGGACGCCGTCGCCCGCATCGGCTTTGCCATGGCGGCCAACCACCTGTACCGGCGGGACGCCGGGCCGAAGATCGCCCGCATCACCGCCCAGTACGCCGGTGCGGAGGACCGTCAGCTGGCGCTGAGCGCCCAGGGCGGGGTCAGCCCCATTGCCGTGGCCTTTGCCATTGCCGCCTTCTCCGGCCTGTGCTGGCTGCTCACCGACCTGCTCGGCCCCAACGTGACGGCGCTCACCCAGTTTCTCGGAATGTCCTGACCCGCCGGGCAGGTGCCATTCCGACAGTTTCTTTGGTTTCGCGCGGGCGTTTTTTCTGCTCGCCCGTGTTGAGTTTCTGTTTGCCGCTTCATTTTTTATGAAAGGATGTCATTTTTATGCAGATTCGTAAGGCAATTATCCCCGCCGCCGGCCTGGGCACCCGTGTGCTGCCCGCCACCAAGGCCATGCCCAAGGAGATGCTGCCCATTGTGGACAAGCCCGCCATTCAGTACATTGTGGAGGAGGCTGTCCGTTCCGGCATCACGGATATTCTGATTATCATCGGCCGCAACAAGGACATTATCGAGGATCACTTTGACCGCGCCCCCGAGCTGGAGGCCGCTCTGGCCAAGCCCGGCAAGGAGGCTGCGCTGGAGACTTGCCTGGGCATTGCCGGGCTGGCCAACATCTTCTTTGTGCGCCAGAAGCAGACCCTCGGCCTTGGCCACGCCGTTCTGATGGCCAAGTCCTTCACCGGCGATGACCCCTTCGTGGTCATGTACGGCGACGACGTGATCATGGGCGAGGACCCCGCGGCCGCCCAGCTGATCCGTGCCTTTGAGGAGTTCGGCCGCCCCGCCGTAGCCGTGAACCATGTGCCCATGGCCGACCTGTCGAAGTACTGCTCCCTGAAGGCCGAGCCCATCCGGGACAACTACTATTATGTGGACGACATGATTGAGAAACCCAAGCCCGGCCAGGAATTCTCCAACCTGTCCATCCTGGGCCGTGTGCTGCTCACCCCGGAAATCTACCCCATTCTGGAGCACACCAAGCCCGGCGCAGGCGGCGAGATCCAGCTGACCGACGCCATGGCCGAGTATGCCCGCGCCAAGGGCGTGACCGCCGTGGACTTCACCGGCAAGCGCTACGACATGGGCAACAAGCTAGGCGTCATGCAGGCCCAGGTGGAAACCGCCCTGAAGCACCCCGAGATCGGTGAGGCCTTCCGTGCCTACCTGAAGGAGCTGGCCGCTACCCTGTAACGGCTTTCCGCCTTCTGCCCGCGGCCCCGCACCGCGCAACATTTGTTCATAAAACAGGCAGTGCCTCATCCCCAGCCGCTTTTGCGGCTGCGATGGGCGCTGCCTTTTGTTTTACGCCGTTTCCTCATGGGTGAAAAGAGCAAAAAGTGGGAGAAATCCCCATGGAAAACCGCGCCTTTTTCGTTTATATTGGAAGCAGTGAGTGTATGGCCCGGCCGGCCGCCGGGCGTATGGTTTTCAAGACTGCTTTGGAAGGAGTGGCACAACATTATGAACGCCGCCTATGAAATTGAACGTCTGCTGCAATTCGGCCAGAAACACAAGCTCATCAAAGGGCTGGACGTGCTGGTCGCGCGCAACCAGCTGCTGGATCTGTTCCATCTGGACGCCCCCTATGAGGGCGAGGTGCCGCAGGAGGAATTCCAGTACCCCACTGAGCTGCTGGAAAACCTGCTGGACCTGGCTGCCCAGCAGGGCCTGTTCGACAACGAGGTGAACAACTACCGTGTGAACTTTGAGGCCCGCATCATGGGCTGCATGATGCCTGGCGCCCAACAGGTGGCCAAGCGCTTCAAAAAGCTGTACGAAAAGAAAGGCCCCAAGGCTGCCACCAATTACTTCTACAAGCTGTGCATCGACTCCAACTACATCCGCACCGCGCAGATCGCCAAGAACATCAAATGGATCACCCCCACCCAGTACGGCGATCTGGAGATCACCATCAACCTGACCAAGCCCGAGAAGGACCCCAAGACCATCGCACTGGAGAAGCTGCAGCCCCAGGCCGGTTACCCCAAGTGCATGCTGTGCAAGGAGAACATCGGCTACGCCGGCCGGGTGAACTTCCCCGCCCGGCAGACCCACCGCATCATTCCGGTGAGCCTGTGCGGCGAGCCCTGGTACTTCCAGTACAGCCCCTATGTCTATTTCAACGAACACTGCATCATCCTGTGCGATGAGCACCGCCCCATGGCCATGGACCGTCCCACGCTGGAAAAAATCTTTGATTTCGTGCGCCAGTTCCCCCATTACACCTGCGGCAGCAACGCCGATCTACCCATCGTGGGCGGCAGTATCCTGAGCCACAGCCACTTCCAGGGTGGCAGCTACGTGTTCCCCATGCAGAAGGCCCGGCTGGCCCTGCCCCTGCGCAGCACCCAATACCATCATGTGCGGGGCGGCATTCTGAACTGGCCCGTGTCCACCATCCGTCTGGCCAGCGAGAACCCCGCCCACCTGCTGGACGCCGCCACCGAAATTCTGGAAACCTGGCGGGACTACAGCGATGAGAGCGTGGGCATTCTGGCCCACACCGGCGACACCCCCCACAATACCATCACCCCCATCCTGCACTACGATCCCTCCCAGGGCTACATTCTGGACATTGCCCTGCGCAACAACCGCACCAGTGAGGAGTACCCCGATGGCATCTTCCATCCCCACAAGGAATACCACAACATCAAAAAAGAGAACATCGGCCTCATCGAGGTCATGGGCCTGGCCATCCTGCCCAGCCGCCTGAAGGACCAGAGCGCCGCCATCTGCCGCATTCTCACCGGCGAAGCGCCGGACACCAGCCGCGATGCCGGCAGCCCCCTGGCCGTTCATGCCGACTGGATCGGCCAGCTGGTCAAGACCTACGGCACTGCCATGGCCCCCGAGGCCGCCGAAGAGGCCGTGCGCAAGGAGATCGGCCTTGTGTTCAGCCACGTGCTGGAAAATGCCGGCGTGTTCAAGGGCGACGAAGCCGGTCAGGCCGCCTTCCTGAAGTTTGCCAAGGCCGCCGGGCTGGAAGAGATTTGAGCCGGCTTTGGCCGGATGCGCAAATTTTCCGGCGTTAAAAGCAAATTTTTCCAAAAAGATACCTTGACATTTCTCTTGAAGTGTTGGTATAATAAATTGCTGCTCTGCGAAGGGCAGTATATCCTTGCCACTTTTTCATAAGTGGCCTGAAGTCCAAAAGGAGGTGTACAGAGAATGGCAAAGTATGAGACCATGCTGATTACCAGCGCCGCTCTGGATGAGGAGGCTTCCGCCAACCTGGTTGGCAAGTTCAAGTCCCTGATCGAGACGAACGGTACCATCGATTCTGTTGACGAGTGGGGCAAGCGCCGTCTGGCCTACCCCATCAACGACGAGAACGAGGGCGTTTACACTGTGATTAAGTTCCAGTCCGCTCCCGAGTTCCCCGCCGAGCTGGATCGTATCTACAAGATCACTGACGGCGTTCTGCGCTCCATGATCATTGCTGAGGCTGAATAAGTCTCCACGATTTCCAGCAGTGCCGGTTTTGCCCGGTGCTACCTTTGAGCCAAGGGAGGTTTTGCTCTTATGCTGAACGTATGCGCGTTTGTGGGCCGCCTGGTGGCGGAACCGGAAGTACGCCAGATGCAGAACGGTGAAGTTCTTTGCCGCTTCCGCATTGCGGTTGACCGTGACTTTGTCCGTCAGGGCGAGCAGCGCCAGGCTGATTTCTTCAGCTGTGTGGCCTTCCGCCGCACCGGCGAGTTTGTCTCCAAGTATTTCCACAAGGGTTCCTGGATCGCTGTAAGCGGCCGGATGCGTCAGGATTCTTACACCGATAAGACCGGCGCTCAGCGCACCAGCTACGAGCTGAACTGCGACAACGTGAGTTTTGTCGGCAACAAGAGCGACAACCAGTCCGCCGGCGGCTATGCCCCGGCCCCCGCAGCTCCTTCCAACATGGGCAGCCAGCGCCCGGTCTCTGACCCGGTGCCCAGTTATTCCGCCGGCAGCAACGATGATTTTGCTGTGATCGACGACAACGAGGATCTGCCCTTCTAACAGAATCTAACAGGAGGTAACCGTCATGGCTTTTGAGAGAACTGAAGGCGGCCGTCCGGCCCGCCCCATGCGCCGTGGCCGCAAGAAGGTCTGCAGCTTCTGCGTGGACCGCATCGACCACATCGACTACAAGGATGTGCCCCGTCTGCGTAAGTACGTGAGCGAGCGTGCGAAGATCATTCCCCGCCGCGTCACCGGCACCTGCGCGTTCCATCAGCGCGAGCTGACCGTCGCCATCAAGCGCGCCCGTCACGTCGCCCTGATGCCCTACGTGAGCGACTAATCCTCGCTTCGCGCGGTATTGCGTTTTGACCCGGGCCTGTTCCGTAAGGGACAGGCCCGGGTTTTTTTATGGTTCTTGCCTTTTTGCAAAAGAAGAAGGCCCGCGGCTCTTTTTCCGTGGGCCTTCCTTGTTTCAAGAATCCATGTCATTCGTAATTTACTTCAGACTGCGTTGGCCTTTTTCTCCTGCCCGCCGCGCAGTCTCAGCACCAGCGTTTTAAGCGCCGCCATCCCATTCAGGCCCGCCGCGCCATAGGGCAGCGCCCATACCGCCAGAACAATGCATTGTGCCACCAGAAGAATCCGTTCCATAAACGCCGTGCGCAGCAGGTTGATGCCCGCCAAAAGCGTGAACAGCCCGATGCTCAGCCAGACAAGGCCCCATCTGCAAAATGCGGCGATGCCCTGCCGCCAGTTTCCCGGTTTGTTGGTCATTTTTTCAACGTCCTTTCAAGGATGGAATTTTATTTTTTATTATAGTATACTTTTTATTCATTTGTTCAATTTTCCGTTTTTCGACCCGGATGCACGGCTCTCCCGTTTTCTTTTTCCCCTCTTTGTGCTATACTAAACTTTAGCTATTGCCAATCATAAGGAGATACGCTATGAAACAATTTTTTGCAGCCCATCGGCGAAGCCTGGGCTGCGCGGCGCTGGCCCTGTGCCTGTTGGTGGCCGCCCTGGTGCTGTGGTGGGTGGAGGTTCTGCCTGCCCAGACCAAGGGCGTCTCGGCCAAACTGAACGACCAGTACACCGCCTATACTGACCCCATTGAAGAATCCGTAAGTCAGACCTTCTCCACCGAGCAGCCCCTGTACACGCTGGGGTTTGTGTTCGGCCTTTCGGGCGAGCAGCCGCAGGGAGAGCTGACCCTGACCCTGACCAACGCCGCCACCGGAGAGCTGCTGGCAAGCAGCACCGGCGACATGAGCGCCATTCTTCCCGGGCAGTACACCGTGCTTGGGCTGGACGCACCGGTCCCCGCCGGGGCCGCGGAGAATTACACCGTGACCCTGACCCCCCATTACACCGGCGCGGGCCGCCTGACCGCAGGCCGCAGTGAGGATGCGGTGGAGGGCTTTGGCGCTCTGGAAGCGGACGGCGCCTCTCAGCCCGGTGCGCTGGCCCTGCTGGCCACCGTTGACCGGGTGGGCAGCTTTGTCTCGAAGTATTACTTTGCCATTGTTTTACTTTTAGTAATTATTGTGTGCGGCGCATTCTGGCTTGCCGGCCGCGGGTTTGCCCTGCATCGGCTGTATTTCTGCCTGGTGCTGGCACTGGGCGTGGTGTTCTGCATGGTGCTGCCCCCCTACTCTGCGCCGGACGAGCAGTTCCACATCAACCAGAGTTTCTCGGTGGCCACCACCTTCACCAGCCGGCTGCCCCTGAACTCGGTGCCCCTGTGCGACACCTATCGCCGTCCCACCGATGTGGACCCGCTGCTGCAGGACCAGAACACCACCGTGTTCACCTGGAAGGAATTCACCGGCACGCTGCTCACTCGCAGCAACGATGCCCCCGGCGATTTTGAGCTGTACAGCGAAATGCAGGCGGACGACAGCAACCTGCTGTACACCGTCAGCGGCGCGGCCGTGGCACTGGGCTTTCTGCTGCGGCTGGGCTTCACCCCCACCCTGCTGCTGGGGCGGCTGGCCAATCTGCTGGTTTTCGCCCTGCTCACGGCCTGGGCCGTCAAAAAGGCCCCCTTCGGCAAGGGCGTTTTCGCCGCGGCGGGCCTTCTGCCCATGAGCCTTCATCTGGCGGCCTCCTTCAGCCGGGACTGCCTCACCCTGGGACTGGCCTTTGCCTTCACCGCGCTCTGCCTGGACGCCGCCTATGGCCCCCACGAGCGCCTGACCTGGCGGCAGCTGGTGCCGCTGGCGATTCTCGGCGTGCTGCTGGTGCCCGCCAAGGTGGTGTATTTCCCGCTGGCGGCGCTGTTCCTGCTCATTCCGGCCCAGCGGCTTCCCCGCAACAGCAAGGCGGTCAAGGCCGGTTTTCTGGCCCTATGTGTGGCGGCCTTCGCCCTCAGCGGCGCCCGGTACACCATTCAGGGCCTGTTTGCCCGGGCTGACAGCGCCGAAGAGCTGGCCGCCCAGACCGAGGCCGTCTCGCAGGAGGTTGCCGACCAGTGGGGCCTGGAAGAAAAGGCCGAAAACCCGGACAACATCTGCTATTCCATCGGATACATTCTGGCCCACCCGGGCCAGACCATCCAGCTGGCGGTGCGCAGCGCCGTGGAGCTGGGCGACCATTACATTAAAACGCTGGTGGGCGGCAAGCTGAGCTATTACAGCCTGGACCTGGCCTGGGGCTGGGTGCTGGTGCTGTACGGGCTTCTGTTCTGGGCCGTTGTTCCGCGGCAGGGCGAACCCGGCTGGCCGGGCGTGTTCAGCCGCGGCTGGGGCGGCCTGCTGGCGCTGGGCTGCTGTGCCCTGGCGGTGGCCGGGTGCATCACCTGGACCCCCACCTACTACACCACCATTTACGGCCTGCAGGGGCGGTATTTCCTGCCCGCGCTGCCGCTTGGCCTGCTAGCCCTGCGCCCGGTGAACTTCACCCGCACCGGCAGCGACCAGACCCTCTGTGCGGCCTTTGCGCTGGCCGACCTGGGTGTGCTCCTCAATGCGTTTCTGGCCATTCTGGCCCGATAACCCCAACCACAGGCCGCCGCGTTCTGCGGCGCCCTGTTCCCCCTTCTTTGCAATAAGGAGAAACCGATGAACGTAAAACAGATTCCCCTCATCATCCCCTCGCTGGAGCCGGATGAGAAGCTTCCCCGTCTGCTGGCCCAGCTGCGTCAGGCAGGCATTGAAAACATCGTGCTGGTGGACGACGGCAGCGGGCCAGACTACCGCCATTTCTTCGACGAGGCCGAGCAGCAGGGCTGCACCGTTCTGCGCCACGCCGTAAACCTGGGCAAGGGCCGCGCGTTGAAGGACGCCTTCAACTACTGCCTGCTCACCTGGCCGGACGCCCCGGGCTGTGTCACCGCCGATTCGGACGGCCAGCACACCCCCGAGTGCATTCTCAAGTGCATGCAGGCCCTGCTGGACCATCCGGACAGCCTGATTCTCGGCTGCCGGGATTTTGACCAGGCGGACGTTCCTGCCCGCTCCAGCTTCGGCAACAAGTGCACCCGCATGATGTTCCGGCTGCTGGTCGGGCTGAAGATCACCGACACCCAGACCGGCCTGCGGGCCATTCCCACCCGCTTTATGAAAACCCTGCTGGCCACGGCGGGCGAGCGCTTCGAGTTTGAGTCCAATATGCTCATTGACACCAAGGAGGCCGAGGTGCCCATTGTGGAGGTGCCCATCAAGACGGTTTACATTGAAGAAAACCGCACCAGCCACTTCAATCCCATTCGGGACTCCATCCGCATCTATGCCATCTTCGGCAAGTTCCTGTTCTCCTCCCTGTCCTCCAGCGTGGTGGATCTGCTCTTCTTTACCCTGTTCTGCGGGCTGCTGCGCGGCCGGGTAAGCTTTGACTACATCGTCGGGGCCACCGTGATGGCCCGCGTCATCAGCGCCTGCTACAACTACCTGCTGAACTACCGGGTGGTGTTCAAGAGCAAGGCCGACCACCGGGGCGCGGCCCTGCGGTACTTCTGCCTGGCGGTGGTGCAGATGTGCATCAGCGCCCTGCTGGTGAGCCGCTTCTACCGCCTGCTTCCCGGCGGCAGCGAGCTGCTGGTGAAGATCCCCGTGGACGTGCTGCTGTTCTTTGTCAGCTTCCAGATCCAGCGGGTGTTCGTATACAAAAAGTAATTTCATCTGTGCAAATTACAAATTCGGTATAAATTTCCGGCGGTTGTTTTTTACGTTTTGTTATAATTCAGTCACACTGTCCGAATTGGAGTGTTTTGCGTGACCATCTGTTTTTTCTCGGCTCAATACCTTCCCACCGTGGGTGGGGTCGAGCGATACACCAGCTGCCTGGCCCAAAAGCTGCTGGCCCATGGGCACCGGGTTCTGGTGGTTACCAGCGCTCTGCCCGGCCTGCCGGAGCATGAGGTCTCCGAGGGGGTGGAGATCATCCGGCTTCCGGTATGGCCGCTGATGGGCGGGCGCTTCCCCGTGCCCAAGCCGGGCGGTACCCTCCGCCGCCTCATGGGGCAGGTGTGGGCCAACCCCATTGACCTGTGCGTGGTGCAGGCCCGGTTCTACCCCTCCAGCCTGTACGCGGCGGGCTGCTGCAAACGGCGGCGCATCCCCTTCCTGGTCATCGAGCACTCCACCGGCCACCTGCCCATGGGCGGCGGCCCGGTGGGCTGGGCCGGGCATTTGTACGAGCATCTGGCCGCCGCCTGGCTCAAGGCCTGCGGCGCGCCCTTTTACGGGGTCAGTCAGGCCGTCTGCCGGTGGCTGACGCATTTCCACATCCAGACCAAAGGCACCCTCTACAACAGCGTGGACCCCGCCCAGCTGGAAGCCCTGGCCGCAGGCGAGCCGCAGATCGACTGGCGCGCCCGGCTGGGCCTTTCGCCTGAAACCAAACTGGTCGCCTTTGTGGGGCGCATCATCCCGGAGAAGGGTGTGGCTGAGCTGGTGGAGGCCTTCACGCGCCTGCACCTGCCCGATACCGCTCTGGCGGTGGCCGGAGACGGCCCTCAGCTGGCCAGCCTGAAGGCCGCCTGCCCGCCGGGTGTTTTCTATCTTGGAAGTGTTCCCTACGCCCAGACGCTGCAGCTGTACCGGCAGGCGGACCTCTACTGCCTGCCCACACGGTACGCCGAGGGCTTTCCCACCACATTTCTGGAGGCCGCAGCCCTGGGCTGCCCCATCCTCACCAGCCGCACCGGCGGCAGCGACGAGCTGCTGCCCGATGATCGCTATGGAATTCAGCTGGACGCGCCGACCCCCGAGGCCCTGGCCCCGGCGCTGAAGCAGGCCCTGACGGACGATGCCTGGCGGTGCGAAGCCGCAGCCCTCACCCGGGCGCGCCTGCAAACGCTGTTTACCTGGGACGCCACCGCAGCCGCCCTGGAGGCCCTGCTGCCCGCCTCAAAGACCCGCCCTGAATAAGGAGGCATTATGCCAAAGCTCCTCATTGTGATTCCTGCCTACAACGAAGAAGGCAGCATTGAACGGGTGGTGGATGACCTCATCCAGAACTACCCCCAATACGATTACGTTGTGGTAAACGACGGCAGCCGTGACCGCACCGCCGCCATCTGCCGCAGCCGCGGCTACCGGCTGATCGACCTGCCGGTGAACCTGGGCCTGGCCGGGGCGTTCCAGACCGGCCTGCGCTACGCCGCTGAGCATGGGTACGACTGCGCCATGCAGCTGGACGCCGACGGCCAGCACCTGCCCCGGTACATCGCTCCCATGCTGGAAGAGCTGGAGGCCGGGGCCGACATCGTGATCGGCAGCCGGTTCATCACGGTGCTGAAGCCCCGCACCCTGCGCATGGTGGGCAGCTACCTCATCAGCTGGGCCATCCGGCTCACCACCGGCCAGCCCATCTGCGACCCCACCAGCGGCATGCGTATGTTCAACCGCCGCCTGCTGGAGGAGTTTGCCCAGAATCTGAACTACGGCCCGGAGCCGGACACCATCAGCTACCTCATCAAGAACGGCGCGGTGGTCAAGGAGGTTCAGGTGAAAATGGCCGAGCGCACTGCCGGCGAAAGCTACCTGAACTTCGCCCGCTCGGTGCAGTATATGATCAAGATGGGGCTTTCCATCCTGCTCATTCAGTGGTTCCGCAAGCGGGATACCACCTACCCCTACCCGGAAAGGAGCCTGTGACCCATGATCGAGATCAGCATCTACCTGCGTGTGTTTCTGGTTCTGGGCAGCATTTCCACCGCCGCCTTCATCCTCAAGCGCATCCGGCAGGCCAAGGTCCAGATCGAGGACTGTATCTTCTGGCTGTTCTTCGCGGCCTTCCTGCTGCTGCTGAGCATCTTCCCGGAGGTGGCTTCCTGGGTTTCCCGCCTGCTGGAATTTGAAAGCCCCATCAATCTGGTGTATCTGCTCATCATCTTTGTGCTGCTGGTGCACCAGTTTTCCATGACCGTGCGCATCAGCCAGATGGATTTCAAGCTGCGCACTCTGGCGCAGAAAGTGGCCCTGAACGAGCGGGATCAGGAAGAGCATGAAGCCGCGCACACCGCTCAGCCCGGCTCTGCGGCCCCGGATAAAGCCGATTCTCCTTCCGGCGAGACGCGGTAACCCCCTGTTCTTCCGGCGCATGGAGGCCGTTTTTCGGGCATTTTGCGGGTTCTGTGTTCCGCAAAAGCGTTTTGTACCGTGGCCCCTGCCTTGTAACCTGTCTGCTTTTATGCTATACTAATGGGTACAGGCATCATGCGCAGTGGCTGGTTCTTTTCCGGCGGAAGGCCGCAGCCGCCATCGCGTACTTTTGCGGGCGCTGACCACCCGCGGGTGCGCTGCCCTGTGTTTGCAGGCGCACACCCCATAGATTATTTGACAGGAGGCTTTTCACATGGCTTTTACCCCTAAACTGACCTACCGGGGCCGTCCCCTGGTGCGCAGCAACAACGAGATCTATTACGGCAACATGGCCGATCCCTTTGTGGTGTTCATGCAGGTTCTCACCGAGAAAGAGCAGGGCGGTGTTAAAATCGCCGATAAGGTGCAGGTAATGCTGCTTTCCACCGATACTGCCAAGGCCCTGCCTGAGCGTGTGGTGAAGCAGGGCACCAAGGTTGGCCTGTACACCGCGCTGGACATCGGCTCCATCTGGCTGGACCGCGCCCTGCGGGACGCCGCCGAGGCCTGAGCTTCGGGCTGACTTTCAAACTTTACCGCAAAACAAAAACCGCTGTGTGAAAGCATTCACACAGCGGTTTTTTTATTGCTTATCTGCCAATTTCATGGCGCAGAGGGAAGAAGATTACTCCTCATCCTCCGCAGGCTCGCAGGGGGCATCCTCGGGGTTGCAGACACCGAACTCAATGTCGAAGGCCGCGCCGCAGTTCTGGCAGTGGATTTCCTCGCTCATCAGAGCTTCCTCATCCACCACGGTCACAGCGCCGCACTTGGGGCAGGTCAGCTCATACTGGGCTTCCTCGTCCTCGGCATCGCCGTCTTCCTCTTCGTCGTCCTCGTCGCCATACACGGCCTCTTCCAGGTCGTCCATGTCCTCATCGATGGCGTCCAGCTCATCGTACACCTGATCCATCTCATCGTCCAGCGCGGTAACGGTGCTGGTCAGCTCGGTGAGCAGCTCCATCATGGCATTGATCACCTTGCCCTCTTTGGTGGTGGTGTCCAGCTCCAGGCCCTCCATCAGGCCCTTGATGTAAGCGCACTTTTCCTTCAGTTCCATGGTTTGCTCCTTTGCCCGGGGCCATTCACCCCGATTTCAGGTTCACAGTGGCATCTCGAAGGCCGGCTTCACCGCGGTGGAACCAGCCCTCTATTCAAAAAAGCCGGGCGGCGGCACAGGATCGGCCGCCGCCCGGCCGTTTTGCTGCGGTCAGGTGGGCGCTTGCAGCTTACAGGCGCTCCATATACTCGCCGGTGCGGGTATCGATGCGGATCTTGTCGCCCTCGTTGATGAACAGGGGCACGCGGATCTCAGCGCCGGTCTCCAGCTTGGCGGGCTTCAGGGTGTTGGTGGCAGTGTTGCCCTTGAAGCCAGGCTCGGTCTCAACGACCTCCAGCTCAACAAAGTTGGGCACTTCAATGCCGAACACCTTGCCCTTGTAGGACAGGACCTTCACCATCTCGTTCTCTTTGCAGAACTTGAAGGAATCGCCCAGGTCGCTCTTGTTCACGGGGATCTGATCGTAGGTCTCCATATCCATGAAGTAGTACAGGTCGCCGTCGCTGTAGGTGTACTGCATCTCGCGGCGGTCAATGAAGGCCTGGGGGAACTTGGCGCTGGGGTTGTAGCTGGTCTCGGTGACAGCACCGGTGATCACGTTCTTGGTCTTGGTGCGCACGAAGGCAGCGCCCTTGCCGGGCTTCACGTGCTGGAACTCCACCACCTGGAGAACCTTGCCGTCCTCCTCAAAGGTCATGCCGTTGCGAAAATCGCCTGCAGAAATCATATACGAAAACCTCCACGAATGTTTTTCATGCTATACTGGCGCATATCTGTTTTCTATTTTACCCGAAAAGCCCCGCTTTTTCAAGGGGTTTGCCTCAGAAAAGGGGCGGGGTGGCGGCAAAATTCGGGCTTTCCGCCCGTTTTTTCGGGTTTGCCGCCGCTAAATGCGGCCGGGGCCGCGCTTTGCTTTTTCAGCCCTTTGCAAGGCTTTGATAGTACTGCATCATGGTCCGGGCATCCTCGGCCTGGGTTCCGGCGCTTTCGCAGATGATCACCGGCGAAAGCCCCCGCTCATAGCAAAGCTCCATCAGCGGCTCAAACTCCGGGCCGTACACCGTGTCGGCAAAGGTCAGATGGCACTTTTCGCCGCCGGTGGTGTACTGGATCTTGGAAAAGTGGGCGTGAAAATGCGAAGCCCGCTCATCCTGCAAAACCTCCGCCATCCGGTCCAGAATGGCGGCGTAGTCCGCCTTGGTGCGGATGCAGCCCTGATCCCGGGCGTTCAGGTGGCCGAAGTCAATGCAGGGGGTAATGCGCTTGTCCACGCCGCACAGGGCCAACACCTCGTCCAGCGTGCCCAGCTGCCCCACCTTGCCCATAGTTTCCGGGCAGAGGGTAAGTTCGCCGTAACCGGCCTCGTCCACGGCCTCCACCATCCGTTGCAGCGTGTCCAGGGCTTTTTCCAGCGCGGCCTCCCGGCTCTGCTTGCCGCAGCTGCCGGAATGAAAGATCACCCGGCGGCCGCCCAGGCTTTTTACGGCCCGGCAGCTGTCCAGAATGTAGTTGATGCTGTTCAGCCGCTTTTCCTCTTCCAGGCTGCTCATGCTGATGAAATAGGGCGCGTGCAGACTGAACAGAATGTCCCGCTCGGCCGCGCGCTGTGCCATCACCTTCGCCTTTGCCTCGCCCAGCCGCACCCCGCGGCCGCACTGATACTCAAAGGCGTTCAGCCCGAATTTCGCGGTGTATTCCGGCACATCCAGGCTGTCTTTGTAGCCCATGGCCTTAAAGCTCTCGCTGGTTCCGGCGGTACCAAACCGAATGCTCACAGCAGCGTTCCCCCTTTTTTGTAATAGCGGCGGATGAACGGCGCTTCCAGCTTCCGCTTCGCCTTGACGCCTTTGTTCACGTCCTTGCCCCGGGGCAAAACCACATAGGCGGGAATGCCGTACAGCCCGGCGGCCATCCGGTCGGTGAACAGCTGGTCGCCCACAATGGCCATCTGGTGCTTTTCAAGCCCCAGACGGCGGCGGGCCACCATCAGGCCGATGGGCAGCGGCTTGCAGGCCATAGAGACGAACTGCAGGCCCACCCGGTCGGCAAAAGGGCGCACCCGGGCCGCATCGTTGTTGGAGGCAATGGTCATGGCAATGCCCGCTGCGCGCATGGTATCCAGCCAGCCGCGCACCTCTTCGTCCAGGGTCTGGCTTTCATCGCCGGTGAGGGTGTTGTCCACATCCAGCACCAGCCCCTGCACCCCCTGGCTGCGCAGGAACTCCGGCGTGATGTGGCTCACACTGCGAAACAGGTATTCCGGTGTGACGATCATGGGGGCGCTCCTTTCTCGCTGTTCCGGCCCCGGGTGCAGGCCGCTGCCGCAGGGGCAGCCCGCACCGGAAAACCGGTGTTTTTCAACCAGTGGATATAATAGAAGCGGGCCTGGCGAACCAGGCCCGCTTTACTGCCTCCGAAAAGGCATTTCCGACTTTCACGGTTCCGCTTTGTGCAAACTCAAATTACTTGAACTTGCGCTTGCGGGCGGCTTCGGACTTCTTCTTGCGGCGCACAGAGGGCTTCTCGTAAGCCTCGCGCTTGCGCACTTCCGCCAGCACGCCACTGCGCGCGGTGGAACGCTTAAAGCGACGCAGAGCGCTTTCCAGCGACTCGCCGTCCTTGACACGAATTTCCGACATCTTGTTTCCCTCCCTTGACCTGCGGCAGGAGTTTCCGTTGCTACAGAGTAATCAACGGTACAATTATACTATGGAACCCGCCTGCCTGTCAACTGATTTTTACCGATTTTTCCGGGTTCACAAAAAGTTTAAAGACCTGGGCCGGTTCGGTGGGCCGGCCGTTCCGCCCAGCGGGGCAGCACGGCCGCCTTTTGGGCATTTGCCCGCCGGGCAGCCGCGTTGTTTTCCCCCCTGGGGTTCGTCTTTGAAAATGGCATTGTTTTGCCGCGCCCGAGGGCTTCGGGCGGGCCTGGCCTGAAACGGCTCAGCCCTTCACGGCCAGGTTGACCAGCTTGCCCTTGACGTAGATCTCCTTCACCACGGTCTTGCCGTCCAGCAGGGGGGCCACGTTGGGCTCGGCCTTGGCCAGCGCAATGGCGTCGGCGGACTCGATGTCGGCGGGCACCTTCAGGCGGGCCTTCACCTTGCCGTTCACCTGCACCGCGATCTCCACGGTGCTCTCCACGCACTTGGCGTCCTCATAGGTGGGCCAGGCCGCATAGGCCATCTGGCCCTCGAAGCCCTGCTGCTGCCACAGCTCCTCGGTGAGGTGGGGTGCAAAGGGATTCAGCAGGAGCAGCAGCGTCTTGAACTCATCCCGGGTGCAGCCGCCCTTGGCCTCAAACTCGTTCATCAGGGTCATCAGGGCCGCAATGGCGGTGTTGTGCTTCAGCACCTCGATGTCCTCGCTCACCTTCTTGATGGTGCGGTGCATCAGGGCCTCGGTCTCGGGGCGGTAGCCCTCGCCGGGCAGGATGTGCTCCTGCATGCTCCACACGCGGTCCAAAAAGCGCTTGCAGCCCTTGATGGAGGCGGTGTTCCAGGGGGCGGCCTTCTCAAAGTCGCCGATGAACATCTCATACAGGCGCATGGTGTCGGCGCCGTACTCGTTGACGATGTCGTCGGGGTTCACCACGTTGCCCAGGCTCTTGGACATCTTGACCACGGGGTGATCGGCCATCTCGCCGTACTTCTCCACCAGAGCGGCACGGGCGGCCTTCTCGCTGCCGTACTTCTCCAGCAGGGCCTTCTGCTCTTCTGCGGGCAGGTTGGTGAAGTTGTGGGGGTTCAGGCCCAGAATCATGCCGTGGCTGGTGCGCTTCTGGTAGGGTTCGGGCTTGGGCACCACGCCGATGTCGTACAGGAACTTATGCCAGAACCGGCTGTACAGCAGGTGCAGGGTGGTGTGCTCCATACCGCCGTTGTACCAGTCCACCGGGCTCCAGTACTCCAGAGCCTCCTTGCTGGCCAGCTCCTTGTCGTTGTGGGGGTCCATATACCGCAGGAAGTACCAGGAAGAACCGGCCCACTGGGGCATGGTATCGGTCTCACGCACGGCGGGTCCGCCGCAGCAGGGGCAGGTGGTGTTCACCCACTCAGTATGGCGGGCCAGGGGGCTTTCGCCGTTCTCGCCCGGCTCAAAGTCGGTGATTTCGGGCAGGCGCAGGGGCAGCTCACTCTCGGGCAGGGGCTGCCAGCCGCACTTCTCGCACTTCACCATGGGGATGGGCTCGCCCCAGTAGCGCTGCCGGCTGAACACCCAGTCGCGCAGCTTGTAGTTGACCTTGGCATGGCCCTTGCCGTTCTCTTCCAGCCAGGCGATCATCTTGGCCTTGGCCTCTTCCACGGACAGGCCGTTCAGGAAGCCGCTGTTCACCAGCGTGCCAGTGGCCACATCGGTGAAGGCTTCCTTTTCCAGGTTGCTCTCGCCCTGACCCTTGACCACTTCCACAATGGGCAGGCCGAACACCTTGGCGAACTCATAGTCGCGGGTGTCGTGGGCGGGCACGGCCATGATGGCGCCGGTGCCGTAGGTGGCCAGCACGTAATCGGAGATGAAGATGGGGATCTCCTGCTCGTTCACAGGGTTGATGCCCATCACGCCCTTCAGCTTCACGCCGGTCTTTTCCTTGTTCAGCTCGGTGCGCTCGAAGTCCGACTTGCGGGCGGCCTCGGCCTGGTAGGCCTTCACGGCGTCGGGGTTGGTGATGGTGCCGTTCTCCAGCCACTGCTTCACCATGGCGTGCTCGGGGCTGACGACCATGTAGGTGGCGCCGAACAGGGTGTCGCAGCGGGTGGTGTACACGGTCAGGGTGTCGCCGGCGGTGGTGCCGAAGTTCACCTCAGCGCCGGTGGAGCGGCCGATCCAGTTCTTCTGCTGGGTGGCCACGCGCTCGATGTAGTCCAGGCCGTCCAGGCCGTCGATCAGCTTATCGGCGTAGGCGGTGATGCGCAGCATCCACTGGCTCTTCACCTTGTGCACCACGTCGCTTCCGCAGCGCTCGCACTTGCCGTTGACCACTTCCTCGTTGGCCAGCACCACCTTGCAGCCGGTGCACCAGTTCACGTTCATTTCCTTCTTATAGGCCAGACCGTGCTTGTACAGCTGCAGGAAGATCCACTGGGTCCACTTATAATAGGAAGGGTCCGTGGTGTTGATCTCGCGGGTCCAGTCAAAAGAAAGGCCCAGGCTCTTCAGCTGGCTCTTAAACCGCGCCACATTGTTTTTGGTCACGATCTCAGGATGGATGTGATTCTTCATGGCGAAGTTCTCGGTGGGCAGGCCGAAGGCGTCCCAGCCCATGGGGTACAGCACGTTGTAGCCGCACATCCGCTTTTTGCGGGACACCACATCCAGTGCGGTGTAGCTGCGGGGGTGGCCCACATGCAGGCCCGCAGCAGAGGGATAGGGGAACTCTACCAGAGCGTAGAACTTGGGTTTGGAATGGTCGATTTTGACGGCGAAGGTATTCTCATCGTCCCATACCTTCTGCCACTTGGCCTCAACGGCCTTGAAATCATACTTCAATTTAATCAACTCCAGCTCTTATTTGAACGTTTTTCGGGGGCGGTGCCGCATTCAATCGGAGACGGGCGCTGCACCGCAGGGTATCTCCAATTTGCATCGGGTGTAAAATAAAGCGTTGTTCAGGCCTCCGGGCCGGTCAGCGGGGCGTCGGCCTCTTCCAGCAGGTCGGCCAGTTCCACAGGCTCGGCGTCCGCCCACAGGTGCTCCAGATCGTAGTACTTGCGGGCGTCCGGGCAGAACACGTGCAGGATCACGCTGCCGTAGTCCAGCAGGATCCAGCGCTGGGTGTCCCAGCCTTCGCTGCGCAGGGGCTTCTCCCCTTCCAGGCCCAGCTGATACTCGGCCTCTTCGGCCAGGCTGCGCACATGGGTGGTGGAGGAGCCGGTGGCGATGACGAAGTAGTCGGTCAGGACGGTCAGGTCCCGCACCTTCAGCACCTTCAGGCTGTCGGCCTTCTTCTTGTCCAGCACCTGTGCGATGCGGACGGCAAGGTCTTTGCTTTCCATAAAAACTCTCCTTATTGAGGGTAAACTTGTTGAATTCAAGCGGCGCCGCCCGGAGGGGGTCAGGCCGCCTGATCGCTGCCGCTGTCGGAGGAAGCGCCGTCTCCGGCCGAGGTCTCGTAATGGGGCACCTCGTCCTCCGAGCCGTCCAGGTTGTTGTTCTGCTGGGCGTCCTTGGTTTCATTGTCCAGCGCGCCCATGTACGAAATGTTTGCATCGTAGAAGGAGCTGGAGGGATACCAGGAGGCCAGATTCAGTTCATTGACCGGCTCCGTATAGGTGCGGAAGTACTGATTCAGCAGGTCCGCCGTCTCTTTGGAAGCCGCGTTGATCACCGAGTTGTTGTTGTAATACTGGGTGGAGCCATATTCCGGCGTGCGGCACATCATGATGTTGGCGCTGTCCACCTTCAGCAGGCTCACGCCCATGCTCACCATGGTACCGGCCGACATATCGGTCTTGACGTAATTGCGGAACACCGGCAGCAGCTTCGCCACGTCCCACACCGTCATGGTGCGGAAGCGCCGCAGCAGGCCGGAGTAGAAATAACGCTGCATGGTCAGGCGGTCCAGGTCCGAGTTGGCATAGCCCTCGCCGTGGCGGTTGCGCACGAAGAACTCCGCCGCATCGCCGTTCAGCGTCTGGTAGCCCTGCTGCAGCGAGCTGCCGCCATAGGCCATATCGTGGGGCACATACACCCGCACGCCGCCGAAGGTATCCACGATCTCCTTCAGAGACTGCATATCAATGGTCACGTAGTAGTCCACCGGCAGCTTGAACTGGTCGTAGATGACCTGGGCCAGTGCATCCACCGAGCCGCCCGCCAGCGCCACCGAGTTGATCTGCCCGTTGGTGTTGGGCACGCTGTCGCCCACAAAGGTGTTGCGGGGGATCTGCATCATGCTGATCTTGTGGCCCTTCAAATCAAAGTGGACGTACATGATCATGTCGGTCATGCCATCGTTGGAGGTGGGGTCGTTGGAATAAGCGCGCCCCTCCTCATAGTCGATGCCGCACACCAGAATGTTGGCCTGGTCGCCCTGCAGTTCCTTGGGGGTGTTGATGAAATCGCTGATGGTCACATCGCCCTTCATGCCATCGGTCATCACAAAGAAGGTGACACCCAGTGCCGCGGCGCTCAGGCCGAACAGCACCAGCAGCAGGGTGAGGAACACCCCGAGGCAGCCCTTTTTCTTTTTCGGGCGTCTGGGCTTTCCGGCCCCGCCGGTGTGGGCCTTGGGGTGCTGGGGCGGCGGAGTGGTTCCCCGGCCGCTGCCTGTGCTGCGTGGGGCACTGTGCCCGGCGGCACTCTCCTGCGGGCGCGGTGCGTGGTACACCGACCGGCTGGCGGCCGGGGCCGCGGTCTGCCGGGTCTGGGCCGTGCGCTTCACCGTGCGCCGCTGGGCGGTGGTGGACGGAATGCCGGGGTCCGCATCCTGGTCGTACAGGCCGGAGGCGGGCCGTGCCGCCGTGCGGCGCACGGCACCGGTGTCCCGGTCCTGATCGTAGGCGGGGCGGTGCTGCTGCACCGGCGTGTCAAAGCCGGTGCCGGCCTCCTGCCGGGCGTGGTTGGCGCCCGAGGTATTCAGCCGCCGGCTCTTTCTGGGTTCATTCATGGGCTGCGTTCCTTTCGCGTTGCCGCAAGTCCTCAAGGGCGGCCCGGGTCTCCTCATCCACGGGCTTGCCGCTCTCCTCCAGCCAGTGGAGGTTCATCTCCAGGGCCTCTCGCATGGCCCGGTGAATGTCCTCTTTTTCCAGCTTGCGCAGGTAATCCACCTCAGGGTAGTCCCGCTCGGCGCTGGTCATATCCGCAAGAAAAACGATCTCGTCCAGAAGGCTCATGCCGGGCTTGCCAGTGGTGTGGCAGCGAATGGCGCTGAGCACCTCTTCGTCCTCCACGCCCCACTGGGTTTGGGCGAGAATGGCCGCACAAATGCCATGCCACACCGGCGACGGGCGATTTTGTGCGTTCTCTGCCATTATAGCATTATCCTTTAGTATCTGCAACATTTCCTCCCGCGGCAGCTCTTTTGCGGTGTCGTGCAAAAGGGCGGCCAGGGCGGCCTTTTCCGGGTCAGCGCCCCAGCGCTTGGCCAGCTTTACCGCCATGCGGCGCACGTTCAGGGTGTGCTGATAGCGTTTTGCGCTCAACCGCTTTTTGGCAAGGCGGCGCGCCTTCTGTTCGGTCATTCCCAGTCATCTCCCGTACAAATGATACTTCCCTGCGATCTGCTCGGTCTCCGGCGGCAGTGCCCCCGCCGGGGCCTTTCCCGCCCGGATGTCGCTGCTGGCCATGGGCAGGGCCTTCGCCTGTGAGAACACAATGCGCCCGCCCTCGGCCGAAAGCGCCCGGGCAGCCCGGTGCAAAGCCCCCATATCGCCCTCGCAGCGGCTCTCCACCACCAGCGTGGCCTTCTGCAGAAGCTCGGGCCAGCGCCGCCACTCGGTAAAGGTCAGCAGCATATCGCTGCCCACCGAGAGGTAAAGCTCTGCGCCGGGGTACTTCTGCTCCAGCATGGTCACGGTGTCAATGGTGTAGTTGCGGCCCTGGCGATGAATTTCCCAGTCGCTGATCTCGATCCTGCCGCCGCACTCCTTTTCCAGGGCCAGAAAGCAGGCGCACATCTCATAGCGCCACATTCCCGGCGTCATGCTGGCCGCCTTGTGGGGCGGCACACCGGCGGGCATCACGATGGTCAGGTCCGGCTGAACGGCCTGCATCGCGCCCCGCAGCAGGTTCATGTGGCCGAGGTGGGGCGGGTCAAAGGTTCCGCCAAACAGCAGCAGCTTCATGGTTGGTTCACCTCCGAATCAGCGGGGCAGTTCGTCAAACTTGGAGTCCTTGTCCTTTTTCAGGAACAGCACGAATTTGGAGCCGATCACCTGCACCACATCCGCGCCGGTGGCCTCGGCCAGAATGGCAGCGGCCTCCTTGGCGTTGTACATGCTGGTTTCCAGCACCTTCATCTTAATCAGTTCCCGGGCGGCCAGGCAGTCGGCGGTGGCCTTCACCACGCTGTCGTCGATCTCCCCCTTGCCCACCTGAAACACCGGGTCCAGGCTGTTGGCCTGGCTGCGCAGCCAGGCCCGCTGTTTGGAATTGAGCATTGCTTTTTCTCCTTCTGCGTTCTGCAATCAAATTGGTTGGCTTCCTCCGCGGGCGGCAGCAGTGCGAGTTGCCCGGTTTTGCCTCCGGGTTTTCCACATTTCCGCGCCGCGCGGTTGAATTCTTCTCGAGGTTACGCCTTTGCCGCCAGATCGTCGGCCAGCTTCGCCTGCATGAGGCGCAGGGCGCGGCCGCGGTGGCTGATGGCGTCCTTCTCCCAGTCCTGAAGCTGGGCATAGCTGCGGTTTTCCTCATTGGGCAGGCACTTGCCGTCGGCGGTGCCCACCTCATCGGGGATGAAAATGGGGTCATAGCCGAAGCCGTTCTCGCCCACCGGCTCCAGCCCCACCCAGCCGGGGCAGCGGCCCATGTAGGTGAAGTGCCGCCCGTCCGGCAGGCAGAAGCACACCGCCGACACAAAGCAGGCGCTGCGCTTTTCCGGCTCCAGATCCTCCAGTTCGGCCAGCAGCTTCACGTTGTTGGCCTCGTCGTCCCCATGGCGGCCGCAGTACCGGGCCGAGTACACGCCCGGCGCGCCGTCCAGCGCCTCCACCGTCAGGCCGGAATCGTCGGCGATCACCGGCTTGCCAGTAGCCTTGCAGAAGGCCTCCGCCTTGATGAGGGCGTTGGCCTCAAAGGTGGTGCCGGTCTCCTCCGGGTCCAGATGCAGGCCCAGAGCCGCCGGGGTGAGCAGGGTGTATCCCATGGGTTCCAGAATGCGGCGCAGCTCCTTAAGCTTGCCCGCATTGTTGGTGGCCGCTACGATCTCCATTGTGCGCTCCTTTCTGCGTTACGCTTCGTCCTTGCGCATCAGGCTGTGGGCAAAGGCGGCGGGGTCGAACACCATCAGGTCGTCGATGCCCTCGCCCACGCCCACGAACCGGACCGGCAGGCCCAGCTTGTCCTTCACGCTGATCACACAGCCGCCCTTGGCGGTGCCGTCCAGCTTGGTGAGGATCACGCCGGTGGCCTCGGCGGCCGCCACGAACTCCCGCGCCTGGCTGATGGCGTTCTGCCCGGTGATGGCGTCCAGCACCAGCAGCGTCTCCACGCTGGCCTCGGCGCAGGCCTTGGGTACAGCGCGGCGGATCTTGGTCAGCTCGTCCATCAGGTTCTTCTTGTTGTGCAGGCGGCCCGCCGTGTCGCAGATGACCAGGTCATAGCCGCGGGCGGCGGCGGACTGCACCGCGTCAAAAATCACGGCGGCGGGGTCGGCGCCCTCGCCCGCCTTCACCAGCGGCACGCCCGCCCGGTCGGCCCAGACGGAGAGCTGCTCGGCGGCGGCAGCGCGGAAGGTATCGCCCGCGGCCAGCATCACCCGCTTGCCCTGGCTCTTATACAGGTTGGCCAGCTTGGCAATGCTGGTGGTTTTGCCCACGCCGTTCACGCCGATCACCAGAATGACCGCCGGCTTGCCGGAGAGGTCAAACTCGCTGTCCGGGGTCAGTTCCTTTTCAATCAGCCCCTCCAGCGCTTCCAGCGCCTGCGGGCCGGTTTTCAGGTGCTTGTGCTTCACCTCGCTGCTCAGCTCGTCCACCAGCTTGGAGGCCATGTCGGCGCCGGTGTCCGCCAGAATCAGCTGCTCTTCCAGTTCTTCGTAGAGGTCATCGTCAATTTCGCTGGCCCCCATCATGTTCAGGATGTTGCCGAAAAAGCCATTGCGGGTCTTTTTCAGGCCGTCATCCAGTTTTTTCTTGCTGCCAAACAGTCCCATTGCTCGGCTCCTTTCTTAAAGCGTCCTTGCGGTGCCCCATCGGCCGCGGTGCTCAGCGCACCAGGCTTGCATCCACCTGATCCAGATCCAGCCGCAGCAGCTTGCTCACGCCGTCCTCCTGCATGGTCACGCCATACAGCACGTCGGCGGCTTCCATGGTGCCGCGGCGGTGGGTGATCACAATAAACTGGGTGCTGCCGGAAATGCGCCGCAGATACTGGGCAAACCGGGTCACGTTTACGTCATCCAGAGCGGCCTCGATCTCATCCAGAATGCAGAAGGGGGCCGGGTTCACAGCCAGAATCGCAAAGTAGATGCAGATGGCCACCAGGCTCTGCTCGCCGCCGGAGAGGGCACTCAGGTTCTTGATGACCTTGCCGGGGGGCGACACCTGAATGTCAATGCCGCTCTCCAGCACGTCCGCGTCATCCGCCAGGCTCAGCATGGCGCTGCCGCCGCCGAACAGCTCCCGGAAGATGCGGCCGAAGTGGCCGTTGATCTCCTTGAAGCTGGCGATGAACTGGGTGCGCATCTCCTCTTCCAGTTCAGCAATGATGCGGGTCAGCTCGGCCTTGCTCTTTTCCACGTCGGTCACCTGGGTTTTCAGGGCGTTGTAGCTCTCGCTCACCTCGCGGAATTCCTCGATGGCGCCCACGTTCACATTGCCCAGCGCGCGGATCTTTGCCCGCACCTCGGCCACCAGACGGCGCAGCTCGGCCGCGCTGTCAAACTCCACACACAGGCCGGCCGCGTCGCCGGGGGTGAGCTGGTACTCCTCCCACAGCTTGGCCACCGTCTGGTCATATTCAGTCTCCGCAGCGGCCTTGCGCTCGGCAAGGCGGGCCATTTCGCCGCTCATGCGCTCCCGCTCTTCGCTCAGGGCGCGCACCTGCTGGTTCTGCTCGGTGCTTTTGCCCTCCGCCTCCAGGCGGCGGCGGGTGGCCGCGGCGATCTCGGCTTCCAGCGCCTCAATACGCTTCGTGCTCTCGGCCTTTTCGTCCCGAATCTGCTCGATCTTCTTCCTGTTTTCCTCGTTCAGGGCGGTCAGGTCGGCAATGCCCTGCTCCAGCTCCCGGCGGTGCTGGCCGCTCTCGCCGGTGCGGCCCTGCAGCGTCCGAATGGCCTCTTCCAGCCGCTCGGCGTCCTTTGCGGCCGCCAGCCGGGCCAGCCGCTGGTCGCCCAGCTCCTCCGACAGGCGGGCCCGGGTCTCCAGAAAGGCATCATCGCTGCCGCTCAGCTCTTCCAGCTCCCGCTCCAGCTCGCCGATCTCGTCCGCCAGCCGGTTTTCCTCGGCCAGCGCCTCATCGGCGGCCCGGCGGCTCTCTTCCAGCTGAAGGGCCAGACCGGCCAGCTCCTTTTCCAGCTGGGCGGCGCTCTCCTCGGCCTGCGCCCGGGCGGCCTCCAGCCGGCGCACCTCCATCTCGGCGCGGATCTTATCCCCGCCGGCCACCACGGCCTCGCTGGACGATGCGGTGAGCTGGGCATTCAGCCCGTCCACCTCATCCTTCCACCGGTCGGTGGCCTGCTGGGCTTCGTCCAGCTTCCTTTCCAGCGCGGCGGTCTTTTTCTTCAGCTCCTCGATCTCCTGCCGGCGGCTGAACAGCCCGGCCGAACGGGACAGGCTGCCGCCGGTGAAGCTGCCGCCCGCGTTGATGATCTGGCCGTCCAGCGTCACAATGCGGTTGCGGTAGCCCATCTGGCGGGCCACCCGGCTGGCATCGTCCAGGTCTTCCACCACCAGAATGCGCCCCAGCAGGTTCGACACCACATTTTCATAGCGCAGGTCGTATTCCACCAGGCTGGACGCCACCCGGGCACCCTCCGGCAGGCGGCTGGCATCCAGGTGGCTGGGCTGCACCGTATCCAGCGGCAGGAAGGTGGCGCGGCCTGCTTTCTCCTGCTTCAGGAAGGCAATGGCTGCCTTGGCGCTGGCCTCGCCGTCCACCACCAGATTCTGGGCAGCGGCCCCCAGTGCCGTTTCAATGGCTGCCTCGCAACCCTTCTGCACCCGAAGCAGGGTGCCCACCGGGCCTACAATGCCCCGCAGGCGGCGGTTCTGGGCGGCCTTCATCACAGTTTTTACGCTGTACTGATAGCCCTCCATGTTCCGCTCCAGATCCTGCAGCAGGCCCAGCCGCTGGCGGGCCGCTTCCAGCTCCCGGCTGGCCTTCTGCTCGACCGCGTCAGCGGTCTCCAGCTGGGCCTGACGGCCCTGCAGCTTCAGCTTCAGGCCCTTCTGCACGTTTTCCAGCTTGTCCAGCTGTTCCTGCACTCCGGCCAGATAGTCCTTCGTCTCGGCCAGCTCTTTGGCCTGGGTCTGCGCGTTCTCGGCCGCGCTTTCCTGTTCCGTCTGGGCGGTCTGCTGGCGCTGCACAGCGGCCTCACCGGCGCTTTCGGCGGCGGCGCGGGCCACCCGGCTGGCGGTCTGCCGGTCGGTCAATTCGGCCAGCCGAGCCGTCACCTGCCCTTTGCGCTCGCCGGTGCTCATGCTCTGGTGCTGGATCTCCTCCAGCCGGGCCTCCAGCCGCCGGACCTCACCGTCCAGCCGCCGGGTCTCGTCCTGCCGCTTGGCCAGCTGGGCCTTGTCCTCGGCGATCTCCGCCAGCAGGGCCTCCTGGCCCTCCTCGCTCTGGCGGATCTCCTCCCGCCGGGCGGCAATGCCCGCCTCGTTGTGGGCGATGTCGTTGTTCAGCACCGCAATGCGGCTTTCGCTGCCCGCCTGTTCTTCGGTAATGCGCCGAATGTCTCCGTTCGCCCGCTCAATGGCCAGGATCTGTGCCTGCACCTGGGCGCGGATCTCCTCGGCGGCGGCATCCAGCTGCTCGATCTGGGCGGTCTGCCGGTCGTAATCGGCCTGGGCCGTCTCAAAACTGCGCTGCTGGCTGCGCACGGTCTCGCGGGCCTGACGGATGCCGTCCACCCACAGGGTCACTTCCAGCTCTTTGCGGTGGGCCGCCAGAGCCAGAAACTGCTCGGCCTTTTTGCTCTCCGCTTCCAGAGGGCCGATGCGGCTCTCCTTCTCGCCCAGAATGTCCCGCAGGCGCACCAGATTTTCTTCCGTTGCCGCCAACCGGCGCTGGGCCTCGTTTTTGCGGTAGCGGTATTTTGCAATGCCAGAGGCCTCTTCAAAGATTTCCCGGCGCTCGCCGCTTTTGGCGCCCACGATCTCGGCAATGCGGCCCTGGCCGATGATGGAGTAGCCGTCCCGGCCGAGGCCCGTATCCAGAAACAGCTCGTAGATGTCCTTCAGGCGCACGCTCTGGCCGTTGATGGTGTACTCGCTCTCGCCGGAGCGGTAGTACCGCCGGCCGATGGCCACCTCGTCCGCGTCCACGTCAATGCGCCGGTCCTCGTTGCTCACGGTGAGCACCACGCTGGCATAGCCCATGGCCCCGCGCAGCTGGGTGCCGCCGAACACCACGTCCTCCATCTTGCCCGCGCCGCGCAGCTGTTTGGAGCTGGTTTCGCCCAGCACCCAGCGGATGGCATCGGAGATGTTGCTTTTGCCGGAGCCGTTTGGCCCCACCACGGCGGTAATGCCCGGCCCAATGGTGATCTTGGTTCGGTCAGGGAAGCTTTTGAATCCCTGAATGTCCAGTTCTTTCAGTCTCATTCTTCCCCTCCGGGAACGCGTCTGCCGGTCACTTCTGCTTTGCCTCGGTGGCAGGGGTCTGGGGCTGCAGGTCTTTCAGGCCCATCAGCGCCAGAGCTTCCCGGGCCGCGTGCTGCTCCGCCATTTTCTTGGAATGGCCATGGCCGCGGCCGATGCAGTTGGAGTTCAGGTAAACCGCCACCACAAAGTGCTTGTCGTGGTCGGGGCCGCTCTCCTCCTCCAGCTCGTAGTGCAGGTGCTCCTCAGGGTTCTGCTGCACCACCTCCTGCAGGCGGGTCTTGTAGTCGCCCTCGGCGGTTTTGCCCTCGGTGATGAAGGGCAGAATGAACCGCCGGGCCACCTCAATGCCGCCGTCCAGATACAGCGCGGCGATGACTGCCTCGAAGGCATCCGACACCACGCTGGGCCGGTTGCGGCCGCCGTTCAGGTCCTCACCGCGGCCCAGCCGCAGGTAGCTGCCCAGCTCGATCTCCTGCGCAAACTGGAACAGCGCGCCCTCGCTCACCAGACTGGCGCGGGTGCGGCTCAAATCGCCCTCGGGCCGGTCCTTCCAGGCGTGGAACAGATAGTCCGCCGTCACGACAGACAGCACGCTGTCGCCCAGAAACTCCAGCCGCTCGTTGTGGTGGACCTTCTCCTTGCTCTCGTTGGCATAACTGGTATGGGTCAGGGCAATGGTCAGCAGGTCGATGTTGTGGAACTTGTAGCCGATGATCCGCTCCAGCTCATGCTCCCGTTCATGTTCTTTCATAGAGGTTCATTCTCCTTATGTCCAACGGCTTATGCGTTTTCTTCCGGTTTGGGCTGTTCCAGCGCGGCCAGGGCCTCGGTCATGGTGCCTACCAGATCGCTCTCCACGCACAGGCGGGCCTGCCGGATGGCGTTCTTGATGGCCTTGGCCTTGGAAGAGCCGTGGGCCTTGATCACCGGCCGGGCGGTGCCCAGCAGGGGTGCGCCGCCGTACTCCTCGCTGTCCATCTTCTTCTTCACGTCCTTGAAACCGTCCTTCACCATCAGGTAGGCCAGCTTGGTGGTCAGCCCCTTCAGGAACACTTCTTTCACCATGCCCAGCAGCGTTTTGGCCAGGCCCTCGGTGAGCTTCAGGATCACGTTGCCGGTGAAGCCGTCGCACACCACCACGTCGGCGTTGCCGTCGGGCACGTCCCGCGGCTCAATGTTGCCGATGAAGTGCAGGTTCGGGTCGGCCTTCAGCAGCTGGTGGGCTTCCTTATAAAGAGGTGTGCCCTTGCTCTCCTCAGCGCCGTTGTTCACCAGCGCCACATCCGGCACGGCAATGCCCATCACCTTGTTCATGTAGGCAGAGCCCATCACGCCGAAGGCGTGCATCATGGGGGCGCGGCACTCCACATTCGCGCCGCAGTCCATCAGCAGGTAGGGCTTTTTGCCGCCGGGGATGACCGTGGCCAGAGCCGGGCGCTTCACGCCTTTGATGGTGCGCACGATGAGGCTTGCGCCCACGTGCAGCGCGCCGGTGCTGCCGGCGGAAACAAAGGCGTCGCCCTTGCCCTCGGCCAGCATCCGCAGGCCCACCACCATGCTGGAATCCTTCTTGGAGCGGATGGCCTTGGCCGGCTCATCGCACATCTCAATGGTCTGGGTCGTGTTCACGATTTCATAGCGCTCGTCCAGCTGGATGTTCTGCTTGGCGGCGCTGGCCCGGATGGCCTCCTCATTGCCCACCAGAACAAGCGTCAGGTTGTCCCGGTTTTCGGCCACGGCCTGCGCCGCGCCTTTTACGATCTCGTCGGGGGCATTGTCGCCGCCCATGGCGTCCAGAATGATCTTCATGCTTGTCCTCCTGTGCATTTGGTTTTGCTTCGCGCCTTTCTTTTAAGAAGGAAGATGCGCCGTGTTTACTGCTGTGCTTCCAGCCAGGCCTTCATGTCGGCCACGGCCCGTTCGGCCAGGGCGGCATAGCGCTCGCGCTTATCCCGGATGTGGGTTTCCAGCGGGGGCAGAATGCCCATGTTGGAGCCCATCGGCTGAAAATCCTTATTCTCGCTGGTGATGTAGCGGATGAGTGCGCCGCACATGGTGTCGGCCGGGGGCGGGGTCATGGTCCTGCCCTCCAGCGCCGCCAGAATGCTCCGGGCCGCCAGCAGGCCGCAGGCCGCCGATTCCATATAGCCCTCAAAGCCGGTGATCTGCCCGGCGAACCACACGTTGGGGTGGGCCTTCAGGGCCAGATTTTCGGCCATGAGCTTGGGGCTGTTCAGGAAGGTGTTGCGGTGCATCACGCCGTAGCGCACAAACTCAGCGTGCTCCAGGCCGGGAATCAGGCTGAACACCCGCTTCTGTTCGCCGAATTTCAGGTTGGTCTGGAAGCCCACCAGATTGTACATGGTGTTCTGGCGGTTCTCACTGCGCAGCTGCACATTGGCCCAGGGCCGGTGGCCGGTGCGGGGGTCGGTCAGGCCCACCGGCCGCAGGGGGCCGAAGCGCATGGTGTCCGGCCCGCGGCCGGCCATCACCTCAATGGGCATACAGCCCTCGTACACCGTCAGGTTGCCGTCGGCATCAAAGTCGTGCAGGGGTGCCCGCTCGGCGGTGGAGAGTGCCTCGTAAAAGGCCTCGTACTCCGCCTTGTTGAAGGGGCAGTTCAGGTAGTCGGCCTCGCCCCGGCCGTAGCGGCTGGCGGCGAACACCTTTTCCATGTCCAGGCTTTCAGCGGTGACGATGGGGGCGGCCGCGTCATAGAACGACAGGCTCTGCCCGCCGATGAGCCGCTGAATGTCCGCCGCCAGAGGGCCGTCGGTCAGGGGGCCGGTGGCCACCAGCACCGGGGCGCGCTCGTCGATCTGCTCCACCCGCTGGCGGTGCAGGGTGATGTTGGGGTGGTTCTCCACCAGCTGGGTCACTTCCTGAGAAAAGGCGTCCCGGTCCACCGCCAGCGCGCCGCCGGCGGCCACCCGGGTCTTTTCCGCACAGCCCAGAAGGCTGGAGCCCATCAGCCGCATCTCTTCCTTCAGCAGACCGGAGGCAGAATCCAGCCTCTCCGCCTTCAGGCTGTTGGAGCAGATCAGCTCTGCAAAGCCTTCTTTCTGGTGGGCCGGGCTGAAGTGCAGGGGCTTCTGCTCATACAGATGCACCTGCACCCCCTGATTTGCCAGCCACAGGGCGGCCTCGCACCCGGCCAGGCCTGCCCCCAGGATCTTGATCTCACTCATTGGTCTGCCCTTTCACATACGGTTTTTCAAAATCGCAGCCTTCTTTGGCGCAGTACAGTTTGCCGCCCTTGCGGAACAGCGTTGCGCCGCACTTGTCGCAGGTGGTCGGCACCGGCTCGTCCCAGGTCATAAAGTCGCAGTTGGGATAATTCTCGCAGCCGTAGTACACCCGGCCTTTGGCCGAGCGGCGCAGCAGCATCCGGCCGCCGCACTTGGGGCACTTGCCGCCGGTGTCCTTCACAAGGCGCTTGGTGTTGGTGCATTCCGGGAAGCCCGGGCAGGCCAGGAACTTGCCGTACCGGCCCATCTTGATGACCATGTGGCGGCCGCACTTCTCGCAGATCTCGTCGGTCTCCTCATCGGGCACCTTGATCTTCTTGCCCTCCATGTTCTTCTCGGCGGTCTCCAGCTCTTTCTCAAAGCCCTTGTAGAAGGTGTCAATGGTGGTGTGCCAGTCCTCCTGGCCGCTCTCCACCTTATCCAGCTTCTTCTCCATCCCGGCCGAGAAGGTCACGTCCACGATGTTCGGGAACTGCTCCATCATCAGCTCGTTGATGGTGCGGCCCAGCAGCGTGGGCTTCAGGCGCTTGGCGTCCCGCTCCACATAGCCGCGGTCAATGATGGTGGTGATGATGGGCGCGTAGGTGGAGGGGCGGCCGATGCCGTTTTCTTCCAGGCTGCGGATGAGGGTAGCCTCGGTGTAGCGGGCGGGGGGCTGGGTGAACTTCTGCTCGCTCTTCAGCTCCCGCAGTTTCAGGGTCTGGCCCTGCTCCAGCGGGGGCAGCGCGGTCTCCTTCTTCTCCTTCTCGTCGGTGGCCTCTTCGTACAGGGCGGTGAAGCCGTCAAAGGTGACCACATAGCCGCTGGCCCGGAACAGGTAATTGCCCGCGGTCACACCCACGGACACGGTGTCCTGCTCGCAGTCGGCCATCTGGCTGGCGATGAAGCGGCTCCAGATCAGGCGATACAGCTTGGCAATGTCGCCGCTGATGCTCTTTTCCACCTCATCGGGGGTCAGGCTGGGCACGCTGGGGCGAATGGCCTCGTGGGCGTCCTGGGCGGCCGTCACACTGCGGGACTTGTAGGTGCGTTTGTAGCCGCACGCATACCGCTCGCCGTAAGCGCCGGTGATGTAGTCCTTCGCGCCCGCCACGGCCTCATCCGACACGCGCAGGCTGTCGGTACGCATATAGGTGATCAGGCCCAGGGTGCCGCGGCCCGCAATGTCCACGCCTTCGTACAGGGTCTGGGCAGCCCGCATGGTGCGGGTGGCGGTGAAGTTCAGGCGGCGGCTGGCCTCCTGCTGCAGGGTGGAGGTGATGAACGGGGCCGCGGGGGTCTTCTTCCGCTTGCCCTTTTTCAGTTCGGTCACCTGATAGTCCTGGCCCTTGAGGGCTTCCTCAATGGCATGGGCCTGCTCGCCGGTGGTCACCGCCAGCTTTTTGCCGTCGGCGGTGCCGGTGAGCCGGGCCGTGAACTTCTTCTGGCTGCCCGGAGGGCTGAGCAGGGCGTCCAGGTTCCAGTATTCCTCGGGCTTAAAGGCCTCGATCTCCTTCTCCCGGTCCACGATCAGCCGCACGGCCACGCTCTGCACGCGGCCGGCCGAAAGCCCGCGCCGCACCTTGCGCCACAGGAAGGGCGACAGCTTGTAGCCCACCAGCCGGTCCAGAATGCGGCGGGCCTGCTGGGCGTTGAACAGGTTCATGTCAATGGCGCGGGGATGGGCCATGCCCTCGCTCACGCCCTTTTTGGTGATCTCGTCAAAGGTCACGCGGTTGGGGGCGGCGGGGTCCAGCCCCAGAATGTTGGCCAGGTGCCAGCTGATGGCTTCGCCTTCTCGGTCCGGGTCAGTGGCCAGCAGCACGCCGTCCGACTTTTTGGCGGCGCTCTTCAGCTCTTTGATGAGCTTTTCCTTGCCCTTGATGCTGATATACTGGGGGGCGTAGTCGTGGTCCACATCAATGCCCAGCTGGCTGGCGGGCAGGTCCCGGATGTGGCCCATGGAGGCGGTGACCTCATAGCCATCGCCCAGATATTTCCGAATGGTCTTTGCCTTGGCAGGCGACTCCACAATTACGAGCTTTGCCATGGTGCTTCTTCTCCTTTTCTTCCGGCAGGGCTGCCGCCGCGCCGAAATTCTGCCTGCACGCTTCGGCCTGCGTCGGCCGCTTTGCCGCGTGCAGCAAAACAGAGGGTTCGTTTATTCATACGCAGGCGGGAGGGATTCCGGGACGTTTTGCTGTGCCGGTGTTCTCCCCCCTGCGGAAAAGCTACAGAAGGGACCGCGGCCGGTTTTGGGCCGCCGCAGCCCGCTGCCCCTGTTTTCACAACGAAAAACGGGGCCGTTCAATTTCAAAATTTGTTACCGCCTCTGGTAGCGGCGGCCAGCCAAGGCCGTGATCTGCCCGGCCAGCTCCAGCCGGGTCAAACCGGCCAGCAGCTCGCCCACGCCCAGGCCCGATTCGGCACACAGCCGCTCAAAGGCCACCGGCCGTGCGCCGATGTGCTCCAGCAGGGCCGCATCCTCCGCCAGCAACGGGGCGGGCGCGGCCGTACCGGCGGGTGCATTCTCCGGTTCGCTCCGGGTTGGAAGGCCCAGTGCCTTCAGCAGGCCGTCGGCGCTGAGGGCCGGGGCAGCCTGCCCCTGGGCGATCAGGGCATTGGTGCCCTCGCTCATGGGGCTGAAGATGCTGCCGGGCACCGCGTACACCGGGCGGCCGTAGCGCTGGGCATGGTGCACGGTGCTCATGGTGCCGCTGCGCTGGCGGGCTTCCACCACGCACAGCAGGTCCGACAGGGCGGCGATCAGCCGGTTGCGCTGCAAAAAGTAATCCCGGTACGAGGCCGTACCCGGCGGGTACTCGCTCACCACGGCCCCCTGCCGGTCCATCTCCGCCCGCAGGCGGCGGTTCACGGCGGGGTAGGTCTGGTCAATGGCCGTGCCCAGCACGCCCACCGTGGCCCCGCCGGCCGCAAGGGCCGCCTTGTGGGCCTCGCTGTCCAGCCCGTCGGCCAGGCCGCTCACCACGATCACCTCAGCCCGGGCCAGGCCATCGGCCAGGGTGCGGGCTGCCTCGGCCCCATAGGGGCTGGGGCGGCGGCTGCCCACCATGCCCACCCGGGCGCGGCGGGTCAGTGCGTCCGCGTCTCCGGTGCAGTACAGCACCACCGGCGGGTCGGGCAGGTTCAGCAGGGCCAGCGGATAGCGGGCGTCCCCATAGGGCAGCACCGTCACCCCCAGCTTATCGCAGGCTTCCAGCTGCGGTGCAAACTGTTCCGGGGCCAGCGTCTCCATGCGGCGGCGCTGTTTGGCCCCCAGCAGGGTGGAAAAGTCCTCGCTGTCCCGCGCCTGCCAGAGATTCTCGGCGTCGCCGTACAGGTCCAGCAGGGTGCCGGCCTGGGGCGAGGCAAAGCCCAGCACCCCCGCCAGCCACAGCCAGTAGAGCCGGTCGTCCATTTCAGTCTTCCTCCGGGCGGCGGAAATGCCACAGCAGCACACTGCCCGCCACGCTGGCGTTCAGGCTTTCCACCCGGTCGGTGATGGGAATGCGCACCGCGGCGTCGCAGGCGGCCACGGCCGCGTCGGTCAGGCCCTGGCCCTCGCTGCCGATCACCAGGCACACCCCGTTCGGGTAGGCGCCGTCCACCTGATGCAGCGGGCGGCTGTTGTACAGGGCGGCGGCCAGATTGGTCACGCCCCAGGCGTGCAGCTGGGCCAGCGTGTCCGGCAGGCAGCGGCTTTCCACCACCGGCAGGCGGCCCGCCGCCCCCATGCTGGCCCGCAGGGCCTTGGGGCCGAAGGGCGAGGCACAGCCCGGGTCCACGATCACCGCGTCAAACCCGAAGGCCGCGGCAGAGCGCACCAGCGCCCCCACGTTGCCGGGGTCCTGCACACGCTCCAGCGCCAGATAGCGCCCGCCCGGGTGCAGGGCCTGTTCGCCGTTTTCCGGCATGCCGAAGATGCAGAACAGCCCCTGATGGCTGTCCACACCGGCCAGCTTCTGGGCCACATGCTCCTCGATCAGGTACTGTTCCCCACCCAGCGTTTGAATCTCCGGGGCGCGTTCCAGCGCCTTCTCGGTATAGAATACTACCTTTATAGGGCAGCCCCGTGCTAGCTCCGGGCAGAGCTTTAAGCCCTCCGCCAGGAAGGACCGTTCGGTCCGGCGGAAGGCTGTGCTCTGGCCCAGCTTGCAGGCATATTTGATTTTTGGGTTGTCACGGCTTGTGATGCGTTCGGTCATCGGCACCCCTTTCTCTCTGCCCCAGGCAGGGCGCCCGGGGCCGGGCCGGCGGGCAAAATTTGCCCTAACACAAAAGCGACGCCCGTGCGCGTGCGCGGGCGTTGCTTGCTAAAATCTGATTACAGAGCCTTCTTGGCGGTCTCCACCAGAGCGCTGAAGCTGGCGGGATCATGGATGGCCATCTCGCTGAGCATCTTGCGGTTCAGGTCGATGCCGGCCTTCTTCAGGCCGTTCATGAAGGAAGAGTAGTTGATGCCCTGAGGACGAACCGCGTTGTTGATGCGGGCGATCCACAGGTTGCGGAACTGACGCTTCTTCATCTTGCGGCCAGCGAAGGCGTAGTTGCCGCTCTTCATGACCTGCTGTTTGGCCATCTTAAAATGCTTGCTCTTGCTGCCGTAGAAGCCCTTGGCCAGCTTCAGGGTCTTCTTCCGTCTTTTGCGGGTCATCATCGCGCCTTTGATACGAGCCATGGTAATGTATCTCCTTTACAGTCACTAATCTCTTTGGTAAATTCCCGGGATGAACCGAAGTTCAGGTTCAGGCGTAGGGCAGCATGCTCTTGACAGCGGCCTCGTTGGTCTTGTCAGCATAGCTGGGCATACGGTAACCACGGGTAACCTTGGTGGTCTTCTTGGTCAGGATGTGGCTGCGGAAGGCATGGCCGCGCTTGACCTTGCCGTTCTTGGTCAGCTTGAAGCGCTTCTTGGCGCCGGAATGAGATTTCAGCTTAGGCATTGTTGTTTCCTCCTGAATGTTGTTTACTTCTGGGCGGGACGGGGGCTCATGAACATGAGCATGCTGCGCCCTTCCAGTTTGGGCTGTTTGTCAACCACAGCTTCGGGCAGTGCCTCGGCGAACCGCTTGTGGACCTCGAGGCCCAGCGCGGTGTGAGCCATTTCACGGCCGCGGAAGCGGATGGAGACCTTGAGCTTATGCCCCGCCTTGATGAACTTGGCAGCCTGGTTCACCTTGGTGTTGAAATCGTTGGTGTCGATGTTCAGCGACAGGCGGATCTCCTTGATTTCAACCACTTTCTGGTTCTTCTTGGCTTCCTTTTCCCGTTTCTGCTGCTCAAAGCGATACTTGCCGTAATCCAGGATCTTGCACACGGGCGGCACCGCCTGAGGAGCGATCTTCACCAGGTCCAGATTCTTCTCATCGGCCAGACGCTGAGCCTCACGGGCGCTCATCACACCCAGCTGGCTGCCGTCGGCGCCGATCAGACGAACCTCACGGTCCCGGATCGCACCATTGATGTCCAGTTCCTTCTTGCCATTGTTCGTAGCGATGGGGATACACCTCCAACCCAAAATTTATTTTGCTGTGCGGCAAACGATAAAAGCGCGGCCCGTTTTACCGGGCCGCGCTCTGACACACATCAAAAACAGACGCTTTCGCGTTGTTTGCTGTATGGCCCGGGCCTCTTTGGCCGCAAGGCGAGCACGGCCAGAAGGCCGGGTGCTGCTTTCTTTACCTGCTTACTATACCACCCGTTTGGGCCTCTGTCAAGCATTTTTTGCCCGCAGGGCGCAAAAAAGTTTTCACATACCCCGCAGGGGCACATCCACCTCTCTGCCCAATGCAAAGCTGTACAGCGTGCAGCGGGTGACGGGGGTGGGCGCAAGGCGCAGGCCGATGGCCCGGGCGTACAGCCGCAGCTGGGCCGCATAGTCACGCAGCAGCTCATCGGCGGTTTTGTTGTGGTCGGTCTTGTAGTCCACGATTTCCACATGGTCCTCAAACACCAGCACCAGGTCTGCTACGCCCTGAATGAGCACCGTATCCGCCTTCGGGTCCAGCCCGGCCTTTTCCTCGTCGGTCTCGGCCAGGGCAGCGGCGGGCACCGCGCTGATGAAGGCATACTCCCGCAGTGCTTGCTTTGCCCCGCCGATGCGCCGGAACAGCTCCCCTGCAAAGAAGCGTTTCAGGGCGTGCCGGTCCAGCTTTTCCACATTTTCGCAGGCGATCAGGCCCAGCTGCTCCTGCCGCCGGGCCTCGGCCTCCAGGTCCCGCCCGGCCAGCTCCAGATCCGCGTGCTGCAAAAAGGCATGGGTCACGGTGCCCTTTTCGGCCCCAGTCATGCCGTCCTTCTGCAAAAAGGCGGGCCGCTCCATCTGCACCTCTTCGTCCCGGTGTACCAAGCCGGTCACACTCACCTTGGCGGCCAGCCGGGTGCGGTTCTCATGGGGGTAGCGCCAGGCAAAGCCCTCGGCCAGCTGGCGGGCCAGCTCCGGGTCGGCCGCCGCCTCGGCCTCTTTCTGCACCTCGGCCGTGCGGGCGGGCGGTGCCTTTTCCGTGCGCAGTTCCAGCGGCCAGGCGTCCGTGAGGGTCAGCCCGGCGTCCTGGGGGCATAGGTCCACCTGGCTCCACAGCGGTTCGCTGCTCTTGTGGCCCATGGCCGCCGCCAGCACCCATTCGCCGGGGCTGAGGGACAGCCGGTTGCCCATGCGCACGTGCACCGCATTGTCCACCAGCTTCTCCCAGCCCTTCGACTTTGTGTCCGGCCCGTTCCCGGCCGGGAGCGGCTCCTCCGTCACCGGCAGCGTGAGGATCAGCCGGTCCTTCGCGCGGGTTAGGGCCACGTAGAGCACCCGCATCTCCTCGCCCAGCCCCTCTTCCCGGGCGGCGCGGCGCACCTGCTCATAGGCCAGGGTTGCATAGGTACCGCCCGGGCCGCGCAGTTTCAGGCCCACGCCGTTTTTCGGGTGGAACAGCACCGCATGGTTCAGATCCTGCGTGTTGAACTGCTTGCTCAGGCGGGCGCAGAACACCACTGGGAACTCCAGCCCCTTGGAACCGTGAATGGTCATCACCGACACACAGCCCGGTCGCACCGGGTCGCCCTTGGCGCTGTTCACCTGTCCCCGCTTTGCCAGGGCGTCCAGGCTGCGCACCAGCGCGGCCAGCCCCTGCTCGCCCAGGCCGCAGGCCAGATCAATAAAGTCCAGCACCTCCCGGCGGCGTACCTCACCGCCGGGCATGGCCCCGGCCAGGGCCAGATAGCCCGTGCGGGCCAGAACTTCATCCAGCAGCCGGTCCACCGGCAGGGTGCGGGCCAGATTGCGCAGTTCGCTCAGGCTGGCGTAAAAGCCCTCGGCCTTCTGCTCACCCTGGCTCTTCCCGCTCTGCTCCGGCCGGGGCAGAACAGCCCGGTACAGGGTGCCATGGGGGCGGGCAGCCCGCAGTTCGGTCAGCTCGCCCATGGTCAGGCCCACCAGCGGGCTGAGCAGCACGCTGGCCAGGGCCACGTCCTGGGCGGGGTTGTCCAGCACGTGCAGCAGGCTCAGCAGCGGCCGCACCGCCGGAGAATCCAGCAGGTCCTCCCGGGCGGCGGAATAGCCCTGCAGCCCCTCGCCTTCCAGCGCCTGAAGGTAGTTGTCCGCGTTGGTCCAGCTGCGCAGAAGAATGGCAAAGTCCTCGGGGCGGCAGGGGCGGGTGCCCCCTGCCCCGTCCCGCACCGGAAAGCCCTTGTCCAGCATCTCCCGGATGCGCCGGGCGATGTAGCCCGCGTCCTCCTTTTCCGGGCTGGACACCAGACACAGCTCGCACCCGCCGGGATAGGCCTCCGGCTGGGGCGGCAGGGCCAGTGCCTCGCCGGGGGTGTTGGCGTAGTCCACGCCGCCCGCGGCGGGGGTCATCACCGCGCCGAAAATGCCGTTGATGGCCGCAATGACGCCCTTTGCACTGCGGAAGTTGTTGTCCAGCGCCAGCTGGGCCGGGTAGGCCGGGGCCGGCACTCCCGGTACGGGGTTCTGATACAGGGCATACTCCTGCTTTTTCTCCTGAAACACCGTGGGGTCCGCCTGACGGAAGCGGTAAATGCTCTGCTTCAGGTCGCCCACCAGGAACAGCTTGCTGCCGTCCCCCGCCAGGCAGTGGTACAGGGTATCCTGCAAACGGTTGGTGTCCTGGTATTCATCCACCATCACGGCCCGGTAGCCCCCGGCGATCTGGGCCGCCAGCGGGGTGGGGCCGTTCCCGTCCCACAGCAGCTTTAACGCCAGATGCTCCAGGTCGGCAAAATCCAGCAGCTTGTGCTCCCGCCGGGCCTCCCAGAAGCGGCGGTCAAAGTCCGTCACTGCATCGGCCAGCGCCCGCACCAGAGGGGCGGCGGTCTGCCGGTCCTCCTCATACTCCTGCCGGGTGGGCAGGCTGCTGCCCTGCAGGTCCTTCACCATCTGGGCGGCGGCATCCCGGGCGGTCACCACCCGCTTTTTCCAATAAAAGGCCGTGCCCGGCTCCGCGTTCTTTTCCTCCGGCGTTTTGGCCCGCGCAAAGCTCACCCGAGCCTTTTTCCAGCCGTCCAGTGCCGCCAGCGCCTCATCCCAGCGCAGGGCTTCAAACAGGGCGATCACATTGGCCAGCGCGCCCCGCTCCTGGGTCAGCGGCGGGCCATAGGCCTTCTGCACCGCGTCAAAGTCCTCCTGTTCCGCTTGGCCGCAGAGCGTCTGGGCATAGGCCAGCGATTCATCCGCCTGCCGCAGCTCCCGCGCGGCCCACCGCGCCTGGGCCCGGCACACCTCGGTCTGCTCCAGCGGGGCACCGTTCTCCCAGGCGGCGCAGTAGGCTTCCAGCTGGGCGGGATAGTCCGGCAGGGTGCGCAGAAAATCGTACATACGGCCGATGGCCTCCGCCGCCTCTTGATCCGACCGGCTCCGCCCGAGAAGGTCCGCAAAGCGGCAGAAGTTCTCCTGCCGGTAGGCGGCCTCCAGCGTGTCGGCCATGGCCTGCTCCCGCAGGGTAAGCAGGCCGCCCTCATCGCCGGTGGCAAAGTCCGGCGGAATGTCCAGCGCGCGGAACTGCTGGCGCAGCAGTTTGATGCAGAAGGCGTCGATGGTGCAGATGTCCGCCCGGCCCAGCATCATCTGCTGGCGGCGCATCCAGTGCAGCTGCGGGCTGCCCGCCGGGGTCTGCGCCAGCCGGGTGTTCAGCTTTTTGGCCAGCCGGGCCCGAAGTTCGGCCGCCGCCGCGTTGGTAAAGGTCACGATCAGCAGCTGCTCGGCGGGCACGGGGTCGTTTTCCTGGCACATCAAGCCCACCGCCCGCTCGGTCAGCACGGCGGTTTTGCCGCTTCCGGCCGCCGCGCTCAGCAGCAGCGCCCCGCCCCGGTCGGTGATGGCCGTCTCCTGGGCCGGAGTCCAGCGGGGGGATGTCAGTTGTCCCATTCCACGTTCTCCTTTTCCATAAACAAATCCTTCTTTTCCTCCGGGCGCTCCCGCTCATGCTCGCCGTCCACATGGCCGCACACACTGCGGTAGGGGCACCAGGCCTTGCAGCCGGTGGTGCCCTGCTTGTTCTGCCGCGGGCAGGCGGTGATCTGCCCCGCATACAGCCGCTTTGCCATGGAGACGATCAGCTCCTGCAGATACGCCTCGATGTTTTCCAGCTGTTTGCGGTGAAGCGTCACCCGGTGGTTGCCCTTGCGCCAGGCTTCCTGCTGGCTCTCGGTGGCGCTGGCCTTTGCCATGGCGGCCTGCTTTTCCGGGGGGAGGGGCGGCTCTTTCTCCCCTTCCCGCTCCAGAATCATGCCCTGCTTTTCGTACACAAGGCCGCCGCCCTCCTGCAATGCCTTTGCCCGGCCCTCGTCCTTGGGGGCGGGGTCCACCATCAGGTACTCCACCTCCTGGAATTCGCCTGCGTGCCCCTTCAAAAGGGGCCAACGGGCGGTGAGGGTGAACAGATACAGCAGCATCTGGCACTCTTCGCCGGTGAGCACATCGGTCAGGCTGAATTTTTTTGTGCCGGTCTTGTAGTCCACCACCCGAAGCCGGTCAGCCGCGCCAGTGGGGCCGTTCTGCACGTCCACCCGGTCGATCTTGCCGATCACTTTGACCTCATGTTCCCCGTCCACCGGGAAGGTCAGCGGCGGCACCTGGCCCGCCTGCTCGCCGATGCCCAGCTCAAAGGCCGTGGGCTCGTAGGGGTCCAGCAAAAGGTCCTGCTGCAGAAACCACAGCAGTTTTCCGGCGCTTCGGGCCATGCGGGCTGCCAGATAGCGCAGCTGTGCCCCCGGCTCGGGGATGTTCTCTTCCACAAAGCGGGCGGCCAGCCGGGCCGCCAGGCGCTCCAGGCCCGGCTCGTCCAGGTCGTAAAAATCCGGCTCCTGCAGGGCCTTTTCCAGAATGTAATGGATCATGGTGCCGCCCTGGGCCGGGTCCATGCGGGCGGGCTTCTGGGGCTTGATGCGCAGCACGTATTCCATATAATAGGCAAACTGGCACTGGCAGAAGCTGCGCAGCTGGCTGGCGGAGAGCCGCAGTTCCTTGCCCAGCAGCGCCTCGGCGGCCGCCGGGCGCTCCACATGGAAATCCGCCTCGCGGCCGGCCTGTTCCATCCGGGCCAGCAGAGGCCCCTCGCGCTCTTCCAGCGCCTGCTTCAGGGTGGCCCGCAGGGGGCTTTGCTGCTGCCAGACTTCGCCCAGCCGGTCCAGTGCCATCTCCGGGGTCAGGCAGCGGTCCGCCTCGGTCAGCTGCGGGGCGGGCAGGCCCTCGGGCGGCAGCGGCAGGGCGCTGGTGACGGGCAGGCCGCCCGCCCCCTCGGCCCAGCTGAGCCACAGCCCGCCGCCCGCCGCCGTGAGCGCCTTGTAAAAGCTCACATTTTCCCGGATGACCCGGTTTTCAAACCGGTCGGGCAGCTCAAAGCGCTCCTCTTCCGGCAGGGCCGCCGCCATGCGCAGAAGCTCATCCCGGTCCGCATGGGTCAAAAGGCCCGTGTCCCCCGGCGCGCGGGGGAATTCGCCTTCCGCCAGCCCCATCACAAAGCAGTAATCCGGCCTGTCCAAGCGCATTTTGCCTGCGCTGGTAAAGATCACCGCGTCCAGCGTCTGGGGGATGTGCCCCAAATCGGTGCTGCGCAGAAGCAGCGTCAGCATCTCGTCGTACTCGGCCGCCTCCAGCGTCTCCCCCTCAAACAGAACCGCCATCTGGTCCAGCACGTTCATGGTCACATTCCAAAGGCGCAGGGTCTCGGCGCTCTCGGCCAGGCGGCCCGCCGCCTCCAGCTGCTTGGCCAGGGCAAAGTCGGCCCGGCCCGCGTCCAGGTTCTCCATGGTCTGGTACAGGCATTTGGTCAGCGCCGGGGCATCCAGCCCCTTTGCCTGCTTCAAAAGCTCGTCCAGCCGTGGAATGAGCCGCGCCCGGGCTGCCTCGGCCAGCTCCAGCTGCTGCTGTTCCTCCGCCCGCAGCGGGCCGCCGCCGAAGCCCGAGGGGTTCCGGTCAAAGGGGGCGCGCCAGTTGGCGGCGGTGAGCGTCCAGGTAAAGGCATAATTTTCCAGGGCGCACAGCTGCTGCTCCGAAAGGCCGCACAGCCCGGTTTTCGCCACGGCCAGCACCCGCTCGGTGGTCAGGCCGCCCCGCAGTACGCCCAGCAGCCCCCGCACCAGCTGGGCCGGCGGGGCCAGCTGGGCCGTGGTGGCCTCATCCACAAACAGCGGAATGTTCGCCCGGGCAAACTCGGTGCGCACCAGACGCAGATAGTCCCCGCTTTCCCGGCAGATGACCGCCATCTCCCGGTAGCACACGCCCTGTCGGGCCAGCTTTTGAATGGTGGCCGCCACCGCCCGCACCTCGTCCTCCCGGTCCGGGGCCTTGTAGAGGGTCACGCCCGGCCAGACGGCCGGTGCCTCCTCGCCGGTCAGCGCCCGGCTCAGGGCCGCCAGCCCCGGGGCGTTTTGGTGGCGCAGGTCCTCGGTCAGCACCCGGGGGGCATCCGCCCGGCAGCCCGCCTGGGCCGCCAGCCGCAGCAGCCGGGCCGCCACCTGCTTGGCCCCGCTGAACAGCCCCATGCCGCCCTCGTAATCCGTCAGCCCGTCGGCGCAGAGGGTCACCGTCACATCAGATACGGCCAGCATGGCCCGCAGCAGCGCCTGCTTGGCGGAATCGAAGGTATCAAACTCGTCCACAAATACGGCCCGGCCGCGGAAGAACTCCGGGTGCTCGGCGGCCTTTTGGGCGGCCAGCTCCACCCGGTCGCCGGGGTCCATGGCCGTTCCCTGCAAAAGCGCCTCGTAGGCCGCGTAAATGGCTGCCAGTTCCGCCAGCTTTTCCCGGCCCGGCCCCACCGAAAGCCGCTCCAGCTGGGGGCCGGTCAGCCCGGCGCTCTTCAGCTCGTTCACGGTCTCGGCGCACTTCTGCAAAAACACCGGGCTTCGCCGGTGGCGGCCGTAATAGGTCACCCGCGGGCCGAGGGCTTCCACCGCCCGGCGCACCAGCACCACCCGGGCGGCGTCCGTCACGGTGCGCACCGCCGCGCCGCCGTATTCATCCAGCAGCTTTTCGGCCAGCGAACTGAAACTGTAACTGCTCACCCAGGCGGAAAGCCCGTCCCCCAGTTCCCGGTAAATGCGCCCCTCGGTGGAGGATGTGAACTGCTCCGGCACCAGCAGAATGCTGGCCTGCCTGGCCTCGGCCCGGCGGCGGATCTCGTTCATGAGCAGGGTGGACTTTCCGGTGCCGGAAGGCCCCAAAATCAGATGCAGCATGGTGTTTTTCCTCGTTTGCGTTGATGCTTCCGGGCGGTGCGCCGGTTCGGCGGCCCGGCCCGCATTGCGTTTCTTTTTATTGTGTTGGTTTTATTATAGCATCGGCCATGGCGCAGACGCAAATCTCGAATTTTCGCCGCCGCTGCCGCCCTTCCGGCCCCCATTTTTCCATAGAAACGCCCCCGGGCAGGCCCGCACATGGAGCCGCCCGGGGGCGCACTTCGTTTTCGTTTTGTTTTCGCCGCCTGCGGTTTACAGGGCCGCCAGAGCCGCCCAGGTGGCCTTGCCCACCTTGCCGTCCACCGTCAGGCCGCGGCTGCGCTGGAACGCCTTCACCGCCGTTTCGGTGCTGCTGCCGAAGTAGCCGTCCGCTGCAAGGCCCATGCCCAGCCGGTTCAGCTTTTGCTGAACGCTGCGCACGGTTGCGCCTGCAACGCCCCGCTTCATAATGTAGCCCGGGTAAATTTCCCCTTCTCCGTGCTGGGCGTCATAGGCCTCACACAGGGCGTCCCAGGTGCGCTGGCCCACCTTGCCGTCCGCCGTCAGCCCCACGCCGATCTGAAAATACTTCACGGCCTGCTCGGTGCCGCTGCCGAAGTGGCCGTCCACCCGCAGGGTTTGAATGCAGGGCCATTTGGTCTTGGGCAGACCGTTCAGCCAGGTCTGCACCAGGGCCACGTCCGGCCCGGCGGAGCCGCTGCTTACCATGCCGTAATACGCCGGTTGTACCATAGGATCCACACTCCCTTCTCAGGGTGCTGCTGCACCCCGCCGGGCTATCCTATGCCGCCTGCGGCCGGAATGTCCCGGCAGGCGGTGCGCTGCCACAGCTCCAGCAGGGCAAAGCGGATCTCATACTCGCCCACCACCAATCCCTGCTCGGCGGTGTCGCCGTATCCGGCCGGCAGGCTGCTGGCAGCCAGGCACAGCCCCGGGTAAAGCACGCACCACCAGTTGCGGCCCTCGGCCTGCCCCAGCTCCACCCGCAGGGCCTGATATTGCCCGGCCGGCAGCTGAAAACCCTCGTAGCGGGTGGTGGGGAAATACTGCCGCACCAGCCGCACCGTCACCGAATAGTGTGCCCCGGCCCGGCTGGCCGCCTGCTGGGCCGCAATCTGCAAAGCAGGCAGGCTCTGGGCTGCCAGGGCGGCGGCCTCGCCCTCACTGGCAGCCGGGGCAAACAGCGCTCCGGCCTGCTCCAGAATGGCGTCCCGCACCCGGTACTTCACCTGAAGGTCCTGCCAGCTGTCCCCCGCGGCGCGCACGTGCAGGCGCAGGGTATCCCGCCGCACCCGGGCGGCTGTACGGGCAAAGGGGCTTAACCAGCCCGTAATCAAAACCGCCAGGCAAAGCCCGGCCAGAACGGCCCGCCGGGCCGCCGCACAGCGGCCGGCCTCCTCCGGCACGTTTCTCTCTCGTAAGCTGCGGCCCTGCAAAAAAAGCGCCGCGCGCAAACAGCCCATGTACATCTTCTGCTCTCCTTATGCATCCAAATTCTGGATCGATCCGGCAGAAGTATGGGCCGCCGCGGGCGGCGCTATGCTCTTCGTTTCAAAAAATGCGCCCGATCACCTGCTTTTTTAAAAGCAGGCGCCGCTCAGATGGGCCGGGTGGCGGTTTTCAGCCAGGCAGCCTCTTCTGGGGGCAGCAGCGGGGCAATCTCCCGATACACCCGGGCGTGGTACTGATTCAGCCGCTCCTTTTCCCGCTCGTCCAGCCCGGCGGGGTCCACCGCGTCCAGATCAATGGGGGCCAGCGTGAGAGTCTCGAAGTTCAGGAAGGTGCCGTACTGGTTCTGCACCGTCTTGCGGCAGGCCATCAGGTTCTCGGTGCGGATGCCGAAGGCCCCCTCTTCGTAAAAGCCCGGCTCGTTGGACACCACCATCCCCTCCATAAAGGGGGGCATTCCGTCCATGGCACGCCAGCGGATGCGCACCGGGTCCTCGTGTACGTTCAGCAGGCAGCCCACCCCGTGGCCGGTGCCGTGGTTGAAGTCCAGCCCACGCTCCCACAGGGGGCCGCGGGCCACCACGTCCAGCCCATCGCCGCGGCAGCCCTCCCGGAACTGCACCGCGCCCAGCGCCAGATGGCTGCGCAGAACCAGTGTGAACATCTCCCGCTCCCGGTCCGTCACCGGGCCAAGGGCAATGGTACGGGTCACGTCGGTGGTGGCCGCCAGATACTGGCCGCCGCTGTCCACCAGGAACAGGCCCTTCGGCTCCAGCGGAATGTCCGTCTCCGGGGTGGGGGCATAGTGCACAATGGCCCCGTGGGCACCATAGGCGGCAATGGTCTCAAAGCTGGGGCCAAGGTAGCCCGGCTGTTCTTTGCGCAGCTGTTCCAGCTTTTCGGCGGCCGAACACTCGGTGATCGGCTCCTTGCCCACCCGGTGCTTCAGCCAGTACAAAAAGCGGCACAGGGCCGCGCCGTCCTTCACGTGCGCCCGGCGCTCCTCCTCCAGCTCGGTGGGGTTCTTGCAGGCTTTGTGCAGGCGCACCGGGCTTTCCTCGTCCAGAAGCAGCACATCGGCGGGCACACTGTTCCACAAAGCATCGCCGGCCTGGGCCGCGTCCATCCACAGGGCCGTGCCCTCGGGCAGGGCCTTTACATAATCGTAGATTTCCTCATAGGGGGCCAGCTCCACCCCGTCGGCGGCCAGCCGCTTCTGCAGCGCCTCGTCAAAGGCCGCGGGCTGGGCAAACAGCAGCACCCGCTCCGGCTCCACCGCCGCAAAGGCCAGCACCACCGGGTTGCAGGCCACGTCATCGCCCCGCAGGTTCAGCAGCCAGGCAATGTCGTCCAGGGCGGGCAGCACCAGGCAGTCGGCCTCCTGCTCGGCCATTTCGGCCCGAATCTGGGCCAGCTTGTCGGTGCGGCTGCGCCCGGCGTGGGCCTCGTCCAGCTCCCAGGCCTTCCGGCAGGAGCGGGCGGGCCGATCCGCCCAGGTGTCCCCCACCAGATCCAGTTCCCGGTGCAGGATGACCCCGTCCAGCGCCTGGCTGAGACGCTTCACCTCCGCCGAGGGCAGCACCCGGCCGTCATAGCCCAGCACGCCGCCGCGGCTCAGGTGGGTCTCCAACCACTGGGCCAGCGTGGGCACGCCCGGCTCGCCCATGCGGTACAGGGTGATTCCGGTGCCCTCCAGCTGGCGCGCCGCCTGAATGAAATAGCGGCCGTCCGTCCACAAACCGGCCTCCATCCCCTGCGGGGTGCAGGCCACCGCCGCGGTGCCCGCGCTGCCGGTAAAACCGGTCAGCCAGGCGCGGCAATTGTAGTAGTCTCCTGCATATTCCGAAGAGTGGTCGTCTCCGGTGGGGATGAGGTAAACATCCACCCCTTCTTCTTCCATGCGGCGGCACAGCGCCGCCAGCTTTTCCGGAACTGTCATATTCAAACGCCTCCTAAGCGATGGGTTTCTTTTCTCACAGCCGCTGCTGAAACAGCACCCGCAGCGGGGTCTTTTTCAGGGCCGCCTGCCAGTTGGTGTGCCAGGTCACCCAGCCCAGTACAAGGCTCAGGGCAATGCCCAGGGCCACGTCCACCGCCGAGTGCTGCTTCAGGAACATGGTGGACAGGCAGATGGCCACCGTAACAACAAAATTGGCGGCCTTAAGCCAGCCCTTTTTGCCCAGGCTCTCACTGCGGCACACCGCCAGATTCACCGCCACCGTGCTGGAAACATGAATGGACGGGCATACGTTGGTGGGCGGGTCAAAGCCCTGCAGGGCCGCCACCAGCCGGGCCGCCCAGTTGGTCTGGGCGATCTCCACCCGCAGGTCCAGCCCGTTGGGCCACACCAGATACACCAGCAGGCAGAAGGTCATGCCCGTAAACATGAGAAAGCTCAGGTCCAGAAAGGCCTTTTTGTCCCGGAACATGAAGTAGATCAGCGAGCCGGGCATCACCAGAAACCACAGGCAGTACGGGATGATGAACCACTCGCAGAAAGGGATGTAGTCGTCCAGCGCGCAGTGGATGATGTGCAGGTCCGGCCGGTGCAGCTGCTCCAGGCTGAAAAACGCAATGAGGTAAAACACAAAATACAGCATCGCCAGGCAGTGGGGGTTGTTCCGGATCCACTGCACCAGGGTGCCGGTCGACTTGACGGAATTGTTCAAGATAAAATTCTCCTTTTTATAAGGTGATCCGCATGGATTCTGTCGGTTTTTATTATAGCGGTTCCGCCCCTTTCGCACAAGATATACCCTTGCGTCCGGTGGGTTTCAACCGTATAATAGAGACGTTCTGACTTTGCCGCGGTTTTGCGGCAAAGTGCACCGCCCTGATTCTTTTGTATTCTATATATAAGGAGTTTTTTCATGCAAGCAAACGCACTGCGGGCCGCCTTTCCCCGCACTCTGCCGGTGATGACCGGCTATCTGTTTCTGGGCACGGCCTTTGGCGTACTGCTGCGGCAGGCCGGGTATGGGGTTTTCTGGGCCTTATTGATGAGCGGCCTCATCTATGCGGGCAGTATGCAGTTTGTCACGGTCAGCCTGCTGGCGGGGCCGTTTGCGCCGTTCTCGGCCATGCTGGTGGCCTTCACCGTCAACGCCCGGCACCTGTTTTACGGCATTTCCATGCTGGGCCGGTTTGAAAAGCGCGGCCCGCTGAAGCCTTATCTGGTGTTTGGCCTGACCGACGAGACCTACTCGCTGCTGTGCGCCGGCGAAGCCCCGGACGGCGTGGACAAGGGCTGGTACGACTTCTTCCTCACCCTGCTGGACCAGCTGTACTGGATCGCCGGCAGCCTGTTCGGCAATCTGGCCGGGGCCGCCCTGCCCTTTGACTCCACCGGCATTGACTTCGCCATGACGGCCCTGTTTCTGGTGATTTTTGTGGAGCAGTGGGAGAACGCCGTCACCCACCTGCCCGCCCTCATCGGGCTGGGTGCTTCGGTGCTCTGCCTGCTGGTGTTCGGGGCCGACCGGTTCATCCCCTTTGCCATGGTGGTGATTTTTGCCGGGCTGTGCCTGCTGCGCGGCCGCCTGGCGCCCATCGTTCAGGTGCAGAAACCCTCTTCAGAAAAAACGGAGGCCGCCCAATGACCCAGACACAAGCCCTGCTGACCATTTTCTTCATCGCGTTTGCCACCCTGCTCACCCGGGCGCTGCCCTTCTGGGTGTTTCACGGCCAGCCCTCGGCCTTTGTGCGGTATCTGGGGGTGGTGCTGCCGGGGGCGGTCATCGCCATGCTGGTGGTGTACTGCTTCAAATCGGCCACCCCGCTGGTGTGGCCCCACGCGCTGCCCGAGCTGATCGCCGGGGCCTATGTGGTTCTGGTGCACCACTGGAAGCACAACCTGGTGCTGAGCATCGGCGGCGGCACCGTGCTGTATATGCTGCTGGTGCAGCTGGTGTTCGCCTGAGCCGGTTTCCATACGCCGCTTTCAAAACCGCCCCGCCCGCCGGGGCGGTTTTGCTGTTTTGGCGGATGCGGTGCATAGTTTCGCCCGTTTCGGCCACACTAGCCCCAAGGGCGGCCCCCGGGCCGCAGAAAAAGGAGGAAACGGCATGGAGACCTTTTATAAAGTGTGTGTGATCCTGCTGATCATCGGCGGCGTGAACTGGGGCCTTGTGGGGCTGTTCAGCTTTGATGCGGTGGGCTGGCTGCTGGGCGGCAGTGCGTCCCTGCTTTCCCGCATTGTGTTCACCGTGGTGGGCGTGGCGGCCGTGTGCGCCATTCCGGGCCTGTGCGGCGCAGGCGGAAACGGCCAGACCGGGGCCGAATAAACTTTTTCAAAAAATTTCAAAAAAGCCCTTGCATTTTCCCGAATGCCCTGCTATAATAATCAAGCAGTCACTGATACGGGCGGTTAGCTCAGCTGGTAGAGCACCTGCTTGACGTGCAGGGGGTCAGGGATTCGAGTTCCTTACCGCCCACCAAAAAAAGGCGTTACATCGTAAGATGTGACGCCTTTTCTTTTTGTTTTCGGGCCGATTTGCGCGATGTGTGGCCGTGAGGTGAGGCCTGTGCTGCGCTTTACGGGCTTTTTGTCGGTTCGCCCAACCGGGCCGCTTCCGGCGCCTGGGCAATATCGGTGATGCTGGGAATTTTGTTTTTCACATCTTCGCGTTTCATGTCGAAAAACTTATACTTCGGTTTTGCAGAGCATATTTTCAAGGGCGTTGGATGCAGTGCAATCATTCTCTTTCAATGCGTGGGTATAGATGTTCATGGTTGTAGAAGCCTGTGCATGACCCAAACGGTTGGACACGGTACGGACATCCTGATGTGCGGCGATCAGCAAGGTAGCTGAGGTATGCCGCAGTCCGTGATAGGGAATCATAGGCAGTTTGTTGGTTTCGTTCTTGTTGGCGTTGTAGTGGCGCAGAAGATCCTGCAAGGCACTGTAGGGCGTGTAGTAGCTCATCATGGTGCCGTTGTCCTGGGTGAATATCCAGTTGCCCCCTTGCCAATAAGCCCCGACTTTCTAACGGTAGCGGGTCTGCTCATTTTTCTTCATCAACAAATTCGAACAAGTCCTCAACAGTCACATGGAATACTTTTGCAATATCCATAGCCAATTTAAGGGACGGATTATATCTGCCATTTTCAAGGTGAACGATTGTTTCTCGTCTTGCACCAACAAGCTCTGCTAGTTCGCTTTGTTTATATCCTGCCTGCTCACGATATTCTTTGATTTTTGTAACAAGAGCCATATCATACCCCCTTGCTGTCTATAATCACAAACATCAATGTCCGAATGATAGATAAAATAAAAATAGACAAAACAATAATCCATCCAATCATTCCCATATTGATAGCATTAACATGACTAAGAATAGCACAACCCCAAGCAACTACAACCATAACAGCAACAAAAATCTTCAAACAAAATGAGTCACACCGTTTCAAGTTTCGCTCTGCCATTTCATCAACACCTTCCTTTTTGTATTTCTTAATTCTCATTTGCTGAAATGCAAAAAAGGCAGCAAGGAAACAGCCAAGTACAAGCTGTAAAGTTGGATACCAGTCTTTCCAATCTGTTCTTGCCCACATCCAGTAGTAAGATACAAGAATGATTGCGTAGATTATTTTTGTTCCAACAATTTCTCTTAAAGATACTTTTTTATTCATTTTTCTTTCCCTCCGTGTTATATATTTCGCACTTGCGATGTTATAAATATATCACTCCTGCTTGCGTATGTCAATAGGGAAAGTGAAATATTTTTAACTTTCGTTTTTCGGAATAGGGGCTGCCGTCAATCAAATTCTTATGTGTTACTTTACCGCACATGAGCATTCTTTTCCGGTATGCAACCACGGCTTTGTGGCGCTGTTTTGAGCGGGGTACGCACTGCCCGCCGCGATGGTGCACACGCCGCCTTCATGCGGACAACGGAAAATATAAGAATAAATGCAATCCAGCTTTTTACACGCACTTATTTTTCTCCTTTTTGCACGTATTCGCTGAGGCAATACAATTCACATCAAAAGGGCCGGACCTCAAATCGGTCCGACCCTTTCTCTCCTTCCATTTTTTTGACGGCTGATTCAGTCAGGCGTTTCCTCACCCGCCGGGCTTACACCAGCCCCAGCCACCGGGCCGCCATGCACAGCCCATAGCACACCGGCTGGTGCACCACATACACCGGCAGACACAGCCTCCCCAATGCGCTGAATACCGGAATCTTCCGCGTCAGCGGCTTCCAGCTTCGGATGAGGGGCCACAGGTAGTACCCCACCCAGAACAGAAACAGCCAGGGCAGCAGCGGGAAGTAATCGCTGGAGTAAAACCCCGCCGGGGGAAAGCCGAGAACCGCCGTCCAGCGGGAGGCGTACAGCCAGCCGGGCAGGCTCACCCGCAGGCCGGGCAAAAGACGCAGCCAGCCCTGCTGTGCCGGGTAGGCCGCCCAGAACAGCCACAGGCTGAGCGCCGCCCCCGGCACCGGGGGCAGCTTTTTCAGCACCGGCTCGGCCAGATGGGTCAGCAGCGTGGCACAGCCCAGCAGGCTGAGCACGCCGAACCAGACGGTCTGCTCCGGCATGATCAGCAGGGTAACCGCCGTCGCCCCCGCGCCCACGACGTTCAGCAGCAGGCTGTGATACAGGTGCCGCCGCCCCAGGTGAAAGGCCATGCCGCTGACCAGGTTGAAGGTGCAGCAGATGAACCGCTCCCACCAGAACACGGCCGGCAGGGTCGGCCAGTCGGCCCGGCCTGCAAACAGCACAAACCAGTCAAAGCAGAAGTGAAAGGCCACCATATGCACCAGCACAAAGCCGCGCACCGCGTCCAGTAGATGGTAGCGCGGCCGGGCGGAGCATTCCAGAGTGTTTGCGGGCATGGGGTCTCCTTTCCGGCGCACCGAAACTCAGTTCTTCAGGGCCTGCATGGGGGCCGGAATGCGGCCGCCCCGGTGGATGAACACATCGGGCTTCCAGGTGCTGATGGGCATAATGGGCGCGTAGCCCAGCAGACCGCCGAAGTCCAGCGTATCGCCGGCCTTGTGGCCGATGGCGGGAATCACGCGCACGGCGGTGGTTTTGGTGTTCACCATGCCGATGGCCGCCTCATCGGCGATCAGCGCACCGATCACCTCGGGGGTGGTGTCGCCGGGGATGACCACCATGTCAATGCCCACACTGCACACTGCGGTCATGGCCTCCAGCTTTTCAATGCTCAGGCTGCCGCAGGTGGCCGCCTTGATCATGCCGTCGTCCTCGCTCACGGGGATAAATGCGCCGGACAGGCCGCCCACATGGTTCGAGGCCATCACGCCGCCCTTTTTCACCGCGTCGTTCAGCAGGGCCAGGCAGGCGGTGGTGCCGCAGCAGCCGCAGCTCTCCAGGCCCATCTCCTCCAGAATGTTGGCCACGCTGTCGCCGATGGCCGGGGTGGGGGCCAGGCTCAGGTCAATGATGCCGGCGGGCACGCCCAGCCGCTCGCTGGCCAGATTGGCCACCAGCTGGCCCAGCCGCGTGATCTTGAAGGCCGTGCGCTTCACCAGCTCGGCCACCTCGTCCAGCGGGGCATTTTTGGGCAGCTTGGCCAGGGCGGCGCGCACCGCGCCGGGGCCGGAAACGCCCACATGGATCTCGCAATCCGGCTCGCCCACGCCGTGGAAGGCGCCCGCCATGAAGGGGTTGTCCTCCGGGGCGTTGCAGAACACCACCAGCTTGGCCGCGCCCATGCACATATTGTCGGCCGTGCGGGCAGCGGTGTCGTGCACGATCTGGCCCATCAGGCGCACGGCGTCCATGTTCAGGCCGCTTTTGGTGGAGCCGATGTTCACGCTGCTGCACACCAGGTCGGTCTGGGCCAGTGCCTCGGGAATGGCGCGGATGAGCCGCTCATCCCCGTTGGAAAAGCCCTTGTGCACCAGCGCGCCGAAGCCGCCGATGAAGTTCACCCCCACTTTTTTGGCCGCTGCATCCAGCGCCTTGGCGTAATCCACCGGGTCGGCGTCCGGCGCGGCCCCCAGCAGCATGGCAATGGGGGTAACGCTGATGCGCTTGTTCACAATGGGAATGCCGTATTCCCGGCTGATGTCCTCCACCACCGGCACCAGACGGGCCGCTTTGGTGGTAATTTTGTTGTAGATCTTCTCGCAGGCCCGTTTCGGGTCGGGGTCGATGCAGTCCAGCAGGCTGATGCCCATGGTCACGGTGCGCACGTCCAGATTTTCGGCGGTGATCATCTCAATGGTTTCAAGAATGTCGCTGGTGTTGATGATACCCATGGTTCTGTTCCCCCTCCCGGCTCAAATGCGGTGCATGGCGTCAAAAACTTCCTGCCGGGTGATGTTCACCTGCATGCCCATCTCTTCGCCTGCTGCGGCAAAACGGGCGCGCATTTCATCGTGGCTCACATTGCACTTTTCCAGATTGACCAGCATGATCATGCAGAACATCTCCTGCATAATGCTCTGGGTCACGTCCTCAATGTTGATGTTCAACTCGCTGCAAACGCCGCTCACTTTGGCAACAACGCCCACGGTGTCCCGGCCTACGACGGTGATGACTGCTTTCATCGGTGCTTTCCCTCCCATATCAACTGCGCCCGCCGGGCAAATCGACGGCCTCTCCGCCCCCGGCGCATTCCGGCGCTTGCGGCAGGGGCTGCCATGGTTCGGCGGCCCCGCCCTGGAAATGCCTTTATTATAGCAGATTTGCCGCCGTGTGGTTGCCATTCTGCCGATTTTTTTTTATAATAGTGGTATCTATTCTGCCGCGCCTGCCCATTGTAGAAAGAGGCGCAGGTGCGCGGCAGGCATCATCCGGAACAGCGGCCTGGCCGCCGAACCCGACACGGAATGTACAGAAAGGACCTTTACCATGGAACAGCTTTTGAAATTGTTGGAAAACAACGCCCGCCTCACAGAGGACGATCTTGGCGCAATGCTGGATAAAACTCCCGCACAGATCCACGAGATGATGGAGCTGGCACGGGCAAAGGGGTACATCCGGGGCTACAAGACCCTGGTGAACTGGGAAAAATTCAGCGCGGCAAAGGTGCAGGCGGTGATCGAGCTGTGCGTCACCCCTAAGAAGAGCCACGGCTTTGACGCCATTGCCACCACCATCGCCGCCTTTGACGAGGTGGAGAGCGTGCTGCTGATGAGCGGCGGCTACGACCTGCAGCTGGTCGTCAGCGGCCGCAGCTTCCAGGAGGTGGCCCTGTTTGTGGCCAAGCGCCTCAGCCCGCTGGACGATGTGCGCTCCACCGCCACCCATTTCGTTCTGCGCACCTACAAGAAGGACGGCGAAATGTTCCTGGACGAAGATCCCGATGAAAGAGAGACGGTACTGTAATGAACTACGATAAAATTATCGCCACCGCTGCCCAGGAGATGCGCGCTTCCGGCATCCGCAAGTTTTTTGACATTGCCGCCGAGATGAAGGACTGCATCAGCCTGGGCGTGGGCGAACCGGACTTCAAGACCCCCTGGGCGGTGCGCGACGCGGGCATTCGCAACCTGGAAATGGGCCAGACCCGCTACACCTCCAACTCCGGCATGAAGGAACTGCGCACCGAGATCTGCAAATATCTTGACCGCCGTTTTGACCTGCACTATGACCCGGACAGCCAGGTTCTGGTGACGGTGGGCGGCAGCGAGGCCATCGACATCGGCATCCGCGCCCTGGTCAACCCCGGCGACGAGGTCATCATCCCGGAGCCCTGCTATGTGTGCTACGACCCCATCACCCACCTCACCGGCGGCAAGGTGGTAAGCATTCCCCTTCAGGAAAAGAACCAGTTCCGCCTCACCGCTGAGGAGCTGAAGGCGGCCATCACCCCCCGCACCAAGATGCTGATCCTGCCCTTCCCCTGCAACCCCACCGGTGCGGTGATGGGCAAAGAGGATTTGGAGGCCATTGCCGAGGTGCTGCGCGGCACCGACATCATGGTGCTGAGCGATGAAATTTACGCCGAGCTGACCTACGGCAGCGAACGGCACGTGAGCATTGCCAGCCTGCCCGGCATGGCCGAGCGCACCATCGTGGTGAACGGCTTCTCCAAGGCCTACGCCATGACCGGCTGGCGGCTGGGCTATGTGGTCGGCCCCGCCCCGGTCATCAAGATCATGACCAAGATCCACCAGAGCTGCATCATGTGCGCCCCTACCACCAGCCAGATGGCCGCCATTACGGCCATGCGGGAGTGTGACGACGAGATTGACATGATGCGGGACGAATACAACCGCCGCCGCCGGCTTCTGGTGAAGAGCTTCAACGACATGGGGCTGAGCTGCTTCGACCCCAAGGGCGCGTTTTATGTGTTCCCCTGCATCAAGTCCACCGGCATGACCAGCGACGAGTTCTGCAAGGAACTTCTGTATAAAAAGCGCGTGGCCATTGTGCCCGGCACCGCCTTCGGCGCTTCCGGCGAGGGCTACGCCCGCGTGAGCTACGCCTACTCGGTGGAGCATCTGGTGGAGGCCCTGAGCCGCATTCGGGAATTTTTGCAGGATCTGAAAGAAGGCAAGGCGTGAGCGCCCCGGCCGTTCTGGTGCGGTCCATGGCCGACTATGAGGATCAGGCCGCTCTGGATGCGCTGGTGGAAGAGCTGTTCGCGGCCCTGCCCGCTGCCGGGCGGATCGGCCCCGGCAAAACGGTGCTGCTCAAGCCGAACCTTCTGGCCAAGCACCCGCCGGAGCACGCCGTGACCACCCACCCCGCCATTGTGCGGGCGGTGGCGCGGGCCGTGAAGCGCCGCGGCCCGGCCCGCATCGTTCTGGCGGATTCTTCCGGCGGCGTATACAACCCGGCCATGATGCAGGCCACTTACAATGTAAGCGGCCTTGCAAAAGTTTGTGAGGAAGAAGGGCTGGAGCTGTACACCGGCTGCAAGTGGGGCGAGCGCGCCGTGGAAAACGGCGTGGTTGCCGAGCAGTTCACCCTCATTGAGCCAGTGCTGGAGGCCGATGTGATCATCGACCTGCCCAAGCTCAAAACCCATGTGATGACCGGCTGCACCGCCGCCGTAAAAAACCTGTTCGGCTGCATTCCCGGCCTGCAGAAGGCCGAGTGGCATATGCGCTTTCCCGACCGGGAGCGCTTCGGCCAGATGTTGGTGGACCTGCTGTGCACGGTAAAGCCGGATTTCGCCATTCTGGACGGCATCGTGGCCCTGGAGGGTGACGGCCCCGCCGGGGGCACGCCCCGCCCTGTCGGCCTTGTGATGGCCAGCGAGGACCTGCCCGCGCTGGACCTGGCGGTCTGCCGGGTCATCGGGCTGGACCCCATGCGGGTGCCTTATCTGGCCGCTGCCCACGGGCGCGGCCTGTGCGCCGAAGCCTTTGACCCGGCCTGGGCCGACGGCCCCGTGGAGCCGGTGCCCGGCTTCCGGCTGCCCTCCAGCTACACCGGCGGCGAGGGCAGCACCGACTTTGCCCAGCACACCCCCAAACTGGTGCAGCCTCTGGTAAAGCATGTGGAGCGCCTGATCGCGCCCCGCCCGGTGGTGGACCAGAAGAAGTGCATCGGCTGCGGCAAATGCGCCGAGATCTGCCCCGGCCACACCATCCAGGTGGGCCGTACCGCCCGCATCCACCCTTCCGGGTGCATTCGCTGCTTCTGCTGCCACGAAATGTGCCCGGTAAAGGCCATTGACGTGCGGCAGCTGCGCCTGTTCCGGCTGTAAACGAGGAGGTTTGTCATGAAGCAAGTGACCGTATTGGCCCCCGCCAAGCTGAACCTTGCCCTGGACGTGGTGGGCCTGCTGCCCAATGGGTACCACGATTTGGATATGGTCATGCAGACCATCACCCTGTATGAGCGGCTGACCCTTCGCCGCGCCGAGGAGGTTCGCCTGCACCTGCCCGGCAGCTGGGTGCCCGTAAACGAAAAGAACACCGCCGTCAAGGCGGCCCGGGCGTTTTTCCGCTACACCGGCCTTGCGGGCGGCGTGGATATGGAAATTGAAAAGCACATTCCCGTGCGCGCCGGCATGGCCGGCGGCAGCGCCGACGCCGCCGGGGTTCTGGTGGGGCTGAACGCCCTGTACGAAGCCCGGCTTTCCACCAGTGAGCTGTGCGCCCTGGGCGCCGGCATCGGGGCCGATGTGCCCTTTGCCCTGATGGGCGGCACCTGCCGGGTGCAGGGCGTGGGCGACTTTCTGAAGGCCCTTCCCCCCTGCCCGCCCTGCTGGTTCGTGGTGGCCATGCCCAGCGTAGGGGTTTCCACCCCGGAAGCCTTTGCCCGCTACGACCAGATGGGCAGCCCCATCCACCCGGATCTGGCCGCTCAGGAAGCCGCCATCCGCGCCGGAGACCTGGCCGCCGTGTGTGCGGCTTCCGGCAACGCGCTGGAGCATTGCAGCGGCGCAAAGGAGACGCCCCACATCCGGTCCATTCTGGACGAACAGGGGGCGCTGGCCAGCCTGATGACCGGCAGCGGCGCCGCGGTGTTCGGCGTGTTTGACAGCGAGGCCAAGGCTCAGGCCGCCCGTGCGGCCCTGCGCCAGCAGTACAAGCAGGTGTATCTTGCCCAGCCCGACCGGGGCGGCCCCCGGCTGGTGTTCGGCCCCCGCAAGCCCTTTGGGCGGCGGCCCGGAAGCCTTGGCAAGGGCGGGCGGAACCCCCGCTGAACCACCGCCGATTTTATAACAGCAAAACAAAGCGCCCCTGTGCGGCCGTTCCGAAAATCCTTCGGAAGCCGCACAGGGGTGCTTTTACTTTATTGTTTTTGCTTTGCCGTTTCAGCCAGACGAATGCACGCGTTACTGCTGCTGCAGGTAGCTGATCAGGGCCGGGATCAGCTGCTTTTTGCGGCTGATCACACCGGGCAGGGTGAACATGTTGTCCTTCGCTTCCACATGGAAGGCACCCGCCATCAGCTCTTCCGCGCCCTTACCGGCGTACAGAACGTCGGTGGACTGATCCAGCACGCTGGTGAACATGTAGAACACCATATCCACCCGCTCACTCTTCAGGGTCTCTTCCAGATAGGGGCCCAGCAGCGCCTTGGCCTGGTCGCGGTTCTTCTCGCTCACATAGCTGCCCTGGCCCACGCCGAAGCGCAGGTCGCCGTTGGTGAACACCTTAAAGTCCTGCAGGAACACCTCGCTGGCCGTCTTGCCGGTGAGGTTCTCGCCGGCCTCGAACATCTCGGTGGCCAGCTTTTCCACTTCCACGCCGGCGATCTTCGCCAGGGCGCGGGCCGCGCTCTCATCCAGCGGGGTGCAGGTGGGGCTGCGGAACATCAGCGTATCCGACAGGATGGCGCTGCACAGAATGCCCGCGATCTCAGGGGTGATCTCCACGCCCTGCTCGCCGTACATCTGGTAGACGATGGTGGCGGTGCATCCCACCGGCTGGTTGCGGAAATACAGGGGGCTGTTGGTTTCCAGGTTGCCCAGGCGATGGTGGTCGATGATCTCCAGAATGTCCGCCTGCTCAAAGCCTTCCACCGCCTGGGTGCGCTCGTTGTGGTCCACCAGAATCAGCTGCTTGCGCTTCAGGTTCAGCAAGTTCCGGCGGGAGATCATGCCCTGATACCGGCCCTTCTTGTCCAGCACGGGGAAGTACTGGTGGCGCACCTTGCCCATGGCCGTGCGTGCCTCTTCCACGGGGGTGTTCAGATCAAAGGTCATCAGGTCGTCCTTGATCATGTAATGGCGGATGGGCACGCTCTGGTTGATCAGGCGGGCGGCCTCGTAGGTGTCGTAGGGGGTGCTGATGATGGCGCAGCCACGGTCGGCGGCCAGCTTCACAATGGTGCGGGACACGGCCGAGCCGATGCACACCACAATGCAGGAAGCCTCCAGCTCAATGGCGCACAGCTGGGTCTCGTAGCGGTTGGCCAGAATGACCACGTCGCCGGGCTGCACCATGCCCTCCATGGCGTCCGGGCTGGCCGCGCCGATGACGATCTTGCCCTTTTCAAAGCGGGCGTTGGGGTCGCCGGTGATCAGAGTGCCGTTCAGGGTGCGGCACACCTGATCCAGGCTGGCGTGGGCCGCCGCCAGAACGCCTGCGCCGTCCACGTCCATGTTGGCCATGGCCACGTCGGTCAGGGTGATCAGGCCCTCCAGGTGGCCGCCCTGGGTGGTGATGGGCAGGGTGCTGGCGTGGGCGTCGCGCATGGTCTCCCATGCGTGGCGCATGGTGGTCTGGCCGTCCACACCCTCCACCTGGCGGATGTCAATGTCCTGCACCTGGGGGCTGACGTCCAGGCAGCGGCGGGGGGCCTTCATCTGGAAGCGCTTGAGCACATAGGCGGTTTCCTGGTTGGGCTCGCCCGCGCGGCAGGCCTCGTACACGGTGCCGTCGCTGGTTTTATTCTTCAGGTTGGCATAGGCAATGGCCGAACAAATGGAATCGGTATCCGGATTGCGGTGGCCGATGACCAGAACCTTGCCCTTTTCCTGCTGGTTCATGATTCTTACTCCCTCTCGTTTGCCGGGCACTCCCGGCCAATACGTCAAACCCCGCCGCAGCTGCTCTGCCGCGGCGGGGGAAAGCTCAAGTTAATTATAGCATACCTTTTTATTGCGCCGCAAGGCACAGGGCACGATTTTATGCGCCCATCGGTCAGGTTCTCCGTTATTTCTCAAAGCCCGCCCGACATGGACAATAATTTCTTCAATTTGCACAAAACAAGCGCTTTTCCGGGGTGGGAAAGCGCTTGTTCTCTGCCTGATTTGTCGCTCCATGGCGGGCAGTTCCGCCCGTTGCCCGGCCGGTTTTGGCCACTCGCGCCGCGTTACGCCATGATGTTCCGGGGCGTACCGTTCAGGTACAGCCGCACGTTTTCAAACACCATTTCCGCCCGCAGCACCATGCTCTCCTCGGTGGCAAAGGCCACATGGGGGGTCAGCAGGGTGTTGGGTGCACTGCACAGCGGGTGATTCTCCGGGATGGGCGGCTCGGTCTCGAACACATCAATGCCCGCACCGGCAATGCGGCCCGCCTTCAGGGCCTCGGCCAGGGCGGCGCTGTCCACCACCGGGCCGCGGGCCGTGTTGATGAGCAGGGCGCTGGGCTTCATTCTGGCGATCATCTCGGCGCTGATCAGGCCCTTGGTCTCGGCGGTGGCGGGCACGTGCAGGCTGACGATGTCGCTCTGGGCCATCACCTCTTCCAGGCTAAGGTACTGCACGCCCAGCTCCAGGGCCTCCTGCTTCTCGGTGCGGCTGTAGGCAATGACCTTGCAGCCGAACGCCCGGGCCAGGGCCGCCACGCGCAGGCCAATGGCGCCGGTGCCCACAATGCCGAAGGTCTTGCCGGCCAGCTCAAAGCCCACCAGCCCCGCCTTGGTGCCGCCGTGGCGGGCAGCCCCATCGCAGGCGGGAATGCGCCGGGCCAGCCCCAGAACCAGACCGAACACCAGCTCTGCCACCGCTTTGGTGGAATATCCGGCGCAATTGCACACCAGGATGCCCCGCTGCTTGCAGACTTCCATGGGGATGTGGTCCACACCGGTAAACGCCACGCTGATCATCTTCAAGTGGCTGCACGCCTGCACCACCTGGGCAGGCAGGGGCGAATTGGCCACCATCAGAATGTCCGCATCCTTGGCCCTCTGAATAAGAGTCTCCGGGTCCCATTTGCCGTCCAGCCAGGCGGTAAAGGTGTGCCCCTGTTTCTTCAGGGAAGCCGCCAGCTCCTCAATGGTCTGCTGCGGCACGGCCAGCCCTTCCAAAAGTACAATGTTCATTGCGTCTCGCTCCTTTGGGGTGATTTTGCAAAACCGCGGCCGCCGGCGCTTTGGCGCTTCAAGGTGCACAAAAGCGGTCAAACCGGCTAAGCGCGGCTTCTGTTCGTTTTGGTTTCTATTATACCGCCGCTGCAGGTGTTTTTCCAGCCCCGACGGCCCCCTCAAAAAGGCCAAACGGCCCTGCCAGTCTCCCCTGCAAACGCAAAAAAGGCAGCCCCCTCCCTTCCGGCCTGAAACCGGAGGACAGGGGGCTGCCCTTATGATTCACCAGTTCTGAGCGGCGATGAGCGGTGGATTACACCAGCTCGATGATGGCCATCTCAGCGGCGTCGCCGCGGCGAACGCCAGTCTTGATGATGCGGGTGTAGCCACCGTTGCGATCAGCATACTTGGGGCCGATCTCATCGATAACCTTCTTCGCAACAGTCTCCTTGGTGATATAGGCAAACACCTGACGCTTGGAATGCAGATCTTCCTTCTTGCCCAGGGTCACCATTTTTTCGGCCATGGAACGAACTTCCTTGGCGCGGGTGACGGTGGTCTCGATCTTGCCATTCTCAAACAGGTAGGTAACCATGGCGCGCAGCATCGCGTTGCGGCTGTCGCTGGTTCTGCCGAGTTTTCTGGTACCGGGCATCCCGTTTCACTCCTTTGCTGTAATTACTCGTCGTCTTTGGTCAGGCTGAAGCCCAGGGAATCCAGCTTTGCCAGAACTTCCTCCAGACTCTTCCGACCCAGGTTGCGGACCTTCATCATGTCGTCTTCGGATTTGTTGATCAGGTCTTCCACGGTGTTGATACCGGCGCGCTTCAGGCAGTTGAAGGAACGAACGCTCAGATCCAGCTCTTCGATGGTCATCTCCAGAGCCTTCTCCTTGCCGCGGTCATCCTTCTCCACCATGATCTCGGTGCCCATGGTCTCTTCCGACAGGTTGACGAACAGGTTCAGGTGCTCAGTCAGGATGCGTGCAGCCAGGCTGACCGCCTCCTGGGCACTCAGGGTGCCGTCCGTCCAGACCTCAATGGTCAGCTTGTCGTAGTCGGTGATCTGACCCACGCGGGTGTTCTCCACGGCGTAGTTCACCTTCAGGACCGGGGTATAGATGCTGTCGGTGGGAAGAGTGTTCACATCGTTCTTCTCCAGAACAGCCTGCTTGTTGCGCTCGGCAGGCACATAGCCGCGGCCCTTGTCGAAGGTCAGCTCCATGACGAGCTTACCGTTCTCGCCCAGGGTGGCAATGTGCCAATCGGGATTCAGAATCTCGATTTCATCACTCTGCTTGATGCTGCCAGCCGTCACTTCGCCTTCGCCAGACGCCTCAATGCGGGCGGTGACAGGACCGTCGGAGAACAGCTTCGCAGCGATTCCCTTCAGGTTCAGGACAATCTCAGTGACGTCCTCTTTCACTCCTTCAATGGTGCTGAACTCATGCACAACGCCATCGATCTTCACACTGGTAACAGCAACGCCGGGAAGCGACGAGAGAAGGACACGCCGTAAGCTGTTGCCCAAAGTCGTGCCGAATCCACGCTCCAGAGGCTCTACGACGAATTTGCCGTAGCGGCCGTCCGGGCTCAAGGAAGCGGTATCGATTTTGGGCCGTTCGATCTCCATCATAAAAAACCCTCCTAGGTGGGCCGGTCAGAGACCGGCCGTTGTTTCGCGTTCCCTTTGTATCAAGCGGATTACTTGGAGTACAACTCGATGATCAGGTGCTCAGCCACATCGAAGTCGATGTCGCTGCGCTCGGGCAGCCGTTCGACGGTACCCTTCAGGGGATTCTGAGCGTCACGGCTCAGCCAGGCGGGCAGGACCACGACGGGAGCGTCGGCGCCAACCAGCTTGGAGAACTTGGCGGAAGCGCGGCTGCGCTCACGCACTTCGATCACGTCGCCGGCCTTCACCTGGTAAGAAGGAATGTTGACCTTCTTGCCGTTGACGGTGAAGTGGGCATGGTCGACCAGCTGACGAGCGTCGCGGCGGGTGGAAGCGTAGCCCAGACGGAACACAACGTTGTCCAGACGGCACTCCAGCATCTGCATCAGGTTCTCACCGGTCTGGCCGGGGCGGCGAACCGCCTCTTCAAAGTAGCGATGGAACTGCTTCTCCAGCACACCGTAGATGAACTTGACCTTCTGCTTCTCCTTCAGCTGGGTAGCATACTCGGACTGCTTCTTGCGGAAGTTGCCCTCGGAGTTGCGGGTGGTAGTCTTCTTGGAGTAGCCCATGACTGCAGGAGAAATGCCCAGCGCCTTGCAGCGCTTGGCGATGGGCTGCGTGTTTTTAGCCATAATTCAAATTCCTCCTTCAATCAGATGCGGCGGCGCTTCGGGGGGCGGCAGCCGTTGTGGGGGATGGGAGTGACGTCCTTGATCATGGTCACTTCCAGGCCGGTGGCCTGCAGTGCACGGATCGCAGCCTCACGGCCAGCGCCGGGGCCCTTCACGTACACTTCAACGGTCTTCATGCCATGCTCCATCGCGACCTTGGCAGCAGTCTCTGCGGCGGACTGGGCAGCGAAGGGAGTGCTCTTGCGGGAACCACGGAAGTTCAGACCGCCGGAGCTGGCCCAAGAAACGGTGTTGCCCTGAGTATCCGTAATGGTAACAATCGTGTTGTTAAAGGTACTCTGGATGTGGGCAGCGCCGCGCTCGATGTTCTTGCGCTCACGCTTTTTGGTGCGGACAGCGCCTTTTTTAGCAGCAGCTTTGGTTGCCATTTCTGTTCCTCCTTATGGTTACTTTTTCTTGTTGGCGACAGTGCGCTTCGGACCTTTGCGGGTACGGGCATTGGTCTTGGTGCGCTGGCCGCGAACGGGCAGACCCTTGCGATGACGCACACCGCGGTAGCACTGGACTTCAACCAGACGCTTGATGTCCAGAGCAACATTGCGGCGCAGGTCGCCTTCCACCATAATGTTGTTCTTGTCGATATAGTCGCGGATCAGGGCCTCTTCGTCAGCGGTCAGGTCCTTCACACGGGTATCGGGGTTGATACCGGTAGCCGCCAGGATCTGATCAGCAGTGCTGCGGCCGATGCCGTAGATGTAGGTCAGACCGATCTCGATCCGCTTCTCACGAGGCAGATCAACGCCAGAAATACGTGCCATTGTAGCACACCTCCATAATCATCCCATGTCAATGTCGGGGCCTGCGCCGGGACTCTACGCACTCGGCCCCCCTGCGTCGATCTGGGCGCTTAGCCCTGACGCTGCTTATGCTTGGGGTTTTCGCAGATGACCATCACGCGGCCTTTGCGCTTGATGACCTTGCACTTTTCGCAGATGGGTTTCACGGAAGGTTTAACCTTCATGATGCTGAACCTCCTTTAAGTGGCGCTTTACTTGGAGCGCCAGGTGATGCGCCCCTTGGTCAAATCGTAGGGCGACATTTCCAGTGTAACCTTGTCACCGGGAAGGATGCGGATGAAATTCGTCCGCAGCTTGCCGGAGATATGTGCCAGCAGCCGATGGCCGTTTTCCAGCTCCACCCGGAAGGTGGCGTTGGGCAGGGCCTCAACCACTTTGCCTTCTACCTCGATGACATCTTCTTTAGACAAGCTCGTAGCCTCCTCTGAGTTTTAGATCGGGCTCGCCGCGTCGTAGGCGGCGATGGCCTCTCGGAGCTGTTGGTCGTCGGTCAGCGCCTCACTGTGCAGAACAGTGGCCGTCGGTGCCAGGTGCATGAGCTTCTTGCGCTTGGGGTGCGCCAGAGTGCGCGTGGCCCCATCGCTGAGAAGCAGCAGCTGATCTTCCTGAGCCAGCACCGCAAAGGTGCGTTTCTTGTCCCGCCCGGCTTTCGAGCGAACCAGCTGTCCTTTTTGCAGGTGCATCAGGGTTCCTCCCAGCCGATGGTGAGAATCTCCGGCCCGCCAGGCAGGATGGCGACGCTGTGCTCAAAGTGCGCAGCCAGCCCTCCGTCTGCCGTCACGACCGTCCATCCATCGGATAAGGTCTTCACGGAGTGGTGCTTCTGGTTGACCATGGGCTCGATGGCAATGGTCATGCCATTGACCAACCGGACACCGTGGCCCGCATGCCCGTAATTGGGCACCTCGGGGTCCTCGTGCAGTTCCTTGCCCACACCGTGGCCCACAAAGCTGCGCACCACAGAGAAGCCGTTCTCCTCCACGTAGGACTGAACCGCATGGCCAATGTCGCCCACACGGTTGCCTGCCACAGCGGCGGCAATGCCGCGGTGCAGGCTTTCCTTGGTCACATCCATCAGGCGCTGGGCTTCAATGTCTACCTTTCCGCAGGGGAAGGTGCAGGCATTGTCGCCGTTGAAGCCGTTGATGGCGGCCCCGGTGTCGATGCTGACAATATCGCCCGGCCGGATCTGGCGGCTGTGGCTGGGAATTCCGTGGATCACCTCATCGTTGATGCTGATGCAGGCGGTTCCGGGGAAACCATACAGCCCCTTGAAGTTGGGGCGCGCCCCATGCCGTTTGATATAGTCGTAGATGATTTTGTCCAAATCGGCGGTAGTCATGCCGGCCTCAATGGAGCGGCCGGCCAGCTTCAGCGCTTCCGCACTGATCTGGCAGGCACGACGCATCTTGGCCAGTTCCTGAGCATTCTTTAACTGGATCACGGTTACGCCTCCAGTGCCTTCAGGATCGCAGCGGTGGTACCTTCGATGGTGTCGCTGTCGATCACAGCAAGCTTGCCGCGCTGGCGGTAGAAACCAACCAGGGGCTCGGTCTGCTCATGGTAGACCTTCAGTCGATCCAGCACGGTGGCGGGCTCGTCGTCCTTGCGGACGATCAGGCTGCCACCGCAGCGGTCACAAACGCCAGGCTTGGCGCTGGGCTTGAAATCAACATGGTAGGAAGCGCCGCAAGCGCTGCATACCCGGCGGCCGCCCATCCGCTGAATGATCTTGTCGTCGGCCACTTCGATGTCCAGAACCTTGTCGATCTGAACACCCATCTCCTCGAGGGCTTCGGCCTGGGCAACCGTGCGGGGCATGCCGTCCAGAATGAAGCCGTTCTTGCAGTCGTCAGCGGCCAAACGTTCCTTGATGATGCCGATGATCACCTGATCGGGCACCAGCGCGCCGGAGTCAATGTAGCTCTTGGCTTTGACGCCCATCTCGGTGCCTTCCTTGACGGCGGCCCGGATGATGTTGCCGGTGCTGATGGCGGGGATGTGAAGCTTATCGCAGATGATCTCCGCCTGCGTGCCTTTGCCGGCGCCAGGGGCGCCTAACAGAATCAGATTCATTGCATATTCCCCTTTCACATGAGTACTTGTTTCAGGGATTACTCAAGGAAGCCCTTGTGGTGGCGCATGAGCATGTAGCTCTCCAGGCTGCGGCTGGTGTCCAGCGCAACACCCACCACGATCAGCAGGCTGGTACCGCCCAGCTGAATGGACACACCCAGCAGATTGCCCAGCAGAATGGGAAGAATCGCGATCACGGCCAGGAACAGAGCGCCCACCAGGGTGATCTTGCCCAGAGCCTTGGTGATGAAATCACTGGTCGGCTTGCCGGGACGGATGCCGGGGATGGTACCGTTGTTCTGACGCAGATTGTTGGCGATCTCCACGGGGTTGTACTGAATGGCCACGTAGAAGTAGTTGAAGCCGATGATCAGCAGCAGGTAAATCACCGCGTAAACCACGCTGGTGTAGTTAAAGGTGTGGAAGAAGGCATACCAGAAGGGGTGCGTTGCCTGGTCCACATTCAGGAAGCCGCCGATCATGCTGGGAATACCGCACAGAGCGCTGGCAAAGATGACGGGCATCACGCCGCTCATGTTCACCTTAATGGGAATGAAGCTGGCCTGACCGCCGTACATCTTGCGGCCCACCACCCGCTTGGCGTACTGGACGGGGATGCGGCGCTCGGCGTTGGTCAGAACGACCACGAAGACCACCGCAGCCAGAGCCAGAACCACCAGCAGAGGCAGGAACACATAGTACTGAGGCTTGCCGGAAGCAGCCATGGTCAGCATACCGCGAACGGTCGTGTACAGGCTGCTCCAGCGGGAGACGATACCGGTGAAGATCAGCAGCGAAACGCCGTTGCCGATGCCCTTGGAATCGATCTGCTCACCCATCCAGGTGATCAGCTGAGAACCAGCGGTGAAGGTCAGGATAATGACCACGGCGCTGAACCAGTTCTCCCAGCCGGAAGTATAGTGCAGGGCGCCCATACGGCGCAGGATGAAGTAGTAACCGATGGACATCACAAATGCGATGCCCATAGCGGTGTAATGGGTGATTCGGGTAATCTTACGGCGGCCCTCTTCGCCCTCCTTCGCCAGGTTCTCAAGGGCCGGAATGGCCACGGTGAGAAGCTGGATGATGATGGAGGCGTTGATGTAGGGAGACACGCCCAGTGCAAACACTGCACACTGGCTCAGCGCGCCGCCGGACATCATATTCAGATAGCCCAGCATCTCAGTACCACTGAAGAAGGTGCTGAGAACAGCGGGATTGATGTAAGGAACCGTGATGGCGCAGCCCACGCGGAACAGCACCAGGATCAGCAGCGTGTACATCAGCCGCTTGCGAAGATCTTCGATCTTCCAGGCATTCCGAAAAGTCTCAAACACCTCAGATCACCTCGGCCTTTCCGCCTGCCTTTTCAATCTTTTCCTTGGCAGAGGCCGTGTAGGCAGCAGCCTTAACGGTGACAGCCTTGGTCACCTCGCCGTTGCCCAGAACTTTGACGCCGTCCAGCACCTTCTTGATGATGCCGGCGTCCAGCAGAGCCTGGGCGTCGATGACGCTGCCAGCCTCAAACTTCTCCAGGTCGCTCACCTTCACGGTGACGTACTGGGTAGCGAAAATGTTGTTGAAGCCACGCTTGGGCAGACGACGCTGCAGGGGCATCTGGCCGCCTTCAAAACCGGCCTTCTTGGCGCCGGACCGGGCTTTCTGGCCCTTGTGGCCGTAGCCGGCGGTCTTGCCGTTGCCGCTGCCGTGGCCGCGGCCCTTGCGCTTCGCAGCGGTAGAGGAGCCCTCAACAGCCTTCAATTCATGCAGTTTCATGTGCTTGCACCTCCTTGCTGTTTACGCTTCGGTCACAGCGACCAGGTGGCTGATCTTGGCGATCTTGCCGCGGGTAGCTGCGTTGTCGGGCTGAATGGTGTTATCACCGATCTTCTTCAGGCCCAGGCTGTTCGCGGTCGCGATCTGGTTCGCGCTGCGGCCAGACAGGCTGCGAGTCAGCCGAATGGTCAGGTTCTTATCTGCCATGATACACACCCTCCTTAACCCAGAATCTCTTTGACATCCTTGCCACGCTTGGCCGCAACGGCCTCAGCGGTGGTCAGGCTGCACAGGCCCTGGAAAGTGGCGGTAACCACGTTGCAGGGGTTGTTGGAGCGCAGGCACTTGGTACGAATGTCCTTAATGCCAGCAGCTTCCAGAACGGCACGCACAGGGCCGCCGGCGATAACGCCGGTACCGGGGGCGGCGGGACGCATCAGAACGCGGCCGGCGCCGTAGGCACCCACGATCTCGTGGGGAATGGTGGTGCCCTTCAGGTTGATGTGGTGCATGTTCTTCTTGGCGGCTTCAATGCCCTTACGGATGGCCTCGGGGACCTCACCGGCCTTACCCAGGCCGAAACCAATGGTGCCCTTGCCGTCGCCGACCACGACCAGCGCGCTGAACTTCATCACGCGGCCGCCCTTAACGGTTTTGGAAACACGGTTGATCGAAACAACCTTTTCGATCATGCCGTCATCGGGTCTCTCGTTTCTCTGCATGGTGGTCTCCTCCTTACAGCTTCAGGCCGCCTTCACGGGCGCCCTCAGCCAAAGCTTTCACGCGGCCGTGATACACGAAGCCGCCGCGGTCGAACACCACATTGGTGATGCCCTTGGCCAGAGCCTTCTCCGCGATCTTCTTGCCGATCTGGTTCGCTGCCTCGATGTTGCCGCCGAAGCCCTCGAAATCCTTGTCCATGGTGGATGCGCTCACCAGCGTCACGCCGGCAACGTCATCAATGATCTGGGCATAGATGTGCTTGGAGGAGCGGAACACGTCCAGGCGGGGGCGCTCAGCGGTGCCGCTGATCTTGCCGCGAACGCGGCGATGACGACGCAGACGAGCCGCGTTCTTGTCAGCCTTATTAACCATAGTCTTTCACTCCTTAACTTATTTCTTGCCTTTGCCGGCCTTGCCCTCTTTGCGGATGATGTGCTCGCCCGCATAGCGGATGCCCTTGCCCTTGTAAGGCTCGGGAGGACGCTTCTCGCGGACTTCCGCCGCGAACTGGCCGACCTTCTGCTTGTCGATGCCCTTGATGATGATGGTGGTGGCATCGGGGACGTCGATCTTGATGTCCTCAGTCTCAGGAACGAAGACCTGATGGGAATAGCCCAGGTTCATCACCAGCTGAGTGCCCTGCTTGGCCACACGGTAGCCAACACCCTGCACTTCCAGCTTCTTCTCGAAGCCGTGCATAACACCTTCCACCATGTTGCTGATGTTGGTGCGGGTCAGGCCATGGAGGCTGCGCGCCTCCTTGTCGTCATTGGGACGGGTAACCAAAATCTCATTGCCCTCGACCTTCACGGTCATCAGAGGATGAAATTTGGAATTCAGGGTACCCTTGGGGCCCTTCACGGTCACGCTGTGCTCGATCTCATCGACCTTAACCTCAACGCCCGCGGGAATGACGATGGGTTTTCTTCCAATTCTCGACATTGTCTTTATGCCCCTTTCTTACCACACAAAGGCCAGGACTTCGCCGCCGACATGGGCCGCGCGGGCAGCCTTGTCGGTCATAACGCCCTTAGAGGTGGAGATGATCGCGGTGCCCAGGCCCTTCATGACCTTGGGCATATCCTCGCAGTTGGTGTAGATACGCAGGCCAGGCTTGGAAACGCGGCGCAGGCCGGCGATGACGGGAGCGCCATTCTCC
>CAKSWY010000010.1 GCA_934513685.1 uncultured Oscillospiraceae bacterium | reverse complement strand
GGTGCCCACCGGGCTGGAAAGCGCCGCCGCCGATGCAGCGGACAGCTGCCCGGTGTCGGTCATCCGGCTGGAGTAAACAAAAAGGCGGCGCGGCTTCCCAGATTCGGGAGCGGCGCCGCTTTTTTGCGCGTGTGTAAAACAAAAAGGTCACTTGCTTTCGCAAGTGACCTTGGTGCGCTGGAAGGGACTCGAACCCCCGACCTTCTGATTCGTAGTCAGACACTCTATCCAGCTGAGCTACCAACGCGGAACATGATGTATTATAGCCCCGGGTGGCAGGAAAGTCAACACTTTTTGAAAAACTTTTTTGAGAAAATCGCAAAAATCTTAAAAATATGCGATAAAACGAAACAAAAATCAAAATATTTTTTGAGATTTTTTGGGGAAACCAGGCAGAAACCGGACCGGATTTTCCTCGAAAATCACAAAAAGCGCAAAAAGTCCATGTAAAACGGCGAAAAATCCATACATCAAAAGGCGGCGGAAGGCCCGCGGCGGGCCAAACATGGCGCAGCTGCCCCGTGCGCCCCGGCGAGCGGACGGAAACCGGGGTCAAATTTGCTGCGCGCCGCTCAAACCCGTGACCTGAAGAGCAGAATATGCTATACTAGATACGTTTATTGGAAAAAGAAGCGGGCGGCGGCCCGCAGAATGCCCGGGGCGGCCCGGAATACAAAGAAATAAGGAGTACTTACCATGAGCCATGTGACCATTCCCCAGGGGTACCAGCCCCTGCTTGGGCTGTACGATACCCAAAAGGCCATCGGCCTGACCAAGCGTCTGTTTGAGGATGCGCTCAGCGGGGCGCTGAACCTGCGCCGTGTGTCCGCTCCGCTGTTTGTGGAGGCGGCCAGCGGCCTGAACGACAACCTGAACGGCGTGGAGCGCCCGGTGTCCTTCACCATGAAGGAAGGCGGCGGGGAGATTCAGGTGGTGCACTCGCTGGCCAAGTGGAAGCGGCTGGCCCTGCGGGACTACGGCTTCTCGGCAGGCGAGGGCCTGGTGGCGGATATGAACGCCATCCGGCGTGATGAGGACCTGGACAACCTGCACTCCATCTATGTGGACCAGTGGGACTGGGAGAAGATCATCACCGCGGAACAGCGCAATACGGATTTCTTGAAGGAAACGGTGCTCAAGATCGCCGGTGCGCTGGAGAGCACCCGCCGCACCCTGATGGCGGTGTTCCCGGAGCTGACCGCCAGCCGCCTGGGCCGGCTGGATCAGGTGACCTTTGTGACGACGCAGGAGCTGGAAGACCGCTGGCCCGACTACACCCCCAAGGAGCGGGAGAACGCCATCGCCAAAGAGGCGGGTACGGTGTTCCTCATGGGCATCGGCGGGGCGCTGGCCAGCGGCAAGCCCCACGATGGCCGCGCGCCCGACTACGACGACTGGGCGCTGAACGGCGACCTGCTGTGCTGGGACCCTGTGCTGAACTGCGCGGTGGAGCTGTCCAGCATGGGCATTCGGGTCAGCCCAGAAAGCCTGGACCGGCAGCTGACCATCGCGGGCTGTGACGACCGCCGCAGCCTGCCCTTCCACAAGGCGCTGCTGGCGGGCGAGCTGCCCCTGACCATGGGCGGCGGCATCGGCCAGAGCCGCCTGTGCCTGCTGCTGCTGGGCTGTGCCCACATCGGCCAGGTGCAGAGCAGCGTGTGGGACGCCGACACACGCGCCGCCTGCGCCAAGGCGGGCGTGCCGCTGCTGTAACCGCGCAAGGCTCCCTCGCAGGAGGGGGCCTTTTTTGCTGAAAAATTCATTTTTGGCGCAAATGTGTATTTTCAAAACCGCCATATGTATGTTATACTACTTTAATAGTTTCTCTTTTGGGCGCGGTGTATCGCTGCACCGCGCCGGGAAAAGAGGGGGAAGCCGGGGCAGACCCCGGCGGTGACAAGGCGGGCCGCAGATCTGGCATGGCCCGCCCGGGAAGGAGCGAATCAAGTTACAATGGACAGCGGTATGTTACTTATTCTGGGGGCCATCGCGGTCTACCTGCTGCTCATGCTGGGGGTGGGCATCTACTACTCCAAAAAGAACAGCACGGTGGACGACTTTTATCTGGGCGGGCGCAAGCTCGGCCCACTGGTCACGGCCATGAGCGCCGAGGCCAGCGATATGTCCAGCTGGCTGCTGATGGGCCTGCCCGGTGTGGCTTACCTGAGCGGCATCTGTGATGCCTCCTGGACGGCCATCGGCCTGGCGGTGGGCACCTACATCAACTGGCTGGTGGTGGCCAAGCGCATCCGCGTGTACAGCCACCGGCTGGGGGCCATTACCGTGCCCGAATTCCTTTCCAAGCGGTATCATGACGACAAAAACCTGCTCAGCTGCATTGCGGCCGTGGTGATCGTGGTGTTCTTTGTGCCTTATACCGCCTCCGGCTTTGCGGCCTGCGGCAAGCTGTTCACCAGCCTGCTGGGGCTGGATTACCTGCCCACCATGATCGTCTGCGCTTTGGTGATCGTGGTATACACGGCCATGGGCGGCTTTCTGGCGGCGTCGGTCACCGACCTGATCCAGAGCATCGTGATGACCATCGCGCTGGTGGTGGTGCTGTGCTTCGGCGTGCAGCAGGCCGGCGGAATGGACGCGGTTCTGGCCAACGCCCAGGCCATGCCCGGGTACCTGGCCATGACCGCCACCCACAACGCGGCGGCCAACGCGGCTTCGCCCTACGGCGCGATCACCATTTTTTCCACCCTGGCCTGGGGCCTGGGCTACTTCGGTATGCCCCACATTCTGCTGCGCTTTATGGCCATTGAGGACGAAAACAAGCTGAAGGTGAGCCGCCGCATCGCCACGGTGTGGGTGGTCATCTCCATGGCGGTGGCGGTGTTTATCGGCGTGGTGGGCAACGGTATGACCAAAGTCGGCGCCGTGGCCGCGCTGGAGGGCAGCGCCAGCGAGACTATTATTGTGCGCATTGCCACCCTGCTGAGCCAGTTCGGCCCGCTGCCGGCGCTGATCGCAGGCGTTATCCTGGCGGGCATTTTGGCGGCCACCATGTCCACGGCGGACAGCCAGCTGCTGGCGGCCTCTTCCAGCGTGTCCCAGAATCTGGTGCAGGACTTCTTCGGCGTGAAGCTGAGCAGCAAGGGCAGCCTGACGGTGGCCCGCGGCACGCTGGTGGTCATCAGCGTCATCGCGGTGTTTATCGCCCGTGACCCCAACAGCAGCGTGTTCGGCATTGTGTCCTTCGCCTGGGCGGGCTTCGGCTCCACCTTCGGCCCGGCGGTGCTGGCGGCGCTGTTCTGGAAGCGCAGCAACCGCAGCGGCGTGCTGGCCGGCATGGTGGCCGGCGGCGTGACCGTGTTTGTGTGGAAGTATCTGGTGCGGCCCATGGGTGGCATCTGGAACATCTACGAGCTGCTGCCCGCCTTCCTGGTGAACGTGGCCGTGCTGGTGGTGGTCAGCCTGCTGACCGCACAGCCCGCAAAGGAGATCGAGCAGGAATTTTCGGACGTACAGGCTGCGGTGAAGCAGTGACCCCGTAAACCTCTATAAGAACCCGAGCGCACCGAAAGCCCCCCGACGGGGCGGCCGGTGCGCTTTTTTGCTGGCCCGGCAAACACATAAAGAATTTTGATTTTTTTCACATTTTGCACATGCGTAAAGCACCCTGTGCGATTATAATGAGAATAACTCCGGGGCGGGGCAAGCTCTGCCCGGAGAAAACAAGCCATACCAAGCGGCGGGGTTCTGCCCCGCAGAAATACAGCCGGGCGCCGGGCGGGTTTGCCCGCCCGTGGGCCGCACCGCGGCCAAAGGCACCGGCAGACGATTCGGGAGGGATTTTTCACATGGCTAAAATCTTGATTGTGGACGACGAACCCCGCATCCGGGAACTGATCCGGGAGCATCTGCAGCATGCAGGCTATGAGTGCGATGAGGCCACCGACGGCAGCGCCGCCCTGGCCAAGCTAACGGTGGGCGGCATCGACCTGGTGATCCTGGATGTGATGATGCCCTTTATGGACGGCATGACCTGCCTGCGGGAGATGCGCAGCCGCAAAATGACCACCCCGGTCATTATGCTGACGGCCCGCGGCGAGGAGTACGATAAGCTGACCGGGCTGGAAAGCGGCGCGGACGACTACGTGGTGAAGCCCTTCAGCCCGCGGGAGCTGGTGGCCCGGGTGAAGGCCGTGCTGGCCCGCACCCTGCCCAAAGAGCCGGAGGACGCCGGGGTGTACCACTTCGGCGCGCTGACCATTGACGTGGCCAGCCACAGCGTGAAGGTAGACGGCAAGGAGACCAGCCTGACCCCCAAGGAGTTTGATCTGCTGGTGTTCCTGGCCGGCAACAAGGGCATGGCCCTCAGCCGGGAAAAGATCCTGCAGAAGGTGTGGAACTACGACTACTACGGCGAGGACCGCACCGTGGACACCCACGTGAAGATGCTGCGCAGCCATCTGGGCAGCTGCCGGGGCTACATCGTAACGGTGTGGGGCATCGGCTACAAATTTGACCCGGATGCAGCAAAATGAGCGAGACAAAACCGACGCGCAAGGGGAAAAAGCGGGCATTGAACCTGCGCTATAAGCTGTTTATTACCCTGTTTCTGGTGTGCCTGGCCACCCTGATGCTGGTGTGGACCTGCCTGGACCGGCTGCTTCAGCCCCAGTACAACGCCTTCATTCACGAAAAGCTGGAGAACAAGCTGGAGGTAATGGCCAGCCAGTTCGATCAGGCCGCCGAGGACGGCACGGTCATCTCCCAGCGGGATATGTTCGGCCTGACGCTGAACCCGGACTTCTGGGCCGGGCTGAACGAGAGCATCAGCAACGGGCAGGTGAACCTGAGCGAGAGCTGCGTGGACATCTCCGACCAGACCCTGCGCTGCATCAACCAGGTGGAAAACCTGCACCCCTGCCTCATCCACGAGGGCGGCGGCATCAAGTTCGGCCAGGGCAGCACCTCCACCTGGGATACCTCCACGGCCATTGCCCTGCGGCAGTACGCCTTTGAAAACGGCAGCCTGTATAAAATTCTGGAGACCGAGAGCGGCACCCAGCAGATGGTGGTGGGCCGCACGGCCGCCGATGGGCAGTATGCCATTCTGGTTTCGGCCAGCCTGGCCCGGGTGGGCGAGGCGGACGCCGTGCTGGGCAAGCTGCTGCCCATGGTGGCGCTGGGGCTGCTGGCCTTCTGCCTGCTGGCGGCGTGGCTGCTCAGCCGGTGGATCACCCGGCCGCTGGCCCAGCTTTCGGCCGCGGCCCGGCAGATCGCCCAGGGCAACTACGACGTGCACGTGGACGAGAGCCAGGGGGACGAATTCGGCCTGCTGGCGCGGGACTTCAACCACATGGCGGGCGAGGTGAAGCAGACGGCTCAGCTGCAGCGGGAGCTGCTGGCCAACGTGAGCCACGACCTGCGCACCCCGCTGACCCTCATCCGGGGCTATGCGGAGACCGTGCGCGATCTGACCGGCGATGAACCGGACAAGCGCACCGAGCAGCTGAACATCATTGTGGACGAAACCGACCGGCTCAGCGGGCTGGTGAACAGCGTAATGGAGCTTTCCAAGGTGAGCAGCGGCGCGGAGAAGCCCGAACTGGTGGACTTTGACATGGCCCAGCTGTGCGAAGAGGTGGCCGAGCGGTACGACGCGGTGTGCGCACAGAACGGCTGGACCCTGAAGCTGGAAACCGAGGAGCCCTGCCCGGTGCGGGCCGACCCGGCCATGATGGAGCGGGTGCTGCACAACCTGCTGGGCAACGCCATGCACCACATCGGCGGGGACGGGGTGTTCCTGCTGCGGGCCATCCCCCTCAAGGAGGGCGGCTGCCGGGTGGAAATTGAGGACCACGGCCCGGGCATCCGGCCGGAGGATCTGCCCCACATCTTTGACCGGTACTACCGGAGCCGGAGCGACGCCGGGAAGGTGGGCACCGGGCTGGGGCTTTCCATCACCAAGGCCATCCTGCAGGGGCACGGGTTCCGCTTCGGCGTAAACAGCACCCTGGGCAAGGGCACGGTGTTCTGGTTCCAGGCGCTGGGGCCGGCCAGGGGCGGCGAGGCAAAGCCGCCGGAGGAAAAGGCCTGAGCGGCACTTGCCGTTAAATTAACGAAATCGGCCTGCTGTACGCATAAGGCAGGCAAAGCAGAAACGGGCAGGCTTCCGGGAAACCGGGGGCCTGCCCGTTTGGCTGTTTTTGGGGGAGAAACGCATTTTTTGCCTTGCGCAATGGCCGCCGCTGGGATACAATGAAACCATGAGCGCGGGCAGCGGCCTGCGCCGGGAGGAGGACCCCCATGGGATTGTTTACGCCGCGCCCGTTGTGCCCCCAGGCACAGCTGGCGGAGGATGAATTGAAAAAAGACCTGGCCGGGGCAAAGGCGTTTGGCGCGGTGCGGCTGGGCGAAAAGGCCTTGTACCTGCCCGGAATTCCCGCCCGGCGCTACGTGCCCCTGCCCTGGGTGCAGCGGGTGTGGCTGCGCATGATGGAGGCCAGCGTGCAGGGCGAGTTTATCCAGCCGCTGCTGGTGGTGGCCTACCCCGGCGGGCAGGTGCAGATCGAGGTGGAGCACCGCCGGGAGGTGGACCGTCTGCTGGAGGCCCTGAAGGCCCAGCCAGGCCTGCCTCTGGGGCGGGAGTACCCCGCGCCCAAGGCGGTGACGGTGGCACAGATGAAGGAGCTGGAGTGCCGGGCCGATGCGGCCGGGCTGCCCTACCGGCAGATGATGGAAAATGCGGGCTGCATGGCGGCCCGGCTGGCCCTGGGGCAGTGGCCCGCCGCGCGGACGGCAGCGGTGCTGTGCGGCCGGGGCAACAACGGCGGAGACGGCTTTGTGGCGGCCCGCTGGCTGGCCAATGCGGGCCTTGCGGTGCGCATTTACCTGCTGGAGGGCGAGCCGGTGACCCCGGACGCCATCCATAATCTGGGCCTTGCCCGGCAGATGGGCCTTGAGGTGCTGAACCTGACCGGCGAGGCTCTGCCCGAGGAGCAGGAGCACTTTTTGCGCCGGGCCGAGCTGTGTTTTGACGGGCTGTACGGTACCGGCTACCGCTTTGACCCGGCCCGCCCCGGCGTACAGGGGCTGTTGGGCCGGTGCGCAGGCAAGCGCGTGGCGCTGGACCTGCCCAGCGGGCTGGAGGCGGACACCGGGGCCGACCACACCGACGCCCCGGCCGACCTGACCGTGGCGTTCCACGCGCCAAAGGCCTGCCATACGCTGGCGGCCCAGCGGTGCGGCCAACTGGCACTGGCGGACATCGGCATCCGGCGGGTGCTGACACCCCCGGCGGAGCTTTGAACCCGGAACTTTGAGAGGAGAGATGGGCCATGAATCAGATACGCGGCGTGATTTTTGATATGGATGGGCTGATGTTTGACACCGAGCGAATGTTTACCGATGCGTGGCCCGGTGTCTGCGCCCAGTTCGGGCTGGAGTACCAGCCCCAGCTGGCCGAGGCGCTGCGCGGCTCCAACGGGGCAAAATCGGTGGAGATCATCCACCGGTTCTACCCGGAAGCGAACGGTGCTGCCATGATCACCGCCTGCTACAATCAGGTGCAGGACCGGCTGCTTCAGGGCGTGCCCAAGAAAAAGGGGCTGGATGAGCTGCTGGCCTATCTGAAGGGCCGGGGCCTGCCCATGGCCATCGGCAGCAGCACCAAGTCGCCGCTGGTGAAGCGCAACCTGAAAATGGCCGGGGTGGAGGGCTATTTCAGCCAGATCGCCGCCGGGGAGATGGTGACCCTGTGCAAGCCGGCCCCGGAGCTGTTTTTGCTGGCGGCGAAGCTGCTGGGCCTGCCGCCCCAGAACTGCCTTGTGCTGGAGGACAGCTTCAACGGGGTGCGGGCCGGCCGCGCCGCCGGCTGCGTCACGGTGATGGTGCCGGATCTGTCGGCCCCCACCCAGGAGATTCTGGCCCTGTGCGATGGCTGCTGTGAGGATCTGGAACAGGTCATCGGCTGGATGGAGCAGCGGGAGCGCACCGAGACCCGGTGAGCCTTTCTATCGCGCATCCGCGCATCTTTGCAAACGAGGCGCAGTTCCCTCAAAAAACGCACTGTATAAAATACGAATAAAATACAAAAACAAAAACGGCGCCCCTTCCGGGCCGCGGCCATCCGGCCGGGCTTTGGAAGGGGCGCCGTTGCTTTTCAAGAATGGAGATTAAGAATGGGTTTAAGAGGCGCTTAGCCGCGCTTTACAGCCGCTCGGCCAGCTTGCGGCCCATGAGCACGCCCATCACGCTGGCCATCATCAGGCCGCGGGTCCAGCCGGAGGAGTCGCCCAGGCAGTGCAGGCCGGGGATGTTGGTGTCGAGGTTTTCGTCCATCTTCACCCGGTTGGAGTAGAACTTCAACTCGGGGCTGTACAGCAGGGTCTCGGTGGAGGCGAAGCCGGGCACCACATGGTCCAGCATCTGGATGAAGTTGATGATGTTGATCATGCTGCGGTAGGGCATGGCGGCGGTGATGTCACCGGCCACCGCGTCCTTCAGGGTGGGCCGCACGTTGGAGAAGGCCAGTTCCTTGGCCCAGGTGCGCTTGCCGTCCAGAATGTCGCCGTAGCGCTGCACCATGATGTGGCCCGCGCCCAGCATATTGGTCAGCTCGCCCACCTTGCGGGCGTAGTCAATGGGCTGATTGAACGGTTCGGTGAAGTTGTGGCTGCACAGAATGGCCAGGTTGGTGTTGGGGCTCTTCAGGTCCTTGTAGCTGTGGCCGTTCACCACGGCCAAGTTGTTGTCGTAGTTTTCCTGGCTGACGAAGCCGCCGGGGTTCTGGCAGAAGGTACGCACCTTGTTCTTGAAGGGCTGGGGATAGCCGATCAGCTTGGACTCGTACAGCACCCGGTTCACGGTCTCCATGATCTCGTTGCGGCACTCCACGCGCACGCCGATGTCCACAGTGCCGGGCTTGTGGCCGATGCCGTGCTCAGCGCACAGCCGCTCCAGCCAGTCGGCGCCGCGGCGGCCGGTGGCCACCACCACTTCCTTGCCGAACACCTGGCGCTCCACGCCGTGGTCGGCAATCTGCACGCCGGTGCACACGCCGTTCTCCAGCACCAGGTTGCGGCACTCCACGCCGAAGAACATCTCCACGCCCTGCTGGGCCAGATACTGCTGAATGGAGTAGTACAGCTGCTGGGCCTTCTCGGTGCCCAGGTGGCGAATGGGGCAGTCCACCAGCTTCAGGCCGGCCTGAATGGCCCGCTTACGGATCTCCTTGATCTCCTCGCCGTCGCTTACGCCCTCCACGTGGGTGTCTGCGCCGAACTCCAGATAGATCTTGTCGGCGTAATCGATCAGCTCCTGCGCGTTGAACTCGCCGATCAGGCTGGGCAGGTCGCCGCCCACCTCATGGGAGAGGCTCAGCTTGCCGTCCGAAAAAGCGCCGGCGCCGGAAAAACCGGTGGTGATGTGGCAGTAGGGCTTGCAGTTGACGCAGTGGCCCACCTCGGCCTTGGGGCAGTGGCGCTTCTCCACGGGCTGGCCCTTTTCAAAGATGGCGATCTTCTTCTGGCCGCCCTTGCGCAGCAGCTCCAGCGCGGTGAAGATGCCGGCAGGGCCGGCACCGACGATGATCAGGTCGTATTGCATGGTAATCTCCTTTTAAATGGCCCTGCAGGGCAAAAATGAACAAATGGTTTGTGCCGGGAACTTCCGGGCAGGAAAAGAGCCCGGCCAGAGCAGCCGGGCGTAAAGCGCAGAGAAAAAACGGGGCTTTACTTCTCATCCTCCACGGGGTGGGCGTCTGCATCCACCACGGGGCCTTCTTCTCCGCGGAAGAACTCCTCGGCCTTGTCGGCGGCCTGAGCATTCTCGGCGGCTTCCTCCAGCGCGCGGGCCTCGGCCTCCGCCTTTTCCATGGCGCGGCCCAGCCGCCACACGGTTACGCTGGCGAACAGGGTGCCCACCAGGTTCAGCACGGCTTCCAGCACTAGAATCACGCCCAATGCCATCACCATGGCCTCCACCGTCTGGAAGGGGTTGCACAGCACAAACGCGCCCAGGGCGATGCTTACCAGACTGGTGAGCAGGTACACCCACCAGCGGCCGTAGCCCACGGCCTTCAGGTCCAGCGCCTGGCCCAGACGGCCAATGCTGTCCACGATCAGGAACAGGCCGAACACCACCGGCAGCACGCTGAGGAACAGCTTGGGCCAGGCGATGAGCGCCACGCCCACCGCCGCGGCCACCACGCCGTACAGCAGGCTCAGGTAGGCGTAAAAGGGGTTGCCCTCCCGCCGGAGGTAGCGCCACACCTGCACCAGGCCGGAGATGAGCACCACCGCGCCGAAGCCCTGGCACAGCAGGCTGACCGAAAGGTCGGGCCAGCCGATGAGGCAGACGCCCAGAATGAGGTAGGCCGCGCTGGAAAGCAGCAGCCCGGCCTTGGCTTGCTTGAACATGGAAAACGCCCTCCCTTTACCGTCCGGGCCTGGAAGTGACTCCGGGCATAATTTCACAAATAATAGTATAGCACAAAAAATGCCCCATCGGAAGCTCCGACGGGGCATTTTTTGCGGAAATACCGCACAAGATTGCAGTGCGAATTTTATGCAGAATTCCCGTTTATAACGGCCGGATCGGCCGGGATGGCGCAAAACTGCGGAAAAGCGCAGGTTCAGCCGTTGTTCAGCATGGGCTTGATGACCTGCCGGTGCACCTTGGCGAGGAACAGGCTGCTCATGGTGACCGCCACCAGTTCGGCGATGGGGAAGGCCAGCCACACCAGCTCCAGCCGGCCGGTGAAGTGGGCAATGGCCCAGGCCACGGGCAGAAGCACCACCAGCTGACGGATGACCGACACCCACAGGCTGAGGAAGCCGTGGCCCAGCGCCTGGAACACACTGCTGCCCACCACCGAGATGCCGGCGAAGATAAAGCTCAGGCAGATGATGCGCAGGCCGGGCACGCCGATGGCCAGCAGCGCGTCACTGGCGTCAAAGATGCCCAGCAGCTGGGCGGCAAACAGCTGCACGATGATCACGCCCGCCAGCATGATGCAGGTGGCGTAGATGGTGGCCAGCTTGATGGTGGCCAGCATACGCTTGGGCTTGCGGGCGCCGTAGTTGTAGCCCAGAATGGGCACCATGCCGTTGTTCATGCCGAACACGGGCATGAACACAAAGCTCTGCAGCTTGAAGTACACGCCGAAAAAGGCCACGGCGGTGCTGGAAAAGCCCATCAGGATGCTGTTCATGCCCAGCACCATGACGCTGCCGATGGACTGCATACCGATGGAAGGCACGCCCACGCTGTAAATGCGGCGGATGGTGGCGCCATGGGGGCGGAAGCCCTTGAAGTTCAGCTCCACTTCCTTATTGAAGCTCAGGTTGAACCACAGGTCCAGCCCAAAGCCCACGCACTGGCCCAGCACGGTGGCAATGGCGGCGCCGGCCGCGCCCATGGCGGGCAGGCCGAACATACCGAAGATCATGATGGGGTCCAGAATGATGTTGGTGATGGCGCCGGCCATCTGGCCCAGCATACTGTAAAAGGTGTTGCCGGTGGCCACCAGAATCTTTTCCAGCATCAGGGTGATGAACAGGGCCTGGCTGAACACGCAGATGATGAACAGATAGCTGGTGCCGTAGGCGATGATCTCGGGGCTGTCGGTCTGCACGGCGTAGTAGAAGCGGCTGGCCACCAGGCCGAACACCATGAACACCAGCATGCCGATCACGTTCAGGAACAGGCCGTTGGTGGCGGCCCGGTTGGCCTGCTCGTAGTTCTTTTCGCCCAGGGACTTGCTCAGCAGGGCGTTTACGCCCACGCCGGTGCCCACGCCCACGGCGATCATCAGGGTCTGGATGGGGAAGGCCATGCTCACGGCGGTGAGGGCGTCCTCACACACGCGGGAGACGAAGATGCTGTCCACAATGTTGTAAAGCGCCTGCACCAGCATACTGGCCATCATGGGCAGCGACATGCTGATCAGCAGCTTGTTGACGGGCATGGTGCCCATCTTGTTTTCCTGCCGGGGTGCGGCAGCTTCGGCCGCGGGGGTGGCCGGTACATTCTGTTTCGTTTCGTTCAAGGGGATTCCTCCGTAAAACTGGGGGCCGCAAATGGCCCAAAAAGTTTGCGTGCGGGTTCTCAGCCCTTCGTGTAGGCTTCTTCGATCAGCTGGGCGCACAGGTCCGCGCCCAGGCCGGCGTTCAGGCACAGGTCGTAGTTCTGGGCCTGGCCCCAGCGGTTCTGGGTGTAGTAGAGGTAGTAGTCGGCCTTTTTTCGGTCAGCCTTGTGCAGCGCGCTGAGGGCGGCGGCCTTGTCAGCGGGCAGCAGGCCCTCGGCCTGGCCCTGGGCCACGCGCAGATCCTCCGAGCCGTACAGGAACACGTTGAGCACGTCCTTGCGGCCGCTCAGCACATAGTCGCCGCAGCGGCCCACGATGACGCAGGGGCCTTCCTCAGCCACCTGCTTGATGACGTTGCTCTGCACCAGATACACCTGGTCGGCCAGGGGCAGTTGGCTGCCCAGGGTGGAAAGGCTGTACAGCAGGCTGCTGCTGCGCTGGGTCTCGCTGGCAGCAATGGCCTCTTCCGACAGGCCGCTCTCCCTGGCGGCCAGGGTGATCAGCTCCTTGTCGTAGTAGGCCAGGTTCAGCTTGGCGGCCACCAGGCGGGCAATGTGCCGTGCGCCGGAGTAGGGGGCGCGGCTGATGGTGATGATGCGGTAAGGCATAGGTTCCTTCCTCCTTTGAAGGGGCCGGTGCTTGCAGGGCGCATGGAATGCAGCGCCGGGAACACAGGCCCTGAGCGATCGGCCGGGAAGCTCCGGCCCGCGGTGGCCCCTGCGGCACAAAGCGGCCCGCCGGAAAGACGAAGCTTCCCGGCGGGCCGCCGCAGGCAGACACCCAAATTCATTTTCCTGGCCATTATAACCGTTTCTTCGGCAAAAATCAACCAGCAGGCTCGCCTTGCGGCACCGCCGGTGCAGCCCGCCCTGCGCAATTTGCATGGGGCGTACAGGCTGTTCCGAAAAAATGATGTAGGAAATGACGAAGATGGACAGTCGTGCTAAAAATAGTGCAGATAAGATAAATTAAAGATGAGCGAAAAACGCCCGGGCCGCGCCGTTACCCGGCCTCGTACACCGTGCCCACTGGGGTGGTGTGCGGCGTGTAGCCGCGCCGGGCCAGCTCCAGCGTCAAAAAGCCGTCCTCCCGGCCGGAGTTCTGGTTGGGCAGCGGGTTTTCTTCCGGCTGCAGGGTGGAGGTGTACCCGCCCACGGCCTCGTCCAGCACCAGAACGGTGGCGGGGAAGCGCTCCGGGTGCTGCCGGTAGTACACTTCCAGCAGCTCGCTGTCCAGGTAGGTGCGCCAGCTGGTGGAGGCACCCATGGGCCGGTCGGTGCACAGGTAGGCCCAGGGGGCCAGCGCGGTGACGAACACCGGGCCGTCGCTCTCGCTCCCGGTCAGGGCCTGGCAGATGGCCGCATACTGGGCGGCGTGTTCCGGCGTGGTGGCCAGACCGGCCGCAGGGCCGATGGTCAGCCGCTGGGTGCACTGGCTGAGGGGGGCGTCCCGGTATTCCAGCGCCAGCCGCTGCCAGCCGCTGAGCAGCACCGGCACACACAGCACCAGCGCCGCCAGCGCGCGGCCGGTGCGGTGAGCAAGCGTGCCCTCTTCACTCAGGCAGTGCAGGCAGGCCCCCACCATGGGGGCGGCCCCAGCGCAGGCCAGGGCAAACCCCAGCGTCATGCCGGAAAAGCCGGTGTTGCTGCCCACCTGCCACACCAGACCAAAGGCCCAGCCGGGCAGGAAAAAGCAGAGGGCCTCCCGCACGGGGCGGCGGGCCGGCGGGGTGAGCAGCCAGCCCTGCACCGCCAGCAGGCACAGGGCCAGATGGGCCTTGCCCAGCATATCCCCGCTGGTGAGCAGGTTCACCGCAAAGCCGGCCAGCGCCGCCGACAGCAGCAGGCGGCGCACCTTTGCGGGCAGGGCCGATACGGAGTTCACCCGCCGCAGCCGGGGCAGCAGCAGGCTGGCCGCCAGCGCCCCGCCCCAGAACAGCAGCCCGAACCGGAACTGGTAAAAGGGCTGCACCAGTGCCTTGAGGGCCAGCACCGGCAGAGAGGTGCTGGAGCCGTCCGGATCCATGAGCACAAAGGGCAGGTATTCCAGCAGCTCGCTCAGGCTTACCCGGTGCAGCAGCCAGGCGAGATACACCAGCGCCGCGGCTCCGGTGCCGCCGAGAAAAGCCAGCACCGGCCCCCGCCGCCCATGGGCGGAAGGCAGCAGCAGGAACACCACCGGCAGCACCCACAGAACGGCCAGATAGGGCATACACACCACGGCCAGCGCCATCACGGCCCCGACGGCAAAGCACAGGCCCATGCGCGCGGTGGAGGCAGCCTCACAGGCGAAGTAAAAAAGCAGCAGCCCGGTGCCGAAGAACAGGTAGCACAGGGTGTAGTAGCTCAGCCCCCCAATGCCCGCCTTGGCGTACACCAGCACCAGCAGGCTGGCCGCCAGCGCCGTGCCGCGGCCCCGGGGCCGAAGCGCCCGGTAAAGGGCGAAGGCCAGCGCAAACTGCAGCAGCACCGCCGCCACCCGGGCGGCCAGATAAATGCCCGTGGTGCCGCCGGTTATCGCCCGCCACAGGGCGTAGAAGGGCAAAAGGAAGGGCGCGTACAGCTGGGCGGTGTTCCATTCGTCCACAAAAGGCAGGTCTCCCAGCCAGAACCGATGGGCCAGCGCCAGATAGAACCCCTCGTCCGACCAGCAGAAGGTGAGGGTGCAGCGCCACAAAAGCAGCGCCAGCGCTGCCAGAAGAAGGCCGGGCCCCAGAAGATCCCGGCGGGAAGAATCAGAGCGCATAAAGTCTCCTTTGTGTTGTGAAAAAGCGGCTCAGGTTTGCAGAAAGCGGCCCACCGTTCAGGGGGCAGGCGTCTGCTCCGGGGCGGCATCGTCCTCTTCCAGATTGCAGGTCTGGCGCAGGGCGTACTGAGGGGCGGCGTTCATGCTCACATAAATGCGGCCAATGTATTCCCCGGCCAGACCCACCATCACCATCAGCATACCGCCGATGATGAGCATCAGGCAGACGATGCTGGTCCAGCCCGGGTCAATGGCGGCCCCCAGGGCCAGCTTGCGGAGGATGGTCACCAGCGCAAACACAAAGCCCGCGCAGGCGAACAGCCCGCCCGCCAGGGTGGCCAGCCGCAGAGGCACCACCGAGAAGGAGGTGAAGCCGTTCAGCCACAGGCCCAGCAGCTTTTTCAGCGAATAGCCGCTCTGGCCCATGGCCCGGTCCTTGTGCTCCACCGGAACATTGCGAAAGCGCCCGGCGCTGCGCAGAACCAGCCCGTCCACATAGGGGTAGGGGCCCTGATAGCGGATGACCTCGTCCATCACATAGCGGGGCACGGCGTAGTAGCTGGCCAGATACAGCCCCTTGGGCTTTTTCAGCAGCCATTCGGCCATTTTGTCGTTGACGTTGCTGCCGAAGTGGCGGAAGGGGTTGGCAAATTTGTGGTCGGCGGGGTAGTCGCCGTACACCGCGTCCACCGTGCCGTCCAGCGCGTCCACCAGCTTGAACACCTGGTCCGGCGGGGTCTGGCCGTCGTCGTCCAGGCTGATGATGATGTCGCCTTTACTGGCCCGGTAACCGGCCATGAGGGCGGCGTGCTGGCCGAAGTTGCGGATCATGCACAGGCCCTTCACCCGCCGGTCGGCGGCGGCCAGCTGCTGAATGACCTGCCAGGTGTCATCCGGCGGGTTGTCGTTGGCCAGAATCACCTCAAAGTCGTAGCGGCCATCGGCCTCCACGGTGCGGCGGATGTCCTCCACCACGGCGGGGAGGGTCTCGGCGCTGTGGTAGCAGGGAATGACAAAACTGAGCAATTGTTTCATGGTACACTTCCAAAAAACGGCAGGGCGCCCATGGCGCAGCAGGCCGAGAATTTTTAAGCCCCGGCGGGCGGTGCCGCCGGAATTTTCCTACAACCAGTTATTATATAGGAAGTAAGGGCCGAAGGAAAGGGGCAGCCGCCCGCCGATGTGGGTCAGCCAAAGGTGGGGCGCTGGGCATCCGCCCGCCAGAAGGCCACGTTGGGGCCATACAGCGGGCCGGGCACCATCTCGTGGTACAGGCGGGCAAGGCTGCCCACCAGGTCGTCGTCCTCGGCGGTGGGGGCGTCCGGCTGGGTACAGGGCAGGCAGAACAGCCGGTAGCGCACGCCGAACACCCGGCTTTCCCACTTCAGCATCCGGGCACCGGCCCGGGTGTAAAAGCCCAGGCGGCGGATGGCCAGCCCCTCGTCCGGGGCTTCGGCGGGGTCCTCGGCCTCAATGAAGATGCCCTGCCACCGCCCGGCGCACACCCCGCGCAGCCGGGCCAGCAGCTCGGCCCCAAGGCCGCGGCAGCGCATGGCGGGCAGAACGGCGTAGTAATCCAGCAGCACGTTCGCCTCACCCGGCAGGCCGCACAAAAAGGCGTAGGCCAGCAGCTGGCCCGCATCGTCGTAACAGGCATAGGGCCAGTAGCAGCCGTCGGCCCGCAGGCGCTCCATCACGTCCACGCCCTTCAGTTCGCCCGGGGGAAAATCCCGGTGCATTTCCCGCACGTGGATGCGCTCCATTTCATTGTTGTCGATCAGCTGCCAGTTCATGGCACAACTCCTCTCTGGAAAGAATCCGGGCAGCTCCCGCAAAAAGGGGAGGGCGCGCCGGAAAGGCTGCGCCATTGCCCACTTTATTATACCATTTCAGCGGGGAATATGATATACTATCTCTGTCTCGGAACTCCGGCGGGTGTGCCGCCGGGCCGAAACCGAAAAAACAACCGGCCGCGCCGCCCAGGGCAGCAAGGCCGTTTTTGGGAGGAACCAGGATGGAATGGACCGATATCCGCATCACTGTGCCGAAGACCCGCGCCGAAGAGGCTGAGGCCATTGCCACCGGCATTTCCGGCGGCGGAATTTACATTGAGGATTACAGCGACCTGGAAGCCCAGGTGGAAGCCATTGCCCATGTGGACCTGATCGAGCAGGACCTGCTGGACAAGCCCCGGGATCAGGTCATTGTGCATATGTACCTTGCGCCGGACGAGCCGCCCGCCGAGGTGCTGGCCCTGCTGAAGGACCGGCTGGACAGCTGCGAAATGCCCTACACCCTGAACACCGAGGGCGTGGAGCAGCAGGACTGGGAGACCGCCTGGAAGCAGTATTACCACGCCATGGACATTGGCCAGCGCCTGGCCATTGTGCCCAGCTGGGAGGAGTATGACACTGACCGCACCGTGCTGCGCATGGACCCGGGCATGGCCTTCGGCACCGGCACCCACGAGACCACGGCCCTGTGCCTGACCGTGCTGGACGAGCTGGTGAAGGGCGGCGAGCGCGTGCTGGACATCGGCACCGGCAGCGGCATTCTGGCCATTGCGGCCCTGCTGCTGGGGGCCAAAACCGCCGAGGGCGTGGACATTGACCCCATGTGCGTGCGCACCGCCGGGGAGAACGCCGAGCTGAACGGCGTGCAGGACCGGTTCCGCGTGCTTGTGGGCGATCTGAGCGACAAGGCCAGCGGCAAGTATGACCTGATCACCGCCAACATTGTGGCCAACGCCATTCTGCACCTGGCCCCCGCCGTGCCCGCCCTGCTGGCCGAGAACGGCACCTTCATCGCCAGCGGCATCATTGACACCCGCCGCGACGAGGTGGCCGACGGCCTGCGCGCCGCCGGACTGGAGGTCGTGGAGATCCGGGAAGAGAACGGCTGGGAGTGCATCCTGTGCCGCCATCCCCGCGCCTGAGAACAGGAGGAGCGCCATGCCGCACCGCTATTTCACCCAGGACATTCTGGGCAATTTTGCCCGGATCACCGGCCCGGATGCCCATCATCTGGCCCGGGTGATGCGGGCCAAAGAGGGGGACGTGATCACCCTGTGCGACGGGCAGGGCACCGACATGACCGCCCGCGTGACCGATGTTGGCACGGAGGCCGTGATGCTGGAAGTGCTGGACCGCACCCCCAGCAACGCCGAGCCGCCGCTGAAGGTGACCCTGTTTGTGGCCTACCCCAAGCTGGATAAGCTGGAGACCATCATTCAAAAGGGCGTGGAGCTGGGAGCTTCGGCCATCCAGCCCTTCACCAGCCGCTATTGCGTGGCCCAGCCCAAAAAAGAAGAGCAGAAGCTGGAGCGCCGCCGCCGCATTGCCCTGGAGGCCGCCAAGCAGTGCGGCCGCGGGGCCGTGCCGGACGTGGAAGCCCCGGTGGACTTCGCGGCCCTGCCGGGACTGCTGGCCGGGTACGACCGAGCGATTCTGCTGTATGAGGGGGGCGGCGTGCCCCTGCGCACGGCGCTGGAGGGCGTGCCGGAGAACGGCCGGCTGGCCCTCATCACCGGCAGCGAGGGCGGCTTTGCCCCCGAAGAGGCCGAGGCGCTGTGCAGGGCCGGAGCGGTGCAGGTGGGCCTTGGTCCCCGCATTCTCCGGTGCGAAACCGCCCCCACCGCCGTTCTGGCCGCCGTGATGGCGCTGACCGGCAACTTTGAGTGAGCGGCGTTTCGCGCACGCTCATGCAGAAGAGGCCTTTGCAGAAAAGGAGGACTATCATGCAGGATTATGTACTGTTTACGGATTCCACCACCGATCTGTCTCCCGCGCTGATCGAGGAGATGGATGCGGTGGTAATGCCCATGAGCTTTACCCTGAACGGCCAGAGCTATAAGAACTATCCGGACGGGCGGGAAATGCCCATGGCGGATTTTTACGCGGCCCTGCGCAGCGGCGGTATGTCCACCACCAGCCAGCTGACCATGGAGATGCTGCGGGAGACCTTCACCCCGGTTCTGGAACAGGGCAAGGACGTGCTGTACCTGGCGTTTTCCAGCGGGCTTTCGGGCACCTACCAGACGGCCTGCATCACGGCGCAGGACCTGATGGAGGAGTACCCCGGCCGCCGCGTGGTGTGTGTGGATACCCTTCAGGCCAGCATGGGCGAGGGTCTGCTGACCTTTGAGGCGGCCTTGCTGCGCAAGCAGGGCAAGAGCCTGGACGAGGTGGCCGACTATGTGCGCACCCAGGGGCAGAGCTACTGCGCCTGGTTCACTGTGGAGGATCTGATGTTCCTCAAACGGGGCGGGCGTGTGTCCGGCGCGGCGGCGGTGGCCGGTACGCTGTTGGGCATTAAGCCGGTGCTGCACGTGGACAGCGAGGGCAAGCTCATCCCCATGGAAAAGGTGCGGGGCCGCCGGGCCAGCCTGGATGCGCTGGTGAAACACTACAAGGACGGCGCGCTGGATAAGACCGGCACCGTGTTCATCAGCCATGGCGACTGCCTGGCGGACGCTCAGTATGTGGCCGAGAAGATCCGCGCCATCGGGGCCGGCCGCATTGAGCTGAACATGATCGGCCCGGTGATCGGCGCCCATTCCGGCCCGGGCACCGTGGCGCTGTTCTACCGGGGCACGAACCGGTAAAAAGCCGTATTCCCCCAAGCGCCAAATGTCAAACGCGGCCCGGCCGCGCCGGTGCTGTTTGACAAGGCCGCCTGCACCGACAAGGCGGTGAAGCTCATTGCAAAGTGCGCTGAGGGCAAGGCCCGGTTCATCGTCTTTCCGGAGCTGTTCATTCCCGGCTACCCCTATGGGATGAGCTTCGGCTTTACCGTGGGCCACCGGGAAGAGGACGGCCGCAGCGACTGGACCATGTACTACGAGAACTCCATCCTGGTGCCGGGGGAGGAGACTGCCCGGCTGGCCCGGGCGGCCAAAGAGGCCGGGGCCTGGGTGAGCATCGGCGTTTCGGAGCGGGACGCCGTGACGGCCACCCTGTACAACTCCAATCTGCTGTTCAGCCCGGAAGGGGAGCTGGTGTTCTGCCACCGCAAGCTCAAGCCCACGGGCAGCGAGCGCTGCGTGTGGGGCGATGCGGACAAGGGGTACTTCCCTACGGCCGAAACGCCCTGGGGCACGGCCGGCAGCCTGATCTGCTGGGAAAACTATATGCCGCTGGCCCGGGTGGCCCTGTACCAGAAGAGCGTGGCCCTGTACCTGGCCCCCAACACCAACGACAACCCCGAGTGGCAGGCCACGGTGGAGCACATCGCCATTGAGGGGCACTGCTATGTGTTCAACGCCAACATGGTGTTTGACCGGGCCGATTACCCGGCGGGCCTGGCCCGGCCGCAGGAGATCGAAGCCCTGCCGGAGAAGGTCTGCCGGGGCGGCAGCAGCATTCTGGACCCCTACGGCCACGCGGTGGCCGGCCCCGTGTGGGACAAGGAGGACATCCTGTTTGCCAACCTGGATATGACGAAGGTGTACGCCAGCCGGATGGAGTTTGACCCCTGCGGCCATTACAGCCGCCCGGACGTGCTGCACTTCTCTTTTGAGGAGTAAGCAGGGGCGCAAAACGCACACAAACAAAAACGAGGCCCGGTACCTTTTGGTACCGGGCCTCGCTGCGTAGATTCTGCGCTTACTCTTCCACCACGCGGATGGTCTTGATGACCTGGGGCTTCAGGGGCTTGTCGGCGTAGTTGGTGGGGGTGGCGGCAATCTCGTCCACCACGTCCATGCCGTTCACCACATGGCCGAAGGCGGCGTAGTCGCCGTCCAGATGGGGGGCATCCTCATGCATGATGAAGAACTGGCTGCCGGCGGAGTTGGGGTCCATGGCGCGGGCCATGCTGATGACGCCGCGGGTGTGCTTGATGGGGTTGTTCCAGCCGTTGTGAGCAAACTCGCCCTTGATGTGCCAGCCGGGGCCGCCCATGCCGGTGCCCTGGGGGCAGCCGCCCTGGATCATAAAGCCGGGGATGACCCGGTGGAAGATCAGGCCGTCATAAAAGCCCTCACCCACCAGCTTCAGAAAGTTCTCCACGGTCAGAGGGGCCGCCTTGGCGTCCAGCTCCAGATCGATGGTTTTGCCGTTTTCCATAGTAATGCGAATCATAAAATCACGCACGCTCCGTTCTTGTTTAGTCCGCCCTGCAGGCCGCGCCGCAGCCGCCCGGCACCGGGCCGCCGCGCACAGGGCCGTGCACGTAGCTTGTGCTTAAATTGTAGCACAAGGCCGCGGCAGGTGCAACCGGGCACAACGGGTGGTTTGAGCCGTTTTCAGCCGGGCTGGCCCTCTTCCGGGGCGGGCCAGGGCAGGTCCACCACCGTGGGGGTGTGGCCCACGGCGGGCAGGAACTTTTCCAGCACGTCCCTGGTTTTCAGCTTGATGCTGCTGGTGTTCATGCAGGGGTGGCAACCGATGTACTCGCCCTCCAGCACCTCCCGGTCGATCACCAGCTGTACCCGGTGCGCGGTGTCGTTGGCAAGGCCCATGATGCTCACGCTGCCGGGCAGCAGGTCCAGCATTTCTTCCATGTGGGTTTCGTCTGCAAAACTCAGGCGGGCAACCCCCAGCTGGCCGGAGAGGTCCTTGGTTTTAAAGGGCTTGTCGCCGGGCATCATCAAGAGGTAAAAGTTCGTCTTTTGCCGGTTGCACAAAAACAGGTTCTTGCAGATCAGCACGTCCAGCACGGCGTCAATGTCGTGGCACACCTCCATGGTGGTGGCGGGGGCGTGGTCCGTGCGCTGGAAGGGAATGCCCAAGCGGTCCAGCAGGTCGTAGGTGCGGATCTCGCGGGGCAGGCGGCCGGTCTCATCGGCGGGGCGGCCCTCATACAGAACAGGTTCGGTCATGGTAACGTCCTTTCTGCCGCAGTGCGGCGAATGGGTGGGGGAAGAGGGGCGGCGGTCAAGGCGCCGGGTTCTGGCCGGCCAGGCTCATCAGCTGGTTCAGGGCCTCCAGATCCTGCGCGGCTACCTTTAAGTTCATGCTCAGGGGCTGGCCGTCGGGCGGGGTGACGGTGATTTCCAGCACCGTGCCCTCGGCGATGCGGGGCTTTGCTGCCCGGCAGAACAGCACGAACTTCGGGTGCCGCCGCTGAAAGCCGCTCCAGGCAGCTTTTACTTGAAACAGGGAAGAGAGATCCATTCGGGAAACCTCGCTTTCGGGAAAAATCCATGCGGGGAACAGCGCCCCCGCAATATTCCTTATTATAGCGAAAACCGGCCGGATTGAAAAGCACAGCGCCCGCCCGGCGGGACAAACGGGGAAGGTGCCCCGGCGGCAGAGGCAAACTCAAACTTTTTCAAAAAACTTTTCAAAAAAGTGTTGACAGAAGGGCACCCCGGTGCTATACTGAATAAGCACTCGAGAGAGGGCGGCAAAATCAGCCGCAAGGCTGTTTTTATATATCGCGGGATGGAGCAGCCTGGTAGCTCGTCGGGCTCATAACCCGAAGGTCGGTGGTTCAAATCCGCCTCCCGCAACCATTGAAACGTGGCAGAACGAAAGTTTTGCCACGTTTTTTGCGTTTCCGGCGTTTATCGCGCTTGGCCCCGGCGCAAAAGGACAAACTCCGCGTACTGCCGCACAGCAAAGCCCTCTCCGGGCTTGCAGGCGGGGGCATTTCCATGTAAAATACAATCAGATGTAAAGCGGACGTAAAAATGCTTTGCCCGGCGGCCCCAGGCGGGCTGCTGCGCGGGCGGGGCGGCAGGATCGCCCCACCGCGAAACGAAGAACGGATGGAAGCATATATGATGGTTTCAAAGGATGACACAAAGGCCCGGCGGGGCTTCTGCGCATTGCTGCTGGCGGGCCTTGGCATTCTGGCGGTGAGCAAAGGCACCGACACCCTTGCCCTGAAGGATGGCCTTCTGGCGGCGCTGGTGCTGCTGGCGTGCGGCCTGGCGGTGCAGCGGCTGCCAAAGCGGGCTCGGGCGTTTGTGCTGCTGGCCGCGGTGCCGGTGCTGGCCCAGTGCCTTCAGGCTGTTTCAACGGACATCGGCGTGTTCCTCTACTTCAAGCTGGTGCCGAAGCTCTGGGCGCTGGTGCTCTGGCTGGTGCTGTTCTGCCTGCTGTGGGGCCTGCTGGGCCGCCCGGGGCTTGCAGGCGGCGTCTGCGTCACGATTTCGGGGCTGCTGGCGCTGCTGAACCTGGCGCTGTTACAGTTCCGCGGTACGGCCCTGCAATGGCAGGACATTGGTTCCTGGCGGGCGGCGCTCAACGTGGCGGGGGGCTATCGACTGGCGCTGTCCCCCAAAATCATGGTGCTGGCGGTGCTGTGGCTTTGGACGCTGGCAGCCCTGCACTGGGCGGGCGGCCTGTGTGCGGGCGCGCCCCGGTCGGCCGGGTTCCGGGCGGCCCTGGGCCTTGGGGCCGCCGCGGCCGGTGTGCTGCTGTGGGTCTCGCCGCTCATTCCGGCCAGCGGAGTGACCTCCTCCTACATCAGCACCCAGAACGCCTTTGTGGCCAACCTGTTTCTGCAAAGCCGGGACCTGCCCCTGAAAAAACCGAAGAACTATGAAGCCCAGTTGCAGCAGCTGGGGCAATATTCTTCGGATGCAGGTACAAAAGTAGCAGAGACGCCAGATATCGTGGTGATTATGAACGAGTCCTTCGCAGATCTGCGCTGTTACGGGGCGCAGATCGCCCCGGAGATCTACCGGGACTGGGACGAGATTCTGGCCCGGTCGGCCCACGGCACGGCCTATTCCTCGGTGTTCGGCGGCAACACGCCCAATGCGGAGTATGAGTTCCTCACGGGGGATAGCCTGCTGTTCTACACCGGCACCCCCATTCCCTACGAGACGGCCATCCGGCAGGATGTGCCCGCCCTGCCCGGCCTGCTGGCCCAGCTGGGCAGCGGCACTGTGGCCATGCACCCGAACGAGGGCATCGTGTGGTCGCGGGAGCAGGTGTATCCCAAACTGGGCTTTGGGCGGTTGGTGTTCCTGGCGGACTACGAAAACACCGAGATGCTCCGCCGGTATGTGTCGGATCAGGCGAACTATTCCCAGGTGCTTCGGGTGCTGGAAGAGGCAGACGGGCCGCAGTTCCTCTTCAACGTGACCATTCAGAACCACGGCAGCTACGAGGAAGAGGACTTTGCCGACCTCAACGCCCTGCTGGACAGCCGCACCGGCTGCAGCCAGACCTGCCAGTATCTGACGCTGGTGAAGGAGAGCGGCGCGGCCCTGAAGGAGTTTTTGCAGCAGCTGGAACAGCGCCCCCGCAAGACCTATGTGGTGTTCTTCGGCGACCACCAGCCCTGGGTGGACGAGGCGTTTTACAGCCGGTACGAGAGCGGGCAGGACGCTCAGGAGCATCTGCGTTATCAGGTGCCCTACTTCATCTGGTGCAACCAGAGCCAGGAGGAACAGCAGCTGCCCCTCTGCGGCCTGAACGACCTGCAGCTCTATCTGGCCGGGCAGGCCGGCCTGCCGCTGACCGGCTACCAGAAGCTGCTGGCCCAGGTGGCCCAGCGCTATCCGGTGGTGTGCGCCCAGGGCGTGATGGCGGCCGACGGCAGCTGGCTGGACGAAAAGCAGATCGCGGAGGACGACCTGCTGAGTCTGTACCGCACGGCGGTGTACGCCCACATGAACGAGCCGGAGCGGCTGGAGAACTTCTGGACCTACGCGGCCGGGTGAGCCGCCCGGGCCGTGCCGCCCCCGTGCATGGCCAGAAAAACAAAACAGACAAAACAAAAAGGTGTTCGGCTTTTAAGCCGAACACCTTTTTTGGTTTTGCTTTGAATATTGAATCTGCGGCGAAGAGGCGGAGACCCCCCGCGGCCGGGTCAGCGGCTCATCTTCTTCAGCAGGTTCTGGCGCAGATCCCACAGGGTCTGGCTCAGGTCAACGTAGTAGCAGTGGGGATTCTCGAAGCGGGTCACTTCGTCCCACAGGGTAGCGATCTGGGCTTTGCAGAACTTCTGGATGTCCGCCAGAGCTGGGCTTTCATACACGCGCTTGCCGCCCACGTAGATGGGGGTGGACAGGCACTTGGCGGTGCAGTTCACATAGGTGCGCTCTTTCCAGGTTTCCACCGGGTCAAACAGGGTGATGCCGTATTTGGTGTCCACCACTTCGTCCGCCAGGGTGACGTAGTCGGCCATGGCCTTGCCGTCGCTGTCGTAAATACGCCACACCTTCTTCAGGCCGGGAATGGTCAGCTTCTCCACGCTCTCGCTCACCTTGATCTTGGGGGTGTAGCTGCCGTCGTCCTCTTTCACGGCGGCCAGCTTGTACACGCCGCCGAACACCGGGTTGGAGCGGGCGGTGATCATGTTCTCGCCAATGCCGAAGCTGTCCACCCGGGCGCCCTGCAGGATCAGGTCGCGCACCAGGTACTCGTCCAGGCTGTTGGAGGCGCAGACGGTGCAGTCGGGGTAGCCGGCCTCATCCAGCATCTGGCGGGCCTTCTTGGAGAGGTAGGCAATGTCGCCGGAGTCAATGCGAACGCCCTTGGGCCGTTTGCCCATGGGCTTGAGCACCTCGTCAAACACCTTGATGGCGTTGGGAATGCCGCTCTTGGTGACGCTGTAGGTATCCACCAGCAGCACGCAGGCGTCCGGATACAGCTGGGCGTACTTCTTGAAGGCGTCGTATTCGCTGGGGAACATCTGCACCCAGCTGTGGGCCATGGTGCCGGAGGCGGGAATGCCGAAGTCGCGGGCGGCCATCACGCAGCTGGTGGAGCCGCAGCCGCCAATGTAGGAGGCGCGGGCGCCGTAGTAGGCAGCGTCGTAGCCCTGGGCACGGCGGGCACCAAACTCCATCACAGGGCGGCCGGCGGCGGCGCGCACGATGCGGCTGGACTTGGTGGCGATCAGGCACTGGTGGTTGAAGGTGACCAGCAGCAAGGTCTCGATCAGCTGGCACTCGATGGAGGGGCCTTCCACGGTGACGATGGGCTCCTGCGGGAAGATGGGCGTGCCCTCTTCAATGGCCCACACGTTGCAGTGGAAGGAGAAGTGGCGCAGATAGTCCAAGAACTTCTCGTTGAACACATGGGTGCTGCGCAGATATTCAATGTCCGCCTCGGTGAAGGACAGGTTGTCAATGGCCTCGATGAACTGGGCCAGGCCGGCCATGATGGCATAGCCGCCGCCGTCCGGCACCTTGCGGAAGAACATATCGAAGACACTGATCTTGTCCTCATAGCCCTCTTCCAGGTAGCCGGCCGCCATGGTCAGCTCATAAAAGTCCATCATGGTCGTCAGGTTGCGTTTTACGTCCAGCATTGTTGTACCAGCTTTCTTCTGTTTTGCGGCGCAGAATGGGCCGCCTAATCGCAGCAGGCCGGCTGGGCTTGCCTTTGGGGCGCACCAAGCAACGCGCCGGGCAAAGGGCCGGCCTGCCTTTTCTATCCACAGCCCGGGCCGCGTGCAGGCACGCCGACGGGCGGAAGATCCTTATAAAAAACGGGGATGCGAAGGGGGTGCGGTCAGTCCGGATGGCTGCGGCGCACCTTGCGGGAGTTGCGGTGCTGGGTCCAGTACCACACGTACCAGGCCAGATACAGCGCCACGGCGATCACCGTGAGGATGACCACCACCCGGAAGTAGAGGCTGCCGAAGAACTCGCCAATCTTTTCCGCCACAAACAGCACCGGGTTGCGGGCAATGTCCCGCTCGGCAATCAGATCCACCGTGCCGATGACCTCACCCGAGAGGCTGAGGGTGACGGTGCCCACCACGTCGCCCTGCTTGATGGGGGCGGCCACGCTGTCGGGCAGGTGGAACGTTTTTTGGGTGACGGAGCCGTCACTGTCCGACGGGAGGATGGTGTACATACTGTCGGCCGGGTACAGGCGCAGGGTGTCGGCCTCGGTGGAGTACTTCACCTTCACCTCGGTGATGGCCTGGCCCACGTCCAGGGCGCTTTGCAGCGAAAAGCTGTCGTACACCCAGTCCATCAGCTCGCCGGTCTCATACAGGGCTGGGCGTTTGGTGGGGTAGGTGTAGGGGTCACAGCTCTCGGGGCTGTTCAGCACCACGCTGATGTAGGTCTCGCCGTCCTGCACATGCCAGCAGGCGAAGTTCTGCCATTCGCCCAGGCTGCCGGTTTTGCCGCCCTGGGCGTAGCTGCGGTAATAATCGCCGCCGAAGGAGGAGGCGATCATCATGTCGGTGGTGCGGATGTTGTAGCTGCCGTCCATATAGCGGGGGTACAGGCCCATGTTGTACAGGGGCGTCTTGACCACTTCCTTGAGCAGGTCAAAGCTCATGGCGTAGCGCAGAATGAGGTACATATCCCGTGCGGTGGTCAGGTTGCCCTCGTCCAGGCCGCAGGCGTCCACAAACACGGTGTTGGTGCAGCCAATGTCCTTGGCGCGGGCGTTCATCATGGCCACAAAGTTGGAGGAAGAGCCGCCGCCAATCAGCTCGGCCACCGCCAGGGCGGCCTCGTTGGCGCTGGGCAGCATCATGGCGTACAGCATCTGGCGCAGGGTGCGGCTCTCGCCGGCGCGAATGTCCGCGTTGGAGCCGCCGTGGATATAAACATAATCCTGCACGGCGTTGGAGACGGTGGCGGTGGTGCTGTCCAGGTCGTCTCCGTATTCCTCCAGCAGCAGAATGGCCGTCATCAGCTTGGTGAGGCTGGCGGCCTGGTACTGGGTCTCGCTGTCCTTTTCGTACACGATGATGTTGGTGTCGGTGTTTACGATGTAGGCAGCGGGGGCCGCGATCTCAAAGTTGGGGGTAAAGCCCACCGCAGAGGCGGGCAGGGCAAACATACCGGCCAGCAGCATCACTGCCAGCAGGCAGGCCAGAGTACGTTTCAGTTTCTTCATGTGGACAATTCCTTTAAAACGCGATAAAATAAATGCGGAAAAACCGGGGCAGCGGTAGGCTGCCCGGCCAAAGGCCCCACACACCTGCCTCACGCTGCCCCGGGTGGGGCCGGCCGCAGCCGCAAAAGCGGGCCGGAGGCAATGTGTCTTGACAGATAGGGGTTTCTGCTATTATAGCAGTTTTTATCAGGATAATAAAGTGTTTCAGAGCGTTTTTTGCGCGGAGGGACTGGGATTTATGATCTATGTGACAGGAGACACCCATGGCCAGATCGACCGCTTTAAGGAAAAACCGGTTGCGGGCCTGAAAAAAGGCGACACGCTGATCGTGCTGGGAGACTTCGGCTTTTTGTGGGACGATTCCAAACAGGAGAAGAAAAACCGCCATTGGCTCAGCAAGCGGCGGTATAAGATCCTGTTCATCGACGGCTGCCACGAAAACTTTGACCTGCTGGCCCAGTACCCCACCGAGGATTTTATGGGCGGCAAGGCCAAGCACATCGAGGGCAACCTGTGGTACATTCTGCGCGGCAGCGTGCTGACCATTGAGGACAAAAAGCTGCTGTGTTTCGGCGGCGGCGAGAGCGACGACATTGAGGACCGGGACGAGGGCCTGAACTGGTGGCGGGCCGAGCTGCCCACCCCGCAGGAGCTGGACGCCTGCCGGGAGAACCTTCGGGCCAGCGGCGGCGGCGCGGTGGATTACATTCTGACCCACGAGGCCCCGGGCAAGGTACTGGATTTTCTGGGCCTGCAGGGGCTGCAGCGCAACTGGCTGCACAGCTTTCTGGATGAGCTGAACGAAAAAACCGCCCACAGGCAGTGGCTGTTCGGCCGCTACCACAAGGACCAGCCCATCGGCACCAAAATGCGGGCGGTGTTTACGGATCTGATTCCGCTGGAATAAATACAATTAGGAATTAGGAATGAGGAATTAGGCCGCGCCGGGCGCGATTTGCGGTGCGGGATTTGCCCAGGTACCAACCATAAAGCATAAAAACGAATAGAGACAGGCAAGCGCCGCAGAGGGGGAACCTTCTGCGGCGCTTTGGTTTATAGTAGAACTTATATATTAGAACGAATTGGGAACTTTTTTAGGCGCGGCTTTGGCCGGGGGCTTACTCCTCCAGAATCAGGGTGCGGAAGCCCTCCTCGGCGTTACCGGCCAGAACCCGGCAGACGCGGGCGGCAAAGCCCTCGCCCAGAAGTGCGCGGCTGCGGGCAAAATTTTGCCAGCGCACCACGGCCGGGGCGTTCACCGCCCCGCCGAAGCCGCCCCGCAGCAGGTCGCACAGCGCGTCCAGATTGTCGCCGCCCGCAACCCCGGGGCGGGCCAGTTGGGCGGTCACCTGGCGATAAAATCCGGCGGTGTCCTCAAACCGGCCGCCGTCAATGTACAGTTCCACTGCCATAAAATGCCTCACTTTCAACACAAACCGTAAAAAATGTGGAAAACCGTCTGAGCTTAACCCCCAAACCCGGCGGCCAGCGCCCGAAGGCCCGCCCACAGGGGCGGCACCAGCAGCGCAGGCAGGGACTACCCTGACCTTCTGACTACGAATCAGAAGGTCGGAGGCAAGTCCCTTCCGGCAAAGCGCCCGCCGCCAAAGCGGCTCAGTTCAGGGCGGCCCGGCGCAGAAGCTGCTCCACCTGGCGGGCAAGGACCTGATGTTCGGGCTTGTCCAGGCCGGGGTCGGTCTCCAGAAGCTCGTGGGCTGTCTGCTGGGCGGCATACAGGGCGCGGGTGTCGGCGGCCAGGTCAGCGATCTGCAGGGTGGGCAGGCCATGCTGGCGGCTGCCGAAGAAATCGCCGGGGCCGCGGTGATCCAGATCGTACTGGGCCACCTGAAAACCATCGGTGGTGTGGCACAAAAAGCGCAGCCGGTCCCGCACGGCCTCGCCCTCGTGGTCGCTGATGAGGATGCACACCGCCTGCCCGCCGCCCCGGCCCACCCGGCCCCGCAGCTGGTGCAGGGCTGACAGGCCGTACCGCTCGGCGTTCTCGATGACCATCACCCCGGCCCGGGGCACGTCCACGCCCACCTCGATGACCGTGGTGGAGACCAGCACGTCCAGCTCGCCCGCTGAGAAGGCGGCCATCACCTCGGCCTTTTCCTTGGGCTTGAGCCGCCCGTGCATCAGGCCGATGCGCCGCCCGGGCAGCAGGGGTTTGGCCACCTGCTCCAGATAGGTTTTCGCGGCCTGCATTCCCTGGGCGGTGTTCTCTCCTTCTTCGATCAGGGGGCAGACGATGTACACCTGCTGCCCGGCGGTGATGCATTTGTCCAGATAGGCGAACATATCCCGCCGCTTTTTGCCCGTGACCGCGTAGGTTTTGATGGGCATCCGGCCGGGGGGCAGCTCGTCCAGAATGGACACGTCCAGATCGCCGTACACCAGCAGGCTCAGGGTGCGGGGAATGGGGGTGGCGCTCATCACCAGCAGGTGGGGCGCGCCGGCCTTGCCGGCCAGCTGGCCCCGCTGGCGCACGCCGAACCGGTGCTGCTCGTCCACAATGGCCAGCCCCAGCCGGGCAAACTCCACCCCGGTGCCCAGCACCGCGTGGGTGCCCACCACCAGGTCGGCCTCGCCATTTGCAATGGCGGCCAGTGCGGCCTTTTTGGCCGCCGCCTTCATGCTGCCGGTGAGCAGCGCCACCCGAAGCCCGAAGGGGGCCAGCGTTTTCTGCAAATTTTCGGCGTGCTGCACCGCCAGAATTTCGGTGGGAGCCATCAGGGCGCTCTGCCAGCCGTTCAGGGCGGCCAGGTAGATGCCCGCCGCCGCCACCAGGGTTTTGCCGCTGCCCACATCGCCCTGCAAAAGACGGTTCATGGGGGTGGGGCGGCACAGGTCGGCGGCGATCTCCTCGGCGGCCCGGCGCTGGGCGCCGGTGGGGGCAAAGGGCAGGCTGGCCCAGAACGGCTCCAGCGGGCGCGGCTCCATGGGGGCAGAGGTGCGCTGCTGGCCCCGGCTGCGGCTGAGGGTGAGGGCCAATTGCAGGCACAGCAGCTCCTCAAAAATCAGGCGGCGGCGGGCGGCAGTGATCTCCTCCGGCCCGGCGGGGCGGTGGATCATCCGCACGGCGGCCCACTTGTCCGGCAAGCGATACCGGCGGCGCATCTCCGGGGGCAGGGGGTCCGGCAGGGGAACGCACTGCTCCAGCGCCTGGGCCACGCACCGGCCGATGACGGCGCTGGAAAGCCCCTCGGTTTGGGGGTAGACGGCGGAAAAGGGCGCGGCTTTCACCTGGGCGCGAGTGCGCACCACCGGGGAGACCATCTCCCGCGCGGTGAGGGGGCCGCCCACCCGCCCGGCAAACCAGTAGGTTTCGTCCACCAGCAGCTTGTCGGCGGCGTAGGGGATGTTGAACCAGGTGAGGGTGAGGGGGGCCGAGTCGTCCCCGGCCTGCACCTTGACCAGGGTGCGGCCGCCGGGCAGGCGGGTGGTGCCCAGCTTGGCGTAAACGGTGGCCTTGACCACCACCTCTTCCCCGGTGGGGGCGCTGAGCACCGGCACCGGGTGGGCGTAGTCCACATAGCGGCGGGGGTAGTGGGCCAGCAGGTCGCCCACGGTGACGATGCCCAGCCGGGCAAACTTTTTGGCCAGCACCGGGCCAACCCCCTTGAGAAACTGCACCTGATCCTCACAGTTCATAAAAACACCACCTTTCGCGGAACATCAAAGCGGGCCGGAAGACCGCAAAAAAGCGCCGCCCTCCCGGAGCGAACTGCCGGGGAGAGCGGCGCAGAGCTGCATGAATTGTTAAATCATCCGCATACTGCCGCTTATTCCACGCCCAGCATGTAGTAGTACACCGGCTGGCCGCCGCTGATGCAGGTGACTTCCACGTCACCGCCCACCTTGGAGCGGATCAGGTCGGCGGTGTGCTCCGCCTCTTCCTCGCTCACATCGCAGCCGCTGATGAGGGTGATGAACTGTGCGTCCTTCTTGCTCTTGGCGATGCTGCGGGCCAGACGATAGGTGATCTTGGTCAGGTCGCTGCCGGTGTTCACGATCTTGCCGTTCTCCAGCGCCATGACCTCGCCCTTCTTGATCTTCTTGCCGTCAAACTCGCTGTCGCGGGCGGCAAAGGTGACCAGACCGGTGGAGACCTTGTCGGCGGCCTGCATCATGGCGATGGTATTGGCGTCCACCTCGGCCTCGGGGTCGAAGTTCAGCATGGCGGTGATGCCCTGGGGAATGGTGCGGGTGGGCAGCACCACAATGCGCCGGTCGGCGATCTTCTGGGCCTGCTCGGCGGCCATGATGATGTTCTTGTTGTTGGGCAGCACGAACACGGTCTTGGCAGGCACGCTCTGCACGGCGCTCACAATGTCCTCGGTGGAGGGGTTCATGGTCTGGCCGCCGCTCACCACGGCGTTCACGCCCAGGTCGGTGAACACGGACTTCAGGCCCTCACCGGCGGCCACGGCCACAAAGCCGTAGGGCTGCTCGGGGTCAACCGCAGCGTAGGTGAACTCGTTCACGCTGGGGGCCTGCTCGGCGGCCTTCTGCTTCTCCAGCCCCTTGCCCTGCTTCTGGCGGGCCAGGAACTGCTCGTGCATATTCTCGATCTTGAAGTTGGTCAGGTAGCCGTACTGGATGGCGTGGGTCAGGATCTTGCCGGGGTCGGCGGTGTGCACATGGCAGTTGATGACCTCATCGTCCTCCACGACCACCACACTGTCGCCGTTGGACTCGCAGAAGGCCCGCAGCTTGACGCTGGAAGCGCCCTCGTTCTTGTGCACCAGGAACTGGGTGCAGTAGCCGTTCTTAATGTCCTCAACCTTCATCAGGTCGTCGGTATAAACGCCCTTGCCGGCAGCGGAAGAATCCAGCTTGGCCTTGTTCTGGGCGGCTTCCTCGGCGCGGATGGGCTCGCCGCCCTCGAACACCTGCTGCATACCCTCGAAGATGATCATCAGGCCCTGGCCGCCGGCGTCCACAACGCCGGCCTTTTTCAGCACGGGCAGCTGGTTGGGGGTGTTGTCCAGCGCACGCTGGCCGGCGCTCAGCACCAGCTTCCACAGCTCGGCGGGGTCAGCGATGGCGGAAGCGGCGGCCTCTTCCCCGGCCACACGGGCCACGGTGAGGATGGTGCCCTCGGTGGGCTTCATCACGGCCTTGTAGGCGCCTTCCACGCCCTTCTGCAGGGCCTCCACCAGATCGGCGGCGGTGGCTTCCTTCTTGCCGGCCAGCGCCTTGGAGAAGCCGCGGAACAGCAGGCTGGTGATCACGCCGGAGTTGCCGCGGGCGCCCCGCAGCATGGCGGAAGCGGCGGTTTTGCTGGCCTCGGCCACGGTGCAGCTGTCCTCCATGGCCTCCAGCTCGGGCACGCTGGCGCCCACGGTCATGGCCATGTTGGTGCCGGTGTCGCCGTCGGGCACGGGGAACACGTTCAGCTCGTCCACACGGGCGCGCTGGTTCTGGATGTTGTTGGCGCCGGAAATGATGGCGTCACGCAGAATCTTGCCGGAAATCGTCATAGTTTGTTACACCTCAAAAAGTAGTCGCCCGCACAAACGGGGCCTGTCTGCGCTGCCGGGTACGGGGGCAGCGGCCCGCGCGCCCGGATTCAGGCGTCGATCACATCGTCCACGCAAACGTCCACGCGGGCCACCTTCAGGCCCGTGGCGGTTTCCACCTCGTTGCGCACACGGTGGGAAATGCTCTGCACAATGCTGGAGATGTTCAGGCCGTAGCCCACCATGATGTGCAGCTCAATGGCAAGTTTGCCGTCCACCTGGGACACCCGCACGCCCTTATCGGCGCGGTTTTTGCCCAGGATCAGGCTTTTAATGCTGTCGGAGGCGCTGGAGGAGGCCATGCCCGCTACGCCGTAGCAGTGCTGGGCCGCTTCGCCCACCAGGCCCGCGAAATACTCATTGGTCAGGCTTACGCCGCCCAGAGGATTGTAATAGGTAATCATGGTAACGCTCCTTTGCTCATGAATTGCCGAAGCGAAGCCCGTCCAGCGAGTAGAACACATCGCTCAAGCTGCTGGTAAGCCCGCTGATGCCCCGGGCCGCCACCACCGTATTGCTGCGCCACAACAAAGGGATGTACGGCATTTCGGCGGCAAAGACGGCCTCGAAATCACCGGCGGCGCTTTTGTTGGCCCGGAACGCCCCGTAGGCCGTCGAGAGAGTTTCGCTCTGGGCCAGATGGGCGCTGGCAGCCCCGCCGGAAAAGAAGGGGCTCAAATCCATATTATTATACAACTTAATCTCGCCGATGTACAGGTCAAATTGCCCGTCGGTGATCTGCTGGCGGTAGGCGTCGAAGTCGTCCGTTTCCAGAATCTGCACCTCAATGCCCTGGCTGCCCAGCTGCTGCTGGATCAGGCTGGCGGCGTATTTTTTATAGGTGCTGCCGGTGTACACCAGAAGCCGCAGGCTGGCGCGCTTGCCGGTGCCGTCGGCCCAGTAGCCGCTCTGCACGTCCATGGTGTAGCCCAGCTGCGCAAAGAATTCGGCCACGCCGTCGGTGTTCTGGTTGGCCAGCAGCACCTGCTGGGAGTTGACGCAGGGGTAAAAGCTGTTGATGGCCCCCACGGCGGGGTAGGCCCGGCCCAGATAGCTGGATTCCGCCAGCTGGCGGCGGTCCACCAGCTGGCTGACCATGGCCCGCCCGGCCCCGGTGGTGACCAGCGGGCTGTCGCCGCCGGAGTTCACACCCAGAAAGATCAGGTTGTTGGTTTTGTAGTAGCTCTCCTGCCCATAATAGCCGGTGCTGCCGGAGGCACTGTCGGACGCGGCGTAGAGGTTCAGGCTGCCCACCGAAAGGCCGCTGACCATCTCATCGTAGCTGTTCACCTCGGTGGTGTGGATCACGTCCGGCCCGTTGGAGGGGAAGGGGGCACGGCTGTTCTTGACCAGGGTGCCGTCCGCCCCGTAGGTGTAGCGGCCGGAGGCGGTGGGCTGGGTGGAGGCGACCTCCTCCGCCTTGAGCACCGGCAGGTCACACAGGTAGCCGAACAGCGAATCCGGCTGGCTCAGCGTCAGGGTCAGGCTGCTGCCGTCCACCGTGATGTTTTCCAGGTTGGCAAGGCGCGCGCTGTACATGGGGCTGGCCTTGGCCGCCCACAGGCTGGCGGCGGCATCGTCCGGGGTGATGGCGTCGCCGTCTGCAAAATAGCAGCCGCCCCGCAGGTGGATGACCACCTGGTTTCCGGCGCTGTCAATGGCGTCGGCCAGGCGGTAATCCAGATCCAGGTCCGGTGTGATCTGCACAAAGCGCTCGAACAGCAGGCCCGCGTCCTGCTCCACCAGGGTGTTGTCGCTCAGATAGGGGTTGTACCCGGCGGTGCTGCGGCCGATGGTCAGCACCCCGCTGGCGGCGGGGGCGGCGGTGGGGGCTGCCGTGGGCTGGGCGTCGGCGGCCGCGGGGGTGCTGGCCGGGGCCGCGCTGCACCCGGCCAGCAGGGCCAGGGCCAGGCAGGCCGCCAGAACCCGGCGGCTCACAGCTTGGGGCCGCGCCCGTTGCGGAAGGCCCAGGCCAGCTCGATGACGCCGGTCACGATCAGAACAATGCCGATGAGGGTAGGAATGTTCATGTGGTTTGCTCCTTATGCGCTGGATGCGGCCACAGCCGCATCAAAATTGGCAAAATATACAATAGTATAGCATGAAAGCCCCCGGTTGAACAGAGCAAAGACGGGCGAAAAAGCCCAGCGGGCAACAAAAACAGACGATTGGATGGGGCAATGCGGGCGGTTTGGGGCAAAGAACGGGTGCGTTCACAGGTTTTTCATGAAGCGGAGCGCAATGCGTGGTATACTGAAACCAGAACGAACGCCGGGCGGGCCTTGCCCGGAACATTGGGAGGCAACATCGTGAATCTATTGTTTTTCCTGACCCCCAAGCAGGATGTGGCGTTTATTTATGACGACTTCACCCTGCGCCAGACGCTGGAAAAGATGGAGTACCACCGCTATTCGTCGGTGCCGGTTCTGGCACGGGATGGAACCTATGTGGGGACCATCACCGAGGGCGATTTGCTGTGGGGCATCAAGAACATGACGGGACTGTCCATCGAAGCGGCGGAGGACGTGCCCATCACCCGGATCCCCCGCCGGAAGGATTACGAGGCGGTGCCCGTGACCACCGGGATGGAGCAGCTGGTGAACACCGCCATGAACCAGAACTTTGTGCCGGTGGTGGACGACCGGAAGAACTTCATCGGCCTTATCCGTCGCAAGGACATCATCCGCTACTGCTACGGCCAGGTGACCGGGCGGCAGCAGGCAAAGGCTCTGGCCCAGCCCAAGGCGTAAACGGCCGGTTCTGTCTGAATTGAATTTTGCAGAAGAAAGACTTCCCCAGGGGGAGTCTTTCTTTTTTTGCGCCCGCGCTGAAAATCCTGATTATGGGACTTAAATTATTGTATAATGCAATCATCAAAGAAAAAGCGCACCCCGAAAGCCCCAAAACGCGGGGCCGGGGGCGTACCGACAGGCGGCACGGAAAGGAGCGTCAGCGTATGGATTGCATCATCAAACAGGTGGGCGGGCACGTGGAGGTGTACAGCAGCACGGGGGCGTTTCTGTTCTCGGCGGACAACACCCGGGAAGCCATGGAAGAGCTGGCGGGCTGAGACGCGCTTTTGGAAGCCGCGCTCAGCCGCCCTTGCAAACGAACGGTCTGCTCCTTGTCTAAGAGGCAGGGCAGCCCTGTAATATAAAACAAAATGCGGTGTTTTTTCTTCTTGTAAAGCAGTCTGGTTTCGTGTATGATAGATACTGCTTTAGGGGGCGTATAAACTGCGCATCCGCGCAGATCGGGCAGTGCACCGGCCCCCACTGTGGATTTTCTGTGCTTGATGGGAGAAGCGGATTTTGCCGCCGCCGTTCCTGCCAAAGCGGCCTTGCGGGCAGAAAATCTGAAACGAGGAGAATGAAATGGAACAGACAAAAAGAATGGACAATCTGGACCTTATGAAGGCATTGGGAATTCTGATGGTGATAACCATCCATGTGCCTTTGTGGAAACCGGAGTTCATGGAGACGGATAGCGCAGGCAGACTCCTGCAATATGCATTCCGCATTATTTCAGAGGGTGTGCCTGTATTTGTTACGATCAATGGCCTCCTTTTGCTGAAAAAGAAGAACATGAACCTCAAAGCACATGCGGAAAAAATGCTGAGGCTCTTTCTGGTTCTTATCCTTTGGGGCGGCGTGTTGGCCGTCGTTGGTATGCACTTGGACAATAATGTGGACACATTTACCCTGAAAGATGTTCTGCGTGCTGTTTTGAATATCCAAGTAGGGGCGCAATATACAGGGGTGCTCTGGTTTTTGCAGAACCTTCTGGCGGTGTATCTTGTATATCCTTTGCTGTGGTATTTGTTTAACGAGAAGTACGACCTCTATAAGTATCTGTTTGGCGTGGTTTCGCTTTTTGTGTTGGGGCTGCGCACACTGGGATTTGTGAGGGACATTCTTGCCCCAAGATTTGGCACAGACATGCTGTCTCGCGGTATTGATTTCATGTATCGCTTGAATCCCATTGGAAACGGCTGGTATGTTTTCTATTTCATGCTTGGCGGAATCATGTGGCACAATTTGGAGGCCATAAAATCAACCCGCGTTCTGCTCATTGTGCTGGGCGTTTTATCCTGGCCGGCTGCCTTTGGCTTGGCATACTACATTTCGGTATCCACGGGGGTAACCTATGATCCGGCGTTTAATTACGGTTCGATTTTTATGGTGGCCTTTCTATTGGGAATGTTTGCGTTGACCATTCAATTTGAGAATCGCAATGCACTCACACGGGTTGTATGCAGCGTTGGCAAAAATACATTGGGGATGTACCTGGGGCATTATCTGTTCATTTTTTTGATCTATCATTTTTGGAACGTTGAAAAAATGCAGGAGCGGATTTTGGCCTATCTCGCGGTTTGTATTGGAAGCTATGTGTTTTCGCTCGTGCTGAATCCTCTCTTGAAAAAGATATGACGAAGGTTTGAAGCAGAACAGGCAATCAGGATGCCTGGCTTTGCGGGCAAACATCGATACGCGATTGTACGTTTGTGCATGAGGAATCGGGTTTTCTTTGGTTAAGCTGCGGTGCGACCGCGCAGTCTTAACACGTGAGGCCCGGTTCCTCATGCTTTTTTATTTTCCCGGTTCAGGATGTATTGCAGCCCTATACAAAAACTTTACACAAAGAATACCAGAACATTGCAAACGCCCCCTTCGGGATGGTATAATAAACCCAAATCGGCTCTTGTTCGACGGGAAAGGTCGATGATCCGACACAGACAATGTGCTGTTCTGAATCATCGATGCAGAAAGGGCCGATGTTTCCCCACAGGTTCCACAATTCATCGGCGCAGGCCGCTGCGCCCCAAGCGGAAAATGGGAGTGGTTTTTTGACAATAACCGATATGATTCAACTCGCCGGAGGCGTGGCGCTGTTCCTGTATGGCATGACCATCATGGGCGCCGGCCTGGAAAAGGTCGCGGGCGGAAAGATGCAGAGCATTCTGCAGAAGCTCACCTCCTCCACCATCCGGGGCATTCTTCTGGGTACCTTCATCACCGGCATCATTCAGTCCAGTGCCGGTACCATCGTCATCGTCATCGGTCTGGTCAACTCGGGCATTATGGCCCTGCCTCAGGCCGTGGGCGTGATCATGGGCGCCAACATCGGCACCACCGTGACGGGTCAGCTTATCCGATTGGCGGACATCAGCGGCGACAGCCTGCTGCTGACCATCATTCAGCCCAAGACCTTCTCGCCGGTGGTGGCGTTTGTGGGCATGATCCTGTATGTGTTCTACAAGGCCCCCAAAAAGCGCAATCTGGGCCAGATCATGATGGGCTTCGGCATCCTGTTCACCGGTATGTTCCAGATGGAATCCGCCGTGGCGGGCCTGCGGGAATCGGCGCTGTTCGTGAACCTGTTCACCAAGCTCCAGAACCCGGTTCTGGGCCTGCTGGCCGGTCTGGCCGTCACCGTGGCAATCCAGAGTTCTTCGGCCAGCGTGGGCATTCTGCAGGCGCTGTCCAGTACCGGCGTGGTCACCTGGGGCAACGCCTTTCCCATCATTCTGGGCACCCACATCGGCACCACCTTCACCCCGATGGTGGCGGCGGTGGGCGCGTCCAAGGGGGCCAAGCGCAGTGCGGTCATCCACCTGTACTTCAACCTCATCAGCTCGGTGGTGTTCCTGGCGGGCATTTACCTCATCAAGTGCACCATCGGCGTGCCCTTCTGGGATGAGATCCTGAACAAGGGCAGCATTGCAAACATTCACACGCTGTCCAGCGTGGTGGCCACCATCTGCTTCATCCCCTTCACCAAGGTGCTGATCTGGCTGGCAGAACACACCGTGCGGGACAAGCCCGGCGAGGAGCAGGATCTCTCCATGCCGGTGCTGGACGAGCGCCTGCTCACCAGCCCGGCCGTGGCCATTCAGCAGGCCCAGAACGCGGTGGAGAAGATGGCGGCCCGTGCCGCCCGCAACTACCGCGCCGCCATGCCGCTGCTGGCCGGTTATAAAGACGATGCCGCCGCCGTGGTGAACCAGCGGGAGGACCTGATCGACCGGATGGAGGTCACCCTGACCAACTACCTGATCAAGATCAGCGACCGGGAGCTGGGCGAGATGGAGAGCCACCGGGCGAACAGCCTGCTGGCCTTCGTGACCGAGGTGGAGCGCATTGGCGACTACGCCATCAACGTGACCGAGCGCGCCGCCGAAATGCGGGATAAGGAGCTGACCTTCAGCGACCAGGCCCAGCGGGAGCTTCAGATGCTGGGCGACGCCATCGGCGAGATCATCGACCTGACGGTGCAGGCCATGCACAGCGGAGACGCGGCCACCGCCGCCCAGGTGGAGCCGCTGGAGGAGACCGTGGACACCATCTGCGAGACCCTGCGCACCCGCCACATCCAGCGCCTGAAAGACGGCAAGTGCCAGCTGGAAAGCGGCATCATCTTCCTGGATGTGCTGACCAACCTGGAGCGCATTTCGGACCATTGCAGCAACATCGCCGCCCGCCTGCTGGGCATGGAGAGCGACAGCGAGCTGGATCCCCATGCGCTGAAGAAGGCCATGCACAACGGCAACACCAAGGGCTACGACGATGCCCTGAATCAGTATCGCAAGAAGTATTCGCAGGTTCTGGCGGAGGGCTGAGCGCCTTTGCCCGGGCCAAAGCACGCAAAAGGAACGGACGGCAAGCCTCCGTGGGCGGCCGCCCGTTTTTTGGTGCCCGCCCACTTTTACACTAAAAAGCGAAAAATCATAGAAAATCAAACAAATCGGGCATTTTAGACAAAACTTCAGCTTGCAAAAGTTCCTGCTTTGTGCTAGACTTGCAGAAGCGTTTGGAAAAAGACGGTGCGTCCGCCAAATTGTGCCCATCGGCCGCGTTGAGGGATCACGGCCGGAATGCGGGGCATGGGGCGGAGTGCACGGAGAAGGAAAAGGCGGGCAGTGCCTATGGAAGAGACGGGCCGCCCGCGCAGACGGCGATTTGCGGCACCGGCCCGGCGGCAGGTGGGTGCTGCCCGCAACAGGAGGAAAACGAAATGGCATCGATCAGTGAGCGTCGTCAGTCCGACGATCTGTACGAGAGCATTCTGACCCTGAAGGATCTGGAGAGCTGCAAGCGGTTTTTCAACGACCTGTGCTCGCCCACCGAGCGGCGGGCCATGGAACAGCGCTTTGAGGTGGCCCGGCTGCTTCAGGCTGGCACCAGCTACATGGACATTCTGGAAAAAACCGGCGCAAGCAGCGCCACGGTCAGCCGGGTAAACCGCGCATTGCAGTATGGCGAGGGTGAGCTGCAGGCGGTCATCCGCAGCCGCACCGAAGAGGGGCAGTAAGGCCCGGCGGGGCTTTGCCCGCGGCCCGGTGAAGCTAGGTGCGATCACCGGCAAAGCAGCTTCCGTAAAACGGACTCAATAGAAAAGTCCGGCCCCACGCATGGGTTTGCGTGGGGCCGGACTTTTTTGTGAGTTTTATGCGTTTGAAAATGCTTTCAGAACGTTATGGCGTTCTGGTGTTTTGGCTGCATGGGCGGCCGCTGGCCGCTTCGTCGTTTGCCAAACTCAGCTTCAAGCCGCCGATCACATACTCTCGGGTACGGTGATCTTGAACATACTCAGCACCGAATAGATGACGTGCTTTGCGCCCAGGCACAGGGCAATACGGGCTTGCTGGGCCTGCGGTTCAGCGTCCTTAATGCGGCAGCTGTTGTAGAACTTGTGGAACGCACCAGCCAGATCGGTGACGTAGTGGTTGATGCGGGCGGGGTCGTACCGCTGGGCGGACAGCACGATCTCGGCGGGGAAGGCGGCCAGCAGGCGCATCAGCTCCTGCTCGCTGGCCTCGGGGAAGGCGTAACCGGCCCAGCCCTCGGCGCCCTGATAGGTCACGCCCTCGCTCTCCAGCTTGCGCAGGATGCTGCAGATGCGGGCGTGGGCGTACTGCACATAGTACACGGGGTTGTCGCTGTCCTCTTTGATGGCCAGATCCAGGTCGAAGTCCATGGCGCTGGCGGCCTGCTGCTGGTTGAAGAAGAAGCGGGCGCTGTCGATGGGCACCATGTCCAGCAGGTCGGTCAGGCTGATGGCCTTGCCGGTGCGCTTGGACATACGCACAGGCTTGCCGTCCTTCATCAGGTTGACCAGCTGCATCAGCACCACGTCCAGCTTTTCGCCGTCCAGGCCAATGGCGTCCATGGCGCCCTTCATGCGGGCCACATGGCCGTGATGGTCGGCGCCCCAGATGTCGATGGCCTTCTCAAAGCCGCGCACGGCCAGCTTGTTGTAGTGGTAGGCGATGTCGGCGGCAAAGTAGGTGGGAATGCCGTTGGCGCGCACCAGCACCTCGTCCTTGGCCTCTTCCTCGCTGCCGTCCTCGGTCTTTTTCTTGTTCACGGTGCCGTACTTGGCGGCGTACTGGGCGCTGCGGTACATGATGGCGCCGTCCTCGGCCTTGTAGCAGGCGCCGCTGGCCAGCAGCTTGTCCACCACGGCCTGCACGGCACCGCTGGCGTGCAGGGTGCTCTCCTTAAACCATACATCGTAGGCGATGCGGTACTTGCCCAGATCCTTCTCCATGTTGGCGATGTTGATGGGCAGGGCAAAATCGATCAGGGCCTTGCTGCGCTCGGCCTCGTCCACGTTCAGGTACTTGTCACCGTACTGTTCGGCGAAGGCCTTGGCGCGGTCGATGATGTCCGCGCCCTGGTAGCACTCCTCGGGCAGGGGGCAGGCCTCTTCACCCAGGAACAGCTGGCGGTAGCGCACCGACAGGCTCTTGCCGAACTTCTGGATCTGGTTGCCCGCGTCGTTCAGGTAGAACTCACGGGTCACATCGTAACCGGCCCAGTCCAGCACGGCGGCCAGGCAGTCGCCCAGGGCGCCGCCGCGGGCGTTGCCCATGTGCATGGGGCCGGTGGGGTTGGCGGAAACAAACTCCACGTTGTACTTCAGGCCCTGGCCGAAGTCGGTGCGGCCGTACTGCTCGTTCTCGCTGGCGGCGCGCACCACATCGGTGAACCAGCTCAGGGAGGCATACAGGTTGATGAAGCCGGGGCCGGCGATCTCCACCCGGTCAAAGTTGGTGCCGGTCAGCTCCGGCAGATGGGCGGTGATGGCCTCAGCGATCATACGGGGGGCTTTGCGAAAGGCGCGGGCACCGGCCATGGCCAGGTTGCTGGCCACGTCGCCGTTCTTCGGGTCGGCGGGGATCTCCACAATAAAGCCGGGCAGCTCGGCCTCGGGCAGGCTGCCATCGGCCATGGCGGCCTGGGCGGCCCGGGTCAGCAGGTCGCGGGCCTGGGCCAGCAGCGCGGCGCGGGGGTTGTAATTTTCGTAACTCATAGCTTTTTCGATTCCTCCGAATGGTTTTTACGCGGGGGTGTGTCTTATCCGTTTTTATAAGTCCATGCAGGCGGCCCGGCGGGGGTTACCGCACCGGCGTGACCGTGACCTGCACCAGATTGCGGCTGATCAGTTCCTCGTTGCCGGAGTCCAGCACATAGGAGAAACGGGCGTGCCCGCCCTCGGGGCCAAGCTCCTGCACGATCTCGTCCGCCGCCACGCCCAGGGTGATGCTGCCGTAGCCGGTCTCGTAGTGGCACAGATGGCGCGTGCCCTTCTCGATGATCAGCTGGCTGGGGGTGGGGCCGAAGCGCAGCATGGCCACCCGGCTGCCGTCCTCGGCGATTTTCAGGGTGGTGGTGCAGCCGGCGTAGCCGGTGGCCTCGGTTTCCTTGTAGGTGATGTAGTAGCTGCTGCCCTTGCGCACAAAGCTGCCGCGGGTCATCAGCTCAATGGGGTCTGTCGGGGTCTGGCCATCCTGCTCCATGCTGCCCCGGATCTTGATGAGATATTCCTCGTTCATGTCTTTTACTATGCCTTTGCTTGGGGCAATGCCGCGGCACTGCCTTAGTATTTTTCAATGGGTACCTGATCCACCGGGCCGCCTGCGTACTGCCCCAGGAACAGCTGGGCGGCAGACTGGAAGCTCTCGGCGGTGTCGCTCACGTAGAACTCCGCCTTGCCGCCCTCGGTGCGGCTGCTGGTCAGCTCCAGCGCCTCCAGCGCGTCCTGCACGGCCAGCGCGGTCTCCTTGCCGGGGTCGATGAGGGTCACGCCGGGGCCCATCACCTTGGCGATGATGGGGGCCAGCAGGGGGTAGTGGGTGCAGCCCATGATGAGGGTGTCCACATTCGCGGCCTTCACCCGGTCCAGATACTGGTGGGCCACCAGCGTGGTCACCTCGTTGTCCGGCTCCACATAGCCGTTCTCCACCAGAGGCACGAACAGCGGGCAGGCCTGGGCGGTGATCTCCACGCCGGGAACCAGCTCTTCCAGCACGCCGGCGTAGCTGCCGCTGCGCACGGTGGCCGGGGTGCCGATGACGCCGATGCGCCCGGTGTGGGTGGCGGCAGCCGCCGCCCGGGCCGCGGCCCCCACCACGCCCGCAAAGGGCACCGGCAGGCGGCAGGCCTCGGCGCTGGGGAAGGTGCTGCTCACGGTGCCGCAGGCCGCCATGAGAAACTTGACCTTTTTGGAGAGCAGGAAGGCAATGTCCTGCCGGGTGTACTGGCAGATGGTCTCCTTGCTTCGGGTGCCGTAGGGCACGCGGCCGGTGTCGCCAAAATAGATGATGTCCTCGCCGGGCAGAATGCGCCGCAGTTCGCGCACGGCGGTCAGGCCGCCCAGGCCGGAATCAAATACGCCGATGGGACGGTTATCCATGGTAAGGCCCCTTTCGCTCCATGGCCAGCTTTACCAGACGCAGGCAGAGGGTGGGCAGATCCAGGCCCGCCGACTCCATCAGCTTGGGATACATACTGATGGCGGTGAAGCCGGGCAGGGTGTTCAGCTCGTTGCACAGCACCTTGCCGGTGCCCTTCTCCACAAAGAAGTCGCAGCGGGACAGGCCCTGGCAGCCCAGCGCGCGGTAAGCGGCCTCGGCGTTGCGGCGCACCTCTTCCAGCTTCTCCTGGCTCAGATTGGCGGGAATGAGGGTGCGGCTCACGCCGTTCTTGTATTTGTCGTCGTAGGTGTAGAACTCGGCACCGGCCAGAATCTCGCCGGGCTGGGTGCTCAGCAGCTCGTCGTTGCCCAGAACGGCGCACTCCACTTCCTGGCCTTCCACAAAGCGCTCAAACACCACCTTGTCGTCCTCGTGCAGGGCGACCTCCATGGCGCGGATCAGCTCTTCCTTGTTGGCGGCCTTGCTGATGCCCACGCTGGAACCGGCGTTGGCGGGCTTGACAAACACAGGCCAGCCCAGCTTGCCGCTCACCCGGTCGGCCAGGGCAGCGGGGTCCGCCCGGCACTCCCGGCGGCTGGCCCAGGTCCACTCACAGCGGGGCACGCCGGCGGCGTCCAGCAGGGTGTTGGCCACGGCTTTGTCCATGCACACGGCGCTGGAGAGCACGCCGCAGCCCACATAGGGCAGCCCGGCCAGCTCAAACAGGCCCTGAATGGTGCCGTCCTCGCCGTTGCGGCCGTGCATGGCGGGCACCGCCGCGTCCAGGGGGATGAAGCGGGGCGTTTCACCCAGCAGCCACAGGCCCTTCTTGCTGCGGCTGGTGCTCAGCACACAAGGCACGCAGGCGGGGTCCTGCTCCCAGCTGCCGTCGGCCATGGCCTCGGCGCTGCCGGGGAAGTAGTACCAGTCGCCCTGTTTGGTGATGCCCACTGCCGTCACCTGGCAGCCGGCCTGCTCTAATCCGCTTCGCACGGTGGAGGCGCTGACGCAGCTGACCTCGTGCTCGCTGGAAACGCCGCCGAAAAACACGGCGACCTTCAATTGATGTTCCATTGTTGTTCACAACCCTCTCTGTGGGCAGGGCGCGGGGCCGATTTTTCCCGCCGCCGCGCCGTTTGCCTATAAGTATTCCTATGATAGCACAAAAAGAATTGAATTTCCATCGGCAGGGCGGTGGGAATTTTGCGGGAGAGAACGGCGGTTTTCTATATAATGTGTATAAGGGATGTGCGAGAACTTTGCGGGGGCAAAGCCAAGGGCCGCGGTGGAAAGCGGAACCATCGCGGAAAGGCAAAGCCTTCCCCTCGCGGGGAAGCCAATGGCCGCACCACGCAAAGCCGGCCCATCTACGCGAAAATTCCCGGAGAAAAATCGCGATTTTACTTGACGGCGCGAATGCGGTGTGGTAATATGATAACACCTCTTTTGCGGGGTTTATTTTTTGTGCCCACTTCCCGGGCACGGCCCGCAACTCCGAGGGAGGCTAAATAACCGTTAAAATGGAGGTGCCGAAGAATGAGAGTGAAGATCACCCTTGCCTGCACGGAGTGCAAACAGCGCAACTACAACACCATGAAGAACAAGAAGAACAGCCCCGACCGGCTGGAGATGAAGAAGTATTGCCGTTTCTGCAAGAAGCATACCGTTCATCGCGAGACGAAGTAAGGAAGGGCAGACGCAATGGCTGAGAAAACTGGTAAAAAGCCCGGTAAGATCAAGGCCTTCTTCAGCGGCATCGCGAAGTATTTCCGCGATACCCGCAGCGAAATGAAAAAGGTCGTCTGGCCCAGCCGCAAGCAGATCATCAACAACACCATCGTGGTGTGCGTTGTGGTGCTCATCAGCGCGCTGGTCGTTCTGCTGCTGGACTTTGTGTTCGGCCTGGGCATGGATCTGCTGCTGACCGCGGGCGCATAAGCGCCCTGGACCGATAACGGAGGGTAACAAGATGGAAGATCAGGCGACACGGGCCTACTGGTATGCGGTGCATACCTATTCCGGCTACGAGAATAAGGTGGCGAAGGACCTGGAGACCATGGCCCAGAACCGCCGTATGACCGATCTGATCCAGGAGGTCAAGGTGCCCACCGAAATGGTGCCCGAGATCAAGGACGGCAAGGAAAAACTGGTGGAGCGCAAAATCTTCCCCGGCTACGTGCTGGTGAAGATGGTGATGACCACCGACACCTGGTATGTGGTGCGCAATGTGCGCGGCTGCACCGGGTTCGTGGGCCCCGCCGGTGAAGATCCTCTGCCCCTGACCCAGGAAGAGGTGGACAAGCTGGGTGTGGAAGCACCGGTGGAATCCGCCGAGCTGACCCTGGATTACAAGGAAGGCGACAGCGTAGAGCTGCTGGCCGGTGTGATGAAGGGTTTTGCTGGCCAGGTGGCCAGCATCGATCTGGCCGCCAAGAAGGTGAAGGTGCTCATCTCCTTCGCCGGCCGTCAGACCCCCGCCGAGCTGGACCTGGATCAGGTCAAGCCGGTTTGACCCCTTTCGCAAGCAAACATCCGGTAAAAACCGCAGGGCGGTTTTTATAGGGCTGAGCAGCCGCCCAGCCCGTGGGAGGCCCGCGCCGCGGGCCGCTAACTTACCACAAATTTTGGAGGTGCATTAAAATGGCGCAAAAAGTAACTGGCTATATTAAGCTTCAGATCCCCGCCGGCAAGGCGACTCCGGCTCCCCCTGTGGGCCCCGCTCTGGGCCAGCATGGCGTGAACATCATGCAGTTCACCAAGGCTTTCAACGAGCGTACCCAGAAGGATATGGGCTATATCATTCCCGTGGTCATCACTGTGTATGCTGACCACTCCTTTACCTTCATCACCAAGACTCCTCCGGCCCCTGTGCTGATCAAGAAGGCCTGCGGCATCGAGAGCGGTTCCGGCGTGCCCAACAAGACCAAGGTGGCCACCATCACCCGCGCTCAGCTGGAAGAGATCGCCAAGACCAAGATGGCCGACCTGAACGCCGGCAGCCTGGAAACCGCCGTCAGCATGATCGCGGGTACCTGCCGCAGCATGGGCGTGACCGTGGCCGACTGAGTTACGGCTTCATCGTGGGAGGAACACAATCCGATTTAACCACAACAGGAGGATAAAGGAATGAAACACGGCAAGCATTACGTCGACAGCGCCAAGCTGCTCGACCGTACCAAACTGTATGATACCGAAGAGGCCATGGACCTGTGCTGCAAGACCGCCAAGGCCAAGTTTGACGAGACCGTCGAGCTGCATGTGCGTCTGGGCGTTGACAGCCGTCACGCTGACCAGCAGGTTCGCGGCGCCATCGTGCTGCCTCACGGCACCGGCAAGAACGTCCGCGTGATCGCCATCTGCAAGGGCGACGCTGCCAAGGCTGCTGAGGCTGCCGGCGCCATGATGGTGGGCGACAGCGACCTGATCGCCAAGATCCAGAACGAAGGCTTCATCGACTTCGACGTTCTGGTCACCACTCCCGACATGATGGGCCAGGTTGGCCGTCTGGGTAAGATTCTGGGCCCCCGCGGCCTGATGCCCAACCCCAAGGCCGGCACCGTTACCCCTGACATCGGCCGCGCTGTGACCGAGGCCAAGGCCGGTAAGATCGAGTACCGCCTGGACAAGCAGAACATCATCCATGTTCCCGTGGGCAAGGCCAGCTTCGGCCCCGAGAAGCTCAGCGAGAACATGAAGGCTGTGATGGGCGCCATCGTGAAGGCGAAGCCCGCCGCTGCCAAGGGCCAGTATATCAAGAGCGTGACCGTGGCCACCACCATGGGCCCCGGCGTGAAGGTGAACGGCAACAAGTTCGGCGCCTAAGCGAAAAAAGTTCTTGACAAAGCCGCACGTTTGCGGTAAAATATATTTGCTGTTTTTGAGACAGCAGGTGCCCCGAGCGTAAAGGACGTTAGTCCTGCCTGCCGAGAAACGTGCGCTTTGTGAATCAAGCCTTTCAAAGGTTTTCAGAAGCCTCCTTTCTCGCTGCGCGGGAAGGAGGCTTTTTTGCGCCGCCAAATGGGGCAACGCAATGTTGAAACGAGGTGAAACCAAATGCCCAGTGCAAAGATTCTGAGTGAGAAGCAGGCCTTCGTGGCTGCTCTGAAGGAGAAGATGGACGGCGCCGCCAGCGTGGTTGTCGTCAGCTACAAGGGCATCAACGTGGCCAACGACACCAAGCTTCGCAAGGAGCTGCGTGAAGCCGGCGTGGAATACGCCGTGGTGAAGAACACCATGCTGAGCCTGGCTGTGAAGGGTACCTCTCTGGAGGCCCTGAGCGAGTCCTTCAAGGGCGATACCGCCATCGCCATCTCTAAGGAAGATCCCATCGCCGCCGCCCGTATCCTGAACACCTACGCGGAGCAGGATAAGAGCAAGCAGTTCGCCCTGAAGGCCGGTACTGTGAACGGCGACGTGATGAACGCCGACGAGATCAAGGCCATTGCCAAGCTGCCCGGTCTGGAAGGCATGCTGTCCATGTTCGCTGGCGCCCTTACCGGCACCCTCAGCGGCCTGGCTGTTGCTATGCAGGCTTATGTGGACAAGCAGGAAGAGCCCGCTGCCTAAGCACAGACTTTTCCCGGCGGCCTGAGCCGCCACAACAACAATTTAAAAATTTTACCGACATTGGAGGGTATTTACCATGGCTTCTGAGAAGATCACTGCTATCATCGATTCCATCAAAGAGCTGTCCATCCTGGAGCTGAAGGAACTGATCGACACCTACTGCGAAGAGTTCGGCGTTTCCGCTGTTGCCGCTGCTGCTCCCGCCGCTGCTGGCGCTGGCGCTGCTGCTGAGGAAGAGAAGACCGAGTTCGACGTTATCCTGAAGAGCGCTGGCGCTTCCAAGATGGGCGTCATCAAGGCTGTCAAGGAGATCACCGGTCTGGGCCTGAAGGAGGCCAAGGAGATGGTCGACGGCGCTCCCAAGACCATCAAGGAGAAGATTTCCAAGGCTGACGCTGAGGAGATCCAGAAGAAGCTGGAGGCCGCTGGCGCCGAGGTTGAGGTTAAGTAAGTCTTTCTTACAAAACCCTGCTTTACAGCATGCTTTTGAAGAGAGCCGAGTGCTTTTGCACCCGGCTCTCTTTTTTGTGCCCAAAATCCGCGGTCAGGCGGCCTGAATGACGAAAAATATTGAAATGCGCATTGCATCGAGAAAATCAAAAAGATCCTGCGGTTCTGAAATTGTGAAAAAAGCCATAGAATGCAAAAGAAACGTGAGTTTTATCTTGAAATGGGCGTTTAGCGATAGTGTACTATAACATTTATAAATCGCTGCAAAAAGCAGCGGGAGAAGGAGGAAACGCTCATGCCGGAGCAGCATACCACAGAAAAGGAACCCTACATCGGCAGCGTGCGCTTCTTCAAGAACCTGCTTCTGCTGCTGGTCATCGTGCTGATCGCCATCCCCATGGTGGCGGCCGTCTGCCTGTATCGCTCCGGCCGGGACGTAAAGGAGCAGCTGCGCCTGCTGCAGGAGGGGGACACCGCCCAGGCGCGTTACAGCACCGATGAGATGAGCGGCGAGGTGGATGACCCGCTGAGCTACCAGCAGCTGTACCCGGACTTTTATGTGGAAGGCCCGGCGCCCGCGCTGGAGAACCGGGAAAACACCATGTACCTGACCTTTGACGACGGCCCTTCGGACCTGACGCCGGAGTTTCTGCAGGTGCTGGAAGAGAAGGACGTGAAGGCCACCTTCTTTGTGGTGGGAAAAACCGATGAGACCTCCAAAGAGCGCTATCGCCAGATCGTGGCGGCGGGGCACACCTTGGGAATGCACAGTTACAGCCACGATTACAAAAAAATCTACCAGTCGGTGGAGAGTTTCCTGGACGATTACTACCAGCTGTTCACCCTGCTGAAGGAGGAGACCGGGGGAAAGCCCTCGGTGTTCCGCTTCCCGGGCGGCAGCATCAACAGCTACAACATGGGCGTGTATCAGGAGATCATTGCGGAGATGGTGCGCCGAGGCTTCCGCTTTTTTGACTGGAGCCTTTCGGCAGAGGATGCCGCCAAGCGCAGCCCCACCGCGGCGGCCATCTGCGACGGCATTCTCACCCGGGCCGAGGGCCGAAGCCGCGGCATTGTGCTGATGCACGACTCCTACCACTGCAAAACCACGCTGGAGGCCCTGCCCAGGCTGATCGACGGCCTGCGGGAGAAGGGCTATGCGCTGGAGCCGCTGGACCGGTCGGTGACCGGCATCAGCTTCGCCTATGCGGACTGCCTGGACTGAGCCGCCCCGCCATAGAGGCAGTGAGCGGCCGACGGCATAACCCGCCGCCGGAAGGCAAACGGCCCGGCCCTCGAGGCTCGGCCGCCCGATGGAATCCTGCAATGGGAGAATCGGCACAAACGCGAAACGATAACGGCGCCCGCGGCGCCCCTGCCAACCGGCAGAAGGGCAGCCCGGGCGCTTTGTGCGAGTGGAAGGTGGGCATCGGGGCGGTTTCGTGGTATAATGGACCCCACACAGGAACACACGCGAGGGGGAGAAACCATGAACATTACCGCAAAGCAATTGCGCCTGTACGCCGTAACCGACCGGCACTGGCTGAACGGCCAACGGCTGGAGGATGTGGCGGAAGAGCTGCTGGCCGCCGGTGTGACCTGCCTGCAACTGCGGGAAAAGCACCAGGACCCGGCCGAGTTTGTCCGCATGGCCCGGGCGCTGAAGCCCATCTGCGCCCGGTACGGCGTGCCGCTGATTCTGAACGACGCGGTGGAACTGGCAAAAGAGGTGGACGCGGACGGCGTGCACGTGGGCCAGGACGATATGAGCGTTGCCCGGGCCCGGGCCATTCTGGGACCGGACAAGATCATCGGGGCCAGCGCCCACAATGTGGCCGAGGCCGTGGCGGCCTATCAGGCCGGGGCGGATTATCTGGGCTGCGGCGCGGTGTTCGGCTCGGCCACCAAGACGGACGCCAGCCACCTGCCCGAAGGGGAGCTGGCCCGGGTGTGCGCCGCCACCCCGCTGCCGGTGGTGGGCATCGGCGGCATCACCGAGGAAAACCTGCCCCGGTTGGCTGGCAGCGGCGTGGCCGGTGTGGCGCTGGTGAGCGCCCTGTTTGCCCCGGCCGATAAGCCGGCCGCCGTGGCTCGGCTGCTGGCCGCCCTGGAAAAGACCTTGGGCTGACGAAAGTCCAGCCGGAAAAACCGGCGCTGGAAAGCACTTTTTGCAGGGCGCTGACGATGCCCCACGGCGAACGGCGGTGGATGAAAATGACAATCACCGGCGAAAAAACGACCGCAAAAAGCGTGAAACTACGCTGATTTGCCTGTATATTTGCATAAAAAGCAAAGAGAAAAATCGGCGCTTTCATTGTTGCGCCGGGCTGCGCTCTCACGGTATAATAAAAAGAGATAATTGCACAAACAGAGGGTACGTCTGTGTGCAAAAAGGAGAGCGAGCGATGGAATATACGGCAATTTCCCTGCGCCGCCCGATCCAGATCGAGCGGATCGTTTCAGTGCATTACTTTGAGTATGGGCCGGATTTCTCCTTTACGGGCGAAAGCCACAATTTCTGGGAATTTGTATATGTGGACAAGGGCGAGATCATTGCCATCGCCGGTGACAAAGAGCATCTGGTGAAAAAGGGGCAGATGATCTTTCATGCGCCCAACGAATTCCACAGCCTGCGGGCTACCGGCACCCGCCCGCCCAGCGTGGTGGTGGTGAGCTTTTACTGCGAGTGCCCCGCCATGTCCTTTTTTGAGGGGCGCATTGCCGGTGCGGGCGACGAGGAGCGTGACCTGATCGCTTCCATTGTGCGGCAGGCGGGTGAGGCCTTCAGCACCCCGCTGGACGATCTGCTGGTGCAGCAGCTGGAGCGGCGGGAGAACGCCCCCTTCGGGGCGGAGCAGCTCATCGGCCTGGCGCTGGAGGAGCTGCTGCTGGGCATGATCCGCCGGGGCACCCAGGGCAAAACGCCCCACCCCACCAGCCTGATCCGGGAGCGCAGCCAGAATGACTTCTGGGACCGGGTGCAGACCTATCTGGAGAGCAACGTGACCCGTCGGCTGACCCTCAGCGACATCTGCCGGGACAATCTGGTGGGCCGTAGCTACCTGCAGAAGGTATTCCGGGAAAAAACCGGCGGCGGTGCGATGGAGTACTTCGGCAACCTGAAAATTCAGCGCGCCAAGGAGCTGATCCGGGAAGGCGGGCACAACTTTACCGAGATCGCCCGGATGCTGGGCTACACCTCCATTCACTACTTCTCGCGTCACTTCAAAAAGGTGACCAAGATGACCCCCAGCGAGTACGCTACCTCGGTGAAAATGCTTTCGCGCCGGGGCCGGGGTGAAAACGTGTGAGAGAATCTTTCATGTGCAAGCAGAAATCTTCTATTTGAATAGAGGCTGTATCAAGCTAAAATGAGAGACGAAGAGGGCACAGAACGCTGAAAAATAAGAGCGTTTTGTCCATCTTTGAAACCTGTGTGTAGGTACGGGCTTTTTTGCGGCGTGCTGCCCTTTGGCGGGGCTGCAGGGCCAAAAACAGCAAGGCGGGTGCCCGACGGGCACTGCGCATAAGAAGCGGGCGGATCGTGCCGCCCAACGGAAAGAGAGGGTTTTTATGGCAATTCTGGTAAGCGGCGGCGCCGGTTACATCGGCAGCCACACCTGTGTGGAGCTGCTGGCAGCGGGTTATGACATTGTGGTGGCGGATAACTTCTACAATTCCTGCCCCAAGGCTGTGGAGCGGGTCAAGCAGATTTCCGGCAAGGATTTCCGCTTTTATGAGGCGGATATGACCAAGGTCGAGGATGTGGAGAAGGTGTTTGCCGAAAACCCGGACATCGACTCGGTCATCCACTTTGCCGCCTATAAGGCAGTGGGCGAGAGCGTTGCCAAGCCCCTGGAGTACTACACCGACAACCTGACCAGCACGCTGGTGCTGCTGGCGGCCATGCGCAAGCATGGGGTGCACAACTTTGTGTTCTCCTCCTCCGCCACCGTGTACGGCGACCCCGCCAGCGTGCCCATCAACGAGAACTTCCCCGTGGGCGGTGCCACCAACCCCTATGGCGCCACCAAGGTGATGAACGAGCAGATCCTGACCGACTGCTGCAAGGCGGACCCCGAGCTGAACGTGGCGCTGCTGCGGTACTTCAACCCCATCGGCGCCCACAAGAGCGGCCTGATCGGCGAGGACCCCAACGGCATTCCCAACAACCTGGTGCCCTACATTGCCAAGGTGGCCGTGGGCAAGCTGGAAAAGGTGCACGTGTACGGCAACGATTACCCCACCCCCGACGGCACCGGCGTGCGGGATTACATCCATGTGGTGGACCTGGCCCGCGGCCATGTGGCGGCCATCAAGAAGCTGGCGGAGAAGCCCGGCCTGTTCATCTGCAACCTGGGCACCGGCAAGGGCTACAGCGTGCTGGACGTGATCCACGCCTTCAGCAAGGCCTGCGGCCGTGAGCTGCCCTATGTGATCGACCCCCGCCGCCCTGGCGACATTGCCGAGTGCTGGGCCGACCCCTCCAAGGCCAAGCGGGAGCTGGGCTGGGTGGCTGAGTACGGCATCGACGAGATGTGCGCCGACAGCTGGAACTGGCAGAAGAAGAACCCGGACGGCTACAAGGGCTGAGAAGCAGGTCTGCCCCAGGCGAGGGCTTCCGGAATTCGACAAAGCAGAATACAAAACGTATAAAAACGCGCGGCGTTTCCAATTTGCAAAGGAAACGCCGCGCGTTTTGCTTGTATTTGCTGTTTTCTGGTTTGAATTTGTTTTGCAATGGAGAAGGCAGGGACCTGCCGGGGGTTACGCCTCACCCTGCAGCAGGGCATGGCTGAGGATGAAAAACTCCTCCTGGCTGGGGCGGTGCTCTTTCGGCAGGGGCGGCAGGGCCGCGTCAAAGCGGGCGGCGGCCTCCGGGTCCAGCTCCATGGCAGGGCTTTCCCGGTAGACCCAGCGGTGGCCGGCCAGCGCGCCGGGGGTCAGTTCCTTCACCAGCAGCGAGGCCGGGTACAGCCCGCCCTCCAGGCAGACCCGGTGGTGCAGGCAGCTGACAAAGCCGCTGGTGACGTAGTTGGACGGGCTGCCGAAGATCACCACGGCCTGCTCGCCCTGGGCTCGGGCCAGCGCAAAGGCCCGGGCCAGCAGCGCCTTGCCGATGCCCCGGCGCTGGAGAGCAGGGGCCACGCTGAGGGGGCCGAAGCTCACGGTGGGAATGCCCTGGCCCTGTTCGTCGGTGAGGGTGGCCCGGGTGGCCATCAGGCTGCCCGCCAGCTGGCCGTCCCACTGGGCGACCAGATCCAGCTGAGGCAGAAAGTCCGGGTGGTCCCGCAGAATGTGTACCAGATAATGCTCTGCACAGCCGGGAACGTACTGGTTGTAAAAGGCGGCCCGGGTCAGCTGCTCCACGGCGGCGTAGTCCTCGGGGTGTTCCGGGCGGATGATCAGACGATCGTTCATTGTGCTTCCTCCTTTTGGGGTGTGTGGTTGGCCAGAAAACGGTCCGCAGCATCCGCCAGATACCGACTCAGCTCGGCCCGGCGCTGGGGCTGGCCGTCGCAGATGCTCAGGGCCAGAAACAGCGGGGCGTAAAACTCGGCGGCCAGCCAGGCAGGTTCGGCCGGGCGCAGGCTGCCCTCGGCCATCATCCGGCGGAACAGGTCGGCGGTGTAGTCCACCGGCCCGGCGGCGAATACTTTCTGATACAGAGCCATCATCTCGGGGCTTTTGTACTGCTCCAGCGTGAGCATCCGGCGGAAGTTCCGGGCAAACTCATCGCCGGACCAGTAGGCGAACTGGTCCAGCAGAAACCCCTTGAGGGAGAAAGCATCCCGGCCGGTGAAGGTCTCGGGGGCCTGGTCGAAGTCCTGCTGAGGCAGTTGATTGGCCTCGGTGCGCTGGGCGTCCAGCTGGCAGATGCGCTCCAGAATGTGGTCGAAAATGTCCCGCTTGCTCTTGTAGTGGTTGTAAAGCGACGGGGCCTTGATGCCCACCGCCCCGGCGATCTGCGCAACGCTCACCGCGTCGTAGCCATAGGCGGCGAACAGCCGCAGGGCCTCGGTGAGAATGCGGTCTTTGGTGGTTTCCTGTTCCATGGTGTGTTCCTTTTTCGTGTGGTTTTTGTCGTAAACGGCTGGAATCGATAAGAGGCTAATAACCATTAGCTTTGCTTGATCTAATTGTAATACGAACGATCATTAGTTGTCAAGATGCAAAAAAATACCGGCGGGCCGAGCGGCCTGCCGGTATTTTTGCAAGGGCTCATATTTGCGATGGCCTGCAATCGGCAATCAAAAGCGTCCGCCCGCTGCTGTGCGGCCCGGCGCAAACTGTGGGCAAATTGCGTGCGGGCGCGGCCTCACATCAGCGGCGCAAACACCCGCAGCACGGCGCTGAGCAGGCTGCCCCAGAAGCCGGGGCGAACATCCTCGGGCTTCATGCGGCGGCTTTTGGTGATGGTATCCAGACAGTCGGCCTTCAGGTCGGCCAGCGCCGGGGTGTCGATCAGCAGAGTGCCGCACTCGAAGTGCAGGTATAGGCTGCGGTAATCCATGTTGATGGTGCCAACCACGCCGATGGAATCGTCGCTCAGATAGCTTTTTGCGTGGATGAAGCCGGGGGTGTACTCGTAAATTTTTACGCCGGCCTTCATCAGCGGCTCGTAATAGGAGCGGGTCATCTGCCACACCAGCCACTTGTCGGGGATGCCGGGGGTGACGATGCGCACGTCCACGCCCCGCTTGGCGGCCAGGCACAGGGCCGTCTGCATCTCATTGTCGATGATGAGGTAGGGGGTGCAGATGGTCACATAATCCCGCGCCTGGTTCAGAATGTCCAGATAGACGTTCTCGCTCACCGGCTCCTCGTCCACCGGGCTGTCGCTGAAGGGCTGAACCCAGCCGCTGCCGGGCAGGGCCGGGGCAGGCTCCGGCTTTTGGGGCGGCAGGGCGTTGGGGTCCTTATAGGCGTTCCACAGCTCCAGGAACATAAGGGTGAAGTTCCAGGCGCCGTCCCCCTCCAGCCGCACGCCGGTGTCTTTCCAGTGGCCGAAGCGCACTTTTTTGTTGATGTATTCGTCGGCGATGTTGATGCCGCCGGTGAAGGCGACCCTGCCGTCGATCACCAGAATCTTCCGGTGGTCCCGGTGGTTCATGGCCAGCGAAAGCACCGGAATGAACCGGTTGAAGGCCATGCACTTCACGCCGTCCCGCTCCAGTTCGGCCTGAAAATGCTTGGGCAGAACGCCCAGGCTGCCCATGTCGTCGTACATCAGGCGCACGTCCACGCCCTCGGCCGCCTTGCGCACCAGCACGCGGCGCATGGCCTGCCACATTTCGCCCTCGGCAAAAATGAAGTATTCCAGATAAATGGTTTCCCGGGCCTGCTCCAGGTCCTGCAGCATGGCGGCAAACAGCTGCTCGCCAATGGGGTAGTAGGTCACCTGGGTGTTCTGCTGAAGCGGGTACGGGCCGCTTTTGCCGATGTAGCGGGCCGTGGAGCACATACGGGGGTGCTTGGCCTCCAGCGAGGCGATGGCCGGCTCATTGGGGGCGGTGAGAAGAGGCTCCAGCGGCGCGCGGGCCTGGGCCAGGGTGCAGCGCATCCGGCGGGTGGGCTGCTTGTTGCCCAGGGTCAGGTACAGCAGCCCGCCGAACAGAGGGGCCAGCGCGATGAGAATGACCCACAGCAGCTTGTAGGCGGGGTTTTCGTCCCGCTGGATCAAAAACAGAATGGCCAGCAGGCTCAACAGGCTGAACAGGGCCGACAGCCAGGTGGCGTACTGCGTGAGGCGAAACAGCTGCAGCAGCAGCCAGCCGAGCTGCACCAGAATGAGCAGGCCGGTCACAACCAGACGGCTGGTGAAGATCTTGATGAGCTTTTTCATGAAACGCCTTTCCTACCCGAAGGGAAACGGGCAGACCGTACCGCCTTTTGAACGATGCGCTGCCAAAATCATACAAATTGTATTTTATTATTATAGAATGCGGCAGAGAGCTTGTCAACGAAGCGGCGGCCGGCGGGCACACAGGGCGCGGTGCCCGTTCAGAGCGTAAAAAAGCCGGGCTTCATTTTTGAAAATCTTTGAAATATCTGGACATTTTCCATCGTATCCTTTATAGTAAGAGACATAAGGCAAAGGAGGAATCGCCATGTATTCTCTGATGGCCATCACCTGCGGGCTGCTGTTTGCGGTACTCAGCATCCCGGTGCGGCTGTACTGCCTTCGGGCGGAGCGCTGAGCCGACTGCCCCGATGCAGCGAGCGGCTGCCCCTCTGCGGAGGGGGCGGCCAGGGCAGCTGTGTGCCCGGGCGCGGTGAACCTTTTTGAATGTGGACGCCCGGTTCCCCATCCTGCGGGGGCCGGGCGCTTTTGTTCCCCTTTTGGGGGCCGCGGCCGGCCGCGCGGCACACGTTCGATTCTTACAACGAGAGGGCGGGGCCCCGGCAGGGCGGCCCCGCTGGGTGGGAAAGCAGAATGAGAAGTTCCAATGAATCCATGTATTACGCCCGGCGCAAAAAGCGCCGGATGCAGCGCCGCCTGCGCTTTGTGTGCGCGGCCGTGTGCATTCTGGTGCTGGCGGGCATCATTACCCTGATCCTCAGCCTGTTTGACGAAAAGGGCAAGCAGGACGACAGTCTGGAGCCGGAGCAGACCAGCACCGTGCTGGCCCCGCTGCCCATGCAGGTGACGGTGAACAAGGAAGTCTGGTCCGTGACCGGCCCGGCCATTCAGACCAAGGATTACACCATCCGCTCCACCGATTACGACCTGATGGCCCTGCCGGAGTGCGGCCGGGTGGACACCAGCTATTTCTCGGATGCAGCCTTCCTGGGCGACAGCATCACCGAGGGATTTACCGAGTACAATGTGGAGATGCAAGGGGCGCTGATCTGCGGCTATGTGGGCCTGACCCCAAAAACCGTGGTGGACGGCACCGCCGTGAACCACCCGGAGCGGGGCAGCGAGGTGCCGCTGGATGTGCTGGCGGCCCGCCAGCCCGCCAAGCTGTATATTCTGCTGGGCACCAACACCCTGGTGAACGACGGCGCGGAGGACAACTTCATCGCCTACTACGGCCGGATGTTGGATGAGCTGAAGAGCCGCCTGCCCGATACCCTGATTTATGTACAGGCGGTGCCGCCGGTGCAGGCCAAGGCTGTGGAGACCCGGCCCGGCCTGGAAAAGAGCAAGGTGCAGGCGGTGAATGTGCGGCTGGCTAAGCTGGCGTTGGAAAAGGGCTGCTCGTTCCTGGACCTGTACGGGGCCATGGCGGACGAAAACGGCGACCTGAACGCGGATTACGCGGAGGGCGATGGTGTGCACTTTACCGCCAGCAGCGGCTACCCGGCGTGGGTGAACTTCCTGTGCACCCACACCGTCTATTCCAAAGACAACCCCTGGGCCAAGGGCAGCGCCTATTATATGGGGTAAGGCGCTGCGGGGGCGAGCGTGCAGCGCTTTTGCCAAAACGGCAGGGCCTGCACCGGGAGGCCCGCTTTCAAACCATGCAAGCCGGTTAAAACGATCCGGCCTGTTCAAACAGACTGGTTAAACCAAGAAAAGATACACGCGCGGCCGATGGCTGCCGGGAGCTTCCCGGCGGGCAGGGCCGCGCGTTTTTTTGTGCGGCGGCCGGCGTTCAGCGGCGTTCGGCGCTTGGCGGGCGGCGGCCGGGCCGGGGGCGAAGGTCGGCCCGGTCCAGCACGGGCAGCAGTGCCAGACACAGCAGATACCAGTAGGCGGAAAACCGTGGGCACACCTGCCCCCACAAATTGCCCCACTGGGCGGAGTAATCCCACACGCGCCAGCCCAGCAGCCGGTTGCACAAAAGGCCGACGGCCAGCTCAAACCCGGTGATGAAGCCCGCCCCGGCCAGGCAGCGAAGGGCCAGCGGCCGCCCGGCCAGGCGGCGGTTCAGCGCCTGCAGGGCCAGCAGGCACAGCCCGCCCGCACACAGCATGGTCCAATGGGTACGGCCGCGGTACAGGCATTCCAACCCGCCGTACCCCGCGGCCCCCAGGCAGAACGTAACGAAGGTTTCGTAGCAAAGCAACGCCCGCAGTCCTCCTTTCCCGGTGTGATGCAGGGCCCGGATTAGTGTGCGCAGAACCGGGGCCGGCTATGCGGGGGCCGCCACGTTCGCAAAAACACCGGGGCCGCCCGGCAGGCGGTGCAAAACCTGCAGCGAAGGACGGTTTTGAGCAACTTCCGGAAATCGTTAAAAATATGTCAAAAATCACTTGCGAAACCCGTTCCGATTGCTTATAATGAAGCTGTATGGGGCGGCAGGGCTGCCCCGGCTTCCTCACGCCCTGCGCACCGGGGCCCAACTCAAAACGGGCTGGCAGCCGGGCCGGGCAAGCGCAAAATATGCCGCAACACCGGGGCACTGCCCCGACCTTGGAAGGAGAAATGGAACTATGGGTTTAGGTAAAGTGACCGTAGACGACATCAATGTGAAGGGCCAGCGCGTGCTGGTTCGCTGCGATTTCAACGTGCCCATGAAGGACGGGGTCATCACCAACGACAACCGCATTGTCGCCGCCCTGCCCACCATCAAGAAGCTCATTGCCGACGGCGGCAAGGTCATCCTGTGCAGCCATCTGGGCAAGCCCAAGAACGGCCCCGAGGCAAAGTTCAGCCTGGCCCCCGTGGCTGTGCGCCTGAGCGAGCTGCTGGGCCAGCCCGTCACCTTTGCAGACGACGACACCGTGGTGGGCGAGAACGCCAAGGCTGCCGTGGCCGCCATGAAGGACGGTGACGTGGTGCTGCTGCAGAACACCCGCTTCCGCAAGGAAGAAACCAAGAACCTGCCTGAGTTCAGCAAAGAGCTGGCCAGCCTGGCCGATGTGTATGTGAACGATGCCTTCGGCAGCGCCCACCGCGCCCATTGCTCCACCGCCGGTGTGACCGATTACGTCAAGACCACCGCCGTGGGCTACCTGATGGGCAAGGAGATTGAGTACCTGGGCAACGCCGTGAACGCCCCCGTGCGCCCCTTCACCGCCATTCTGGGCGGCGCCAAGGTGGCCGACAAGCTGAACGTGATTTCTAACCTGCTGGAAAAGGTGGATACCCTGATCATCGGCGGCGGCATGGCCTACACCTTCCTGAAGGCCCAGGGCTATGAGATCGGCCAGAGCCTGTGCGACGACGAGAAGCTGGCCTACTGCAAAGAGATGATGGACAAGGCTGCCGCCAAGGGCGTGAAGCTGCTGCTGCCGGTGGATACCGTCTGCGTCAAGAGCTTCCCCGACCCCATCGACAACCCCAACATTGAAACCTTGACCGTGCCGGTCACCGCCATTCCCGCCGATATGGAAGGCTGCGACATCGGCCCCGAGACCGCCAAGCTGTTTGCCGAGGCCGTGCAGGCCAGCAAGACCGTGGTGTGGAACGGCCCCATGGGCGTGTTTGAGAACCCGGTTCTGGCGGCCGGCACCCTGGCTGTGGCCAAGGCCATGGCCGAGGCGGATGCCACCACCGTCATCGGCGGCGGCGACAGCGCGGCTGCCGTGATGCAGCTGGGTTTTGCCGACAAGATGACCCACATCTCCACCGGCGGCGGCGCCAGCCTGGAGTACCTGGAGGGCAAGGAGCTGCCCGGCATCGCCTGCATTGCCAACAACTGATTTTTTGTCCCGCGTTTCTGGTGCGGCGGCCGACCGCCGCCGCACCTTTTTCTTTTGACGGAAAACCCGGCTGCACAGAACGCACCGAATCAAAACAGAAGAGTGAGGAACTTCTTATGGATAAGCAGAACCGCAAAGCCATCATCGCCGGCAACTGGAAAATGAACAAGACCGCCACCGAGGCCAATGCCCTCATCGACGAGCTGATCCCCGCCGTGAAGGACGCCGGGTGTGAGGTGGTCATCTGCACCCCCTTCACCGACCTGGTGACGGCGGTGGCCAAGTGCAAGGGCACCAACATCCATGTGGGCGCTGAGAACGTTCACTTTGAGAAGAGCGGCGCCTTCACCGGCGAGATCAGCGCCGACATGCTGGTGGATCTGGGCGTGGAGTACGTCATCACCGGCCATTCCGAGCGCCGCCAGTACTTCGCCGAGACCGACGAGACCGTGAACAAGCGCACCAAGGCCGCCCTGGCTGCCGGGCTGAAGGTCATCGTGTGCGTGGGCGAGAACCTGGCCCAGCGCGAACTGGGCGTGACCGAAGAGCTGGTGCGCATGCAGACCAAGATCGCCCTCTCTGGCGTGACTACCGAAGAGATGAGCCGCATTGTCATCGCCTATGAGCCTGTGTGGGCCATCGGCACCGGCCGCACCGCCACCGCCGACCAGGCCCAGGAGGTCTGCGCCGCCATCCGCAAGGTGATCGGCGAGCTGTACGGCGAGGCCGTGGCCAAGGCCACCACCGTGCAGTACGGCGGCAGCATGAACGACGGCAACGCCGCCGAGCTGTTGAGCAAGCCCGACGTGGACGGCGGCCTGATCGGCGGCGCCGCCCTGAAGGCGGAGAAGTTCGCCGCCATCGTGAAGGCAGCCACCGAGGGCTGAACCCTTCCGACATAAAAAGCCCGGGCCGGGCGGGCGCAGTGCCTGCCCGGCCCATCTTGCCGGCGGCCGAAACAGCGCGCCGCCGGGGGCGTCTGGCCGCGGGGTGGGAAAGGCCCCGGCCATACAAGCGCGTTTGACGCAAGGAGATTGGACCTTATGGCAAAGAAACCTGTAATGCTCTGCATCCTGGATGGGTTTGGCTGGGTGCCGGACCAGACCTATGGCAACGCCATTGTGGCGGCGAAAAAGCCCAATCTGGACCGGCTGTTTGCCCAGTACCCCCACACCACCATCGGGGCCTCCGGCATGGACGTGGGCCTGCCCGACGGCCAGATGGGCAACAGCGAGGTGGGCCACACCAACATCGGTGCGGGCCGCATCGTGTACCAGCAGCTCACCCTCATCACCAAGAGCATCAGGGACGGCAGCATGCGCAAGAATGAGGTTCTGGTGCGCAACATGAAGGCCGCCATTGATGCGGGCAAGGCCATTCACTTTATGGGCCTGACCGGCAACGGCGGTGTGCACAGCCACATTGACCATTTGTTCGGCCTGCTGGATATGGCCAAGGACCTGGGCGCGAAGGAGATCTACGTCCATTGCATCATGGACGGCCGCGACACCGACCCCCACTCCGGCAAGGAGTTCCTGGGTGAGATCCAGAAGAAGCTGTCTCAGCTGGGCGTAGGCAAGATTGCCACCGTGGTGGGCCGCTATTACGCTATGGACCGCGACAACCGCTGGGACCGCGTGGAGAAGGCCTACGCTGCCTTTGTGTACGGCGAGGGCGAGAAGTTTGCCGACCCCATCGCCGCCATTCAGGCCAGCTACGACAAGGACGTGACCGACGAGTTCGTGCTGCCCTGTATCACCTGCGAGGGCGGCCGCGTGCAGGCGGGGGACACCATTGTGTTCACCAACTTCCGCCCCGACCGCGCCCGGGAGATCACCCGCGCCTTTGTGGACGATGCCTTCACCGGCTTTGAGCGCAAGCTGGGCCGCATTCCCGTGCAGTATGTGTGCATGGCCCAGTACGATGCCACCATGCCCAACGTGGAGGTGGCCTATCCGCCCGTGCCCCTCACCAACGTGCTGGGCGAGTATGTGGCAGCCCACGGCAAGACCCAGCTGCGCATTGCCGAGACCGAGAAGTACGCCCATGTGACCTTCTTCTTCAACGGCGGCCGCGAGGCCCCCTTTGAGGGCGAGGACCGCTGCGTGATTCCCAGCCCGAAGGTGGCCACCTACGACCTCCAGCCGGAGATGAGCGCCTACCTGGTGGCGGATGAGTGCAAAAAGCGCATCGAGAGCGGCAAGTACGACATGATCATCCTGAACTTCGCAAACTGCGACATGGTGGGCCACACCGGCATCTTTGACGCAGCCGTCAAGGCCGTGGAAGCCGTGGACAAGGCCGCAGGCGAGGTCATCGACGCCGTGGTGGCCGCGGGCGGCGCGGTGCTGCTCACCGCCGACCATGGCAACGCCGACAAGATGTACGAGCCGGACGGCGAGCCGTTCACCGCCCACACCACCAACCCCGTGCCCCTGCTGGCCATCAACTGCGGCGATGTGAAGCTGCGGGAGGGCGGCGTTCTGGCCGATCTGGCCCCCACGCTGCTTCAGCTGATGGAGTTGCCCCAGCCCGAAGAGATGACGGGCAAGAGCCTGTTTGTGTGATGCAGAGGACTTTCTGAAGCTTAAAAAAAACATATGCCGTTCCCGGCGAGTGTGCTATAATAGCAGGCAGCCGGGGACGGCATCGCTTTTTTGTACGATCGTAGGAAGAATGCTGGAAGTTCCCGATGAGGGGAGAGTGAACGTTATGCTCAAACCGGAACTGAGCAGGCGAATAAAATTCGGCACGCCGCTGTGGAGCGAGCGCTTTTTGAACCGTATTCTGTACGGTGTTTACGGGGCGGCAATGGCCCTGATTCTGATTTTGTGCCTGACGGCCGGGGCGGTTCAATACCACGACAAAGACCTGGAAAAGCCGACGGGGCTGCTGATGTTTGCGGTGAGCCTGATTTTGGTGGCCGGCTTTTGCTGCCTGGCGGCGAAACCGGAGCGAAAGCAGGAAAAGCAGGCCGGAAAAGGCTGGGGCTTTCTGGCCGTGAGTCTGGTGTTTCTCGTGCTTCAGGTGCTGTGGGTCCGCGGGTACTACTTTCAAACGGGATGGGACGCCGGAACCATCATGAAGTCTGCGGTTATCCTGGCGAACGGAGAAAGCCTGAAGGATTACAACTGGTACTACTCCACATACCCAAACAACCTTGTGCTGCTGCTTTTGTATTCCAATGAGATCCGGCTGTTTCGCTGGCTGCACATTGCCCCGAGCTTTGGCATTGTGCTGGTGCAGTGCCTGCTCTCCTGGGCGAGCGGACTTCTTTTGTACGGAACGACCCGGAATATGTTAAAGGATGAAAAGGCGGCCATGGCAGCCTGGGGACTGTACGTCCTGCTGGTGGGGCTGTCGCCGTGGGTGTCGATTCCTTATTCGGATTCCACCGCGCTGATTTTCCCCATTGCAATTCTGTATCTCTATACGCGGCAAAAACAGCAGAAGGGCTGGCGAAAGGCGTGCCTGTGGGGTGCGATCGGTCTGCTTACCATGCTGGGTTACCACATCAAACCGCAGGTCGTGATTGCAACCATCGCGATCTGCAGCATCGAGCTTTGGAATGGGCTGTTCCGCCTGCGGGAGTGCCTTCGGAGCAAAAGCACCTGGTGCGGGGCTGCCGGCTTTGCGGCGGGCATCTGGCTGATGGCCGCCCTGATGAGTACGGGCTTCGGGACGCTTCCGCTGGAGATCGATTCGGAACAGACACTGGACATCACCCACTGGTGGATGATGGGCATGAACAATGGAGAAACCAACGGCGCCTTCAACCAGAGCGATTGTGATTTCTCCCGCTCCATTTCTGACCGGGAAGAGCGGAAGCAGGCAAACATTGAAGAGGCGCTTCGCCGGATTCAGGAGATGGGCCCGGGTGGCTTTTTGAACCTCATGCACCGCAAGGCGCTGACCAACTACAACGACGGAACCTTCTGCTGGGGCGGAGAGGGCGGCTTTTATGTGGAATCTCTGGCGGACCAGAATCTGCCGTGGGCCCCGGCTGCCCAGAAGCTGTACGGCGGCACGCTGACCAAGGAGGCCACGGGGGAAGGCACTGTATACGCGCTGTTTTACAGGGCCGAGTGGGTTTTGTGGATGTCCATCCTGCTGTGCGGGGCGCTGGGGGCGCTTCTTGGCCTGAAAAAGCCGCGCACGCAGGCGGCCGCCGCCATGCTGTCCGTTCTGGGGCTGACCCTGTTTGAACAGCTGTTTGAGGCCCGCGCGCGGTATCTTTACAGTTATACACCGGTGTATATTCTTCTGGCGGCCATGGGCCTGTTGGAATGCAAAAACCGCCTGACCGGCCGGGGCCTGGCAGCGACACAGGCGGACGCACAGCCGCGATCGGCCGAAAACGGAGCGGCAAAACGAGGTTTGCTTCAAAAATTTTGAAAAAATGCAAAATAGGGCTTGCATAACTCCGAAAACGGTGCTATAATAAACACCGTTCCGGAGGATTAGCTCAGCTGGTTAGAGCACCTGCATCACACGCAGGGGGTCTGGGGTTCGAGTCCCTAATTCTCCACCAGAACGAGGCGTTGCATCGAAAGATGCAACGCCTTTTCTCTTTTCTGAGGTTTCATCTGTGCCAAAACCATGCTTTTCAACGTTCCTGTTCATGTCTGTTCCAAAATTCGGAGCTTCTGCGCCAACATTTTCTGAGGACAGCCCGCCTTGATCGTACAGAACTTGAGCAAATTGACGTTTGACGCACGGTTGCCTTCAATCGGCCTCACAGCAACTCATGGGGCTGCCTGTATCCTATCACAGCAATTGAAACCTGCCGGGCTGTTTTTGAGAATTTGATTCAGAATATTGTAAACTGTCCGTTTATCCGATATGATACCTTTAAAGAAGGTGATAAACGTGACCACCGGCGAGATCGCCGCAGTGCGCATCGGCGAAGAGGTCACCCTGAAGCACGTTTACCTTCACGACAACTTCATTGAGCTGCGCCCCGAAAACCCCGCCTTTGAAAGCATCATCCTCACCAAAGAAGAGATGAATACGGTTGTGATCGAGGGCAAGGCCGTTGGGCTTTGCAGAGATATTTGAAGAAACAGGAGGAACAATTATGGGCTTTTTAGACACTTTGCAGAAGGAATCCAGTTATTCGAGCGCATCCGGCCTTTCGTACCACTATGTGGTGCTGCAGGTCACGCTGAAGGAAAAGCTCATCGGCACCGGCTCCGGCAACCTGACCGAGCTGGAAAACGTGATCAACCAGCAGGCCGCCAAGGGCTACCGCCTGCACACGATCACCACCGCAAACGGCGGCAGCAAGGGCCTGGTGGGCGGCGACCGCATTCAGGCTACCATGGTGTTTGAAAAGGTGGAGTGACGGGAGCCGTCATAAATCACCGAAATGCATAACAAGGGCCTGCATGGTGGGCCGGACGCACTGGTAGGAGGGAATCCCATGGAACAACTGTATAGCCAGCTGGCCGCACTGGCGCGCCGATACGGTGCAAAGCGGCTGGTGCTGTTCGGCTCCCGCGCCAGAGGAGACAACCGAAACAACAGCGACATCGATCTGGCCGTGTATGGGATGCCGGAGGACAGCCGGGCAGCCTTCTGGATGGAGTGCGAGGAACTGCCCACCCTGCTGAAATTTGACATTGTGCATATTGCGGCCGACATGAACCCGGCGTTTCTGGCAAACATTGAAAAGGATGGTGCGGAATTGATGGACAAGCTGCATGAAAAATATGCTTACTTTACGGATGCCGTGGCCCGGCTGCGGGAAGCGCTGGACGACTATAGCAAAATGCCGCTGGATTCCATCCGGGACGGTGTGATTCAGCGCTTTGAATTCTGCACAGAGCTGGCCTGGAAAACCATGCGGGAATATCTGATTGACCAGGGATATACCGAGCTGAACAGCCCGAAGGCGGTTGTCAAGCAGGCGTTTGCCTTCGGCATGATTCAGGATCAGGCGGCATGGATCGCGCTGCTGAACGACCGCAATCTGACCTCACACGTTTATGACGAGTCCACCGCTAAGCTTATTTTCAACCGCATTGAGCAGCAGCACCTCGCGCTGTTTGATGAGGCGCTGGCCTATATGAAAGAGAAATAAGCTGCCGAATCCCAAAGCGCTTAGATGGCTCCGGTCTCCCATCAGATGGCGCGGTATATGCAGCTCGGCAAAGCGGAATTTGAAAAAATGGCAGGGGAGTATCATGCCTCATGATGAAAATGAGCGTCCATCGCGCTGGTGCCTGGTTGGCAATGTTGTAAGCGATCATGCGTTCGGGGAACACAAGGAACATTTGACCGGCTCGAAGCATTTTCGCCCGGGCGCAAAAGTGTACATTGCGCCTGCACAGTGGGGCGATGGCGGCGAACATGTGATCGTGATCGGTGTTCCACGGCATAGCAGGCACCCGATCGAAATCGTCATGAGAAGCGAACTCATCACGAATTACAGAATCAAACGTGTGTATTCTCCTGCCATTTTAAGGCGAATGAATGAGTCTCTGTATCATTGGTGGGATGGTACGGATGAAAGCCGGGAGCAAATCCGGCAATGTACTGAACGCTTTAATGAAGCACCCCTTTCGTGAGGAAAGCGCAGAAGCCGATACGGCCGGGGGGCATGTGGTTGTCTTTCATAACGTACCTCCTAAAAATGGGCATGAAAAAACCACGGTGCGAGTGCATCGTGGTTCATAAACTGATTAAAGGCGGCCTTGCTTTTTCAGCTCAGCGATTTCTTCCGGCGTGAGCTTTCGGAATTTGACAGGTTCTCTCGCCCAGACCTCCTGCCGTTCAATCCATCTGCGGCGATCCTCATCTGTCACAGGCCCTTTCATATCATTGTTCTGTCTCATGGCAAAATCACCTCCCAAATAGCCTGAGAATCTTTTACTGATAGTACTCTATATAGGGTGTTTTTGTCAAATGAAAGTTCTTTTTTCTTTCCGAACAGGCTGATTGCCTCCAGATAGCCAGCATATGAACAAGCATGCGAACAAAGGGGAATCTTAAAATCTTTTTTGAGGGTGCCAGCCTTTACAATTTCCTGCATCAGCTGCCCGGCCTTCTCGTTCAGGCGGGAAAGGCGGGCGATCGGATAAGAAACACGTGCATATTCCGGGAAACTGTGTTAGACTATTAGCAATGGCTAACTACGAAGGAGGCGACCCGACCGAATGACCGAGCAGGAATACAAGGCCATGTCCATCCGGGAATTTACCAAAGCGGCAGAAATCTATGATTCCGGCCATGCGGGATTGTATGAGATGTGCAAGGACGATTACCCGCCCGTTCTGGAAGAATTGAACCAATATCCGTTTCAGACGCTGCTGGATGTTGGCTGCGGAACCGGCCCGATGATCGAGCTTTTGCTGAAGGAATTTCCGGATAAACACTGTACCGGAATTGATCTGACGCCCCGCATGATCGAGGCGGCGCAGGCGAAGCACCTTGCCAACGCCAAATTCCTGGTGGGGGACAGCGAGCATCTGCCCTTTGAAGCGGGGTCCTTTGATGCGGTGATCTGCACGAACAGCTTTCACCACTATCCCAACCCACAGGCGTTCATGCAGGAAGCCGCGCGCGTGCTGAAGGACGGCGGCAGGCTTATCTTGCGGGACTACACAAGCAGCCCCTTCGTCCTGTGGCTGATGAACCACATCGAGATGCCGCTGGCCCATCTTTGCGGGCATGGAGACGTGAAAATCCACAGCTGCAGCGAAGTGCGGGAACTGTGCGCCGCGGCCGGATTGAAGGTGCGGAAGCTGGAGCCGCAGAAAGGCTTCCGGCTGCACCTTGTGGCGGAGAAACGCGAACCGCGGTAAGGCGGCAGGCAGAGCGCTGCCCGCGGCGCCGAACTGCAGCCCGTCGGGCACAACAGAAACAAAGGCAGGGCATCACCCCAAGCGGGCGGCACCCTGCCTTTTTACGCTGCCGGATGGATCAATACACCACGGCATCCGCGGCGGTGTAGCCTTCCAGAGAGTTCTCCTGCACCTGGATGCAGAGGTAGGTGAGTTCGGAATCGCTGGCAGCGGAGAACTGGCGCTTGGCCGCCGGGGCAATCTTCAGCCAGTCGCCCGCGGCGAGGGGAACCTCTTCGCCGTCGATCACCACGTGGCCCTTGCCGGAGAGAATGCCGTAGATCTCCTCGTTTTTCTTATGGGAGTGAACAAACGGAACGCCCGAACCTGCCGGCAGGGTGTTCAGGCTGATTTCGGCACCGGTCAAAGCGAGCGCGTCGTGCAGCTCCGTCCGATTTTCCTTTGCGACCGTCGTTTTCGTATAGTTTGCCATTGTGCGTACCTCCATTTTGATGGGCTTGTTGGGCAATGTTTCATTGCCTGATTTGAGTATAAAAGCCCACACATTCCAAAACAAGTACGCACCTTTTTGTAACTGTACATTCAAAAATGACTGCGTTATAATAAACGGGGGTGAACGATATGCGTACAAAAGACGAACTGCCGGAATGCCCGGTTGCCACCGCGGTTTCCCTGATCGGTGGAAAATGGAAGCTGCTGCTTTTGCGCAACCTGCGGGAGCGCCCGTGGCGATTCAATGAACTGCAGCGCAGCCTCGAAGGAATCTCCCAGAAAGTCCTGACCGAAAGCCTGCGGCAGATGGTCGATGACGGGCTTGCGTATCGGCACGATTATCATGAAAACCCGCCCAGGGTGGAATACGGCCTGACGGAGCTTGGCATGAAAATGCTGCCGATCGTCAACGCGTTGGAAGGCTTTGGCCGCTACTATAAATCGGTGGTGGAACAGACCTGACGCGGCAAAGCAGGGGGCAAGTGCGCCCCGAAAAAGCCCGCGCGTGTGCGCCAAAAAACGCCCGGCGGGCGGTGAAACGGCAAATTAAAAACAATCGGAACAACAAAAAAGCGCCTGGGGCGCGGAGAGAGAAACGTGAAAAAACAGCAGACGATCTGGCGGTTCGGCATTTATCTGGCAGGCATGGCCATTCTGGCCATGGGGCTGATCCTCAACACGAAGGCGGGGCTGGGGTCCTCGGCCATCATTTCGGTGCCCTACACCATCAGCCTGGCCAGCGGCTGGAGCTTGGCGGACCTGACCCTGATCACCTATTGCGTGCTGGTGCTGGCGCAGTTTTTTATTAAGGGCAAAAACCGCACGCCGCTGGATCTTCTGCAAATCGTGGTGAGCGTGGTGTTCACCCGGTTCATGGCGCTGTTTCAGGCCTGCGTGCCTTACCAGAGCGGCTTTCTGCCCACGGACCTGTTGGTGCTGGTTTTGGGGCTGGTGCTCACCGGCATGGGGGCGGCCATGACGGTGGACATGCAGCTGGTGCCGAACCCTGGCGACGGCATTGTGAGCAGCATCTCCGAGCGCACTGGCAAGGAGCTTGGCCTGTGCAAAAACTGCGTGGATGCGTGCTGTGTGGCCGGTTCGCTGGTGCTGGGGGCCGTGTTCGGCAACCTGCTGCTGGGCGTGGGGCTGGGCACCATCCTCTCCATGATCGGGGTGGGCCGGGTGATCTACCGATTCAACCGGTTCGCCCGGGCGCCCCTGCGCCGCAAGGCCGGGCTGGAGGGCTGAACCGGCCTTCCGGCTTTGATAAAACAGACGGAATAGAAAAACACCGGCGGCCGGGAAGGAGCGCTTGCAATGCAGTGGAATTCCACATTGTACGACCAGAAGCACGATTTTGTGGCGAAATACGGGGAGGGGCTGCTGGCCTTTCTGCCCGAAAACCCGGCGCAGGCCATTCTGGACCTGGGCTGCGGCACCGGCACGCTTACGGTCCGGCTGGCGGCCCGGGGCAGCCGGGTGATCGGGGTGGACAGCGCCCGACCCATGGTGGAGCGCGCCCGGGCGCAGTATCCGGAGCTGACGTTTGAGGTGTGCGACGCGCTGGCCCTGCCCTTTGAGGGCGAGTTTGACGTGGTGTTCTCCAATGCGGTGTTCCACTGGATCGCCGACCACCGCCGTTTGCGGGCCGTGGCACAAAAACCTGCCGAATAAGTCTGTTTTTGCCAAATAGGCTCTTGACATAGGATTTTCAGGGTGTTACAATGCAAGCGTTGAGACCAAATGAAAAACGCGATGAACCGGAAAAGAGCGGAAAACAAGCCCACAGAGAGCTGCCGGGTGGTGCAAGGCAGTGGTACGTTTTCGCTTTACTGGCCGGGGAGCGGGCACGCTGAACCGAAAGGCAGTAGGCGGCACGGAGTTCCACCGTTAAAGGGAAAAGCAATCGCCGGGGCGCAAAGGCCCGCGGCCGTTGCGCAGAGTGGGCGCATGAACAATGCGTCAAATCGGAGTGGTACCGCGGAATGTTCCGCCCCCGATGCCCGTATGGGCATCGGGGGCGTTTTTGTTTTCCGTACTTGCGGTGCAAAGCGGTACCCAAAGCAATCGTCTGCATAAGAAAGAGGAGGCAGAAAAGCATGATCCCCGTTTGTTCCCTCATCGTATTGGTGGCCGTCATTGCGGTGAGCGCCATCACCAAAAAGAACGCCGGCATTCTGGCCATTATGGCGTCCTTCGTGTTCGCAACCATTGCCGCCGCCAACGGCGTTGACATCAAGGTCAGCAAGATCGTTTCCAGCGGCTGGCCCATGAGTGTGTTCTTCATCGTGATGGCCACCACGTTCCTGTTCGGCATCGCCAACCTGAACGGCACCACCAAGGCCCTGAGCCAGAACATCGCCTGCCTGGCCCGGGGCAACGCCCGGGTGCTGCCCCTGCTGTTCTTCGTGCTGGGCGCGGTGATCTCCGCGGCCGGTGCGGGCGGTCTGATCGTGGCCGTGATCATGCCCGTGGCCCTGTATGTGGCTGTGGACAACGGCATTCCCGTTCTGATGATGAGCCTGGTGACCATGGGCGGCATCATGGTGGGCGGCCTGTCGCCTCTGGCCATCAACGGCATTGTGGCCAGCCAGCTCTCTGCCGAGCAGGGCATCACCAACTACAACCCCCTGTGGGCGGCCTACGCCGTGAGCATGACCATCTTCTCTCTGGGCGCTTACCTGCTGCTGGGCGGCCTGAAGTGCAAGAAGATGACCACCACCCCTCAGTTTGTGAAGTTTGACAAGAACCAGACCATCACCCTGGTGGCCATTGTGGCCGTTGTGGTCTGCGTGGTGTTCTTCGGCATGGACATTGGCCTGGTGTGCTTCACCTGCGCCGGCATTCTGCTGATGCTGAACGTGGCCGACCAGAAGAAGGCCATTGCCGCCATTCCCTGGGCCACCATCCTGCTGATCGGCGGCATGGCCGTGCTGATCAGCGTGGTCAAGACCTGCGGCGGTATTGATTTCCTGAGCGACAAGCTCTCCAACGTGATGGGTCCCCGCTCCGCACAGCCCATCTTCGTCATCCTGGGCGGCCTGATGGGCGCTGTGTCCAGCGGCACCGGCGTGGTTATGCCCACCCTGATCCCCCTGGCCTCCGAGCTGGCCGGCCAGCTGGGCACCGTCAGCGCCCAGAAGCTGATCGTGGGTGTCATCGTTGGTACCAACGGCGTGGTCATCAGCCCCCTGTCCACCGTGGGCGGCATTGCGGTTGGCAGTGCGCCCGAGGCTGTGGATAAGGACAAGCTCTACAACGAGCTGCTGCTCTCCGCAATTGCGTTCATCCTGCTGAACGCCATTGCCAGCGCGCTGGGCCTGTTCGTCATCTTCGGCTAAAGCCCCAACAACCCCCGAAACAATCGCATCAAAGCACGGCCCATCGCAGGGGAGCGTTCCCCGGCGGCGGGCCACTTTTTATGGGCGGGGCTGTGCTTGACGCTTTGAAGGCTTCGGCTGGGCGCGCGGGCCGCCCGGCGGCAAAGGCCCGGCGGATTTGACCGGCCCGGCCGAGTTTGCTATAATAAAGTACAGGATCGTTCCCCCCGGTGTCCGCCTCAGGAAGGGGCGGCGCGCCCTCAGGAAGAGGGTCTTGGCCGAGCGAAAAGGGGGGGAATCCCTTCCAAACGAATTTACACGGCTGCCGGTGGGCGCATCGGCCGGCCTGTTTGCATTTGTCTGCCATGAAGGCGACTGCCCGGCCCGGGAAAGGCGGGGCGGCGGCCCTCATGGCTTTTTTATGCCCGGCCGCAGACACACCGACGAACGCTGTTTTTTGATGAGGAGAACAAAACCATGCATATGTCCGATGCTTTGCTTTCCCCCGCCGTGGGGCTTACCATGTGTGCCGTCAGCGCCGGGGCGCTGGCGGTGAGCGCCGCCCGGGTGCAGCGCAGCCAGCTGACGAGCCAGAAGCTGCCCATGATGGCGGTGGGCGGAGCCTTTGTGTTTGCGGCCCAGATGATCAACTTCACCATTCCGGGCACCGGGTCCAGCGGGCACATCGGCGGCGGCATTCTGCTGTCCGCCCTGCTGGGCGGCGGGCCGGCGCTGCTGGCGCTGGCGGCGGTGCTGGTCATCCAGTGCCTGTTCTTTGCAGACGGCGGGCTGCTGGCCCTGGGCTGCAACATCTTTAATATGGGCGTGCTGCCCTGCCTGGTGGTGTACCCGCTGGTGGTGCGGCCCATTCTGCGCAGGGGGCTTACCCCCCGCCGCCTGAGCGCGGCGGCCCTGCTGGGCGCTGTGCTGGGGCTGCAGCTGGGGGCCTTCGGCGTGGTGCTGGAGACCCAGCTCTCCGGCATTACGGCGCTGCCCTTCGGCACCTTTGCGGCGCTGATGCAGCCCATCCATCTGGCCATCGGCGTGGGCGAAGGCCTTGTGACGGCCGGTGTGCTCTGCTTTGTGGCCCGGGTGCAGCCCGAGGTGCTGGAGAGCACTCAGCAGGCCCGGCCCATGGAGAAAACGGCCAGCGTGAAGAGGATTGCGGCGCTGCTGCTCTGCCTGACCGTTGCGGTGGCAGGCGGCCTGTCGCTGTTTGCGTCCCAGAACCCGGACGGGCTGGAATGGGCGGTGCAGGCCGTCACCGGCAGCACCGAGCTGGAGGCCGAGGGCGCCGTGCAGGAGAATGCCGCCGCCATTCAGGAGAAAACGGCCCTGATGCCCGACTATGACTATGCGGACGGCGAGGGCACCGGCACCAGCGCCGCCGGTGTGGTGGGCAGCGCCCTGACCTTTGTGCTGGCCGGCGGCGTGGGCCTGGCCCTGGCGGCCGCCAAAAAGCGCCGCGCAAAGCAGGGTGCGGCCGAGCAGGGCTGATTTGACAGGCCGGGCAGCCCTGGAAACGACTTGAACGAAAGGAGGACACCCCATGAGACCCATTGCGGAGCAGCTGGGCCAGCTGACCCGGCTGGAAGAGCTGGCAGGGCAGAACAGCCCCATTCACCGGCTGCACCCCGGCGCAAAGCTGGCGGCCACCGGGGTGTACCTGCTGTGCGTGCTGTCGCTGGGGCGGCTGCAGTTCGGGCGGCTGGCCCCCTATCTGCTGTACCCGGTGTTGGTGCTGGGCCTGGCGGAGGTGCCGCTGGGGCTGGTGTTTCGCCGGGCCGCGCTGGCTCTGCCCTTCTGCGCTTTTGCGGGGCTTTCCAACCTGCTGCTGGAGCGGCAGGTGCTGCTGCGGATGGGGCCGGTGCCCGTCACCGTGGGGCTGGCCAGCTGTGGGGTGCTGCTTTTGCGGGCGCTGCTGTGCGTTTCGGCGGTGCTGGCGCTGGTGGCTGTTACCCCATTGGGGCAGCTCACGGGCCAGCTGCGGCGTATGGGCCTGCCGGAGTTCTGCGTGACCCTGTTTGAAATGCTGTACCGCTACCTGGGGCTGCTGGCCGGGCAGGCGGGCAGTATGCTCACCGCCTACCGCCTGCGGGGCGGCAGCGGAAAGGGGCTGCCGGTGGGCCACATGGGCAGCTTTGTGGGGCAGCTACTTCTGCGCAGCACCGCCCGGGCCCAGCGGGTGTACCAGGCGATGGAATGCCGCGGCGGCTTTGCCGGCGGCCGCACGGCGCAAAAGCACCCCTTTACACGGAACGATTGGCTGTATCTTGCGGCGGTTTGCCTGCCCTGCCTTGCGGCGCGGGCGGTGGACCTGCCGCTTTTGCTGGGGAGGCTGTTTGTATGCTGAAACTGGAACATCTCACGGCCGCCTACCCGGACGGCACAAAACCGGTGCAGGACGTGAGCCTGTGCGTGGAGGACGGCCAGCGGGTGGCCCTGATCGGGGCCAACGGGGCGGGCAAAACCAGCCTGATCCTCTCGCTGGTGGGGGTGCTGCCCGCCGATGGGGCGGTGACGGTGGACGGTCTGACGCTGTGCCCGGAGAATCTGCCCGCCCTGCGCCGGAAGATCGGCGTGGTGTTTCAGGACCCGGACGACCAGCTGTTTATGCCCACGGTGCTGGAGGATGTGGCCTTCGGGCTGGAGAACCAGGGCCTGCCCGCCGAGCAGGCACGCAAAAAGGCCCGGGCCGCGCTGGAGGCGCTGCACATCGGGGCGCTGGCCGGGCGCACGCCGCTGAAGCTTTCGGGCGGCGAAAAGCGCATGGCGGCCCTTGCCACCGTGCTGGCGCTGGAGCCGACGCTGCTGGCGCTGGATGAGCCGACGGCCTTTCTGGACCCCCGCGCCCGGCGCACCCTCATCAACTGCCTGAAGGGGCTGGATACGGCCATGCTCATCGCCACCCATGACCTGACCTTTGCGGCCCAGGTGTGCCCGCGGGCGGTGCTTCTGCGGGAGGGGCGGGTGTTTGCAGACGGCCCCTGCCGGGAGCTGCTGTATGACCCGGCCCTCATGGAAGCCTGCGGCGTGGAGGCCATTGGGGCGGACGGCTGAGGCCAGCCGAGGCAGAAACGGCAAAACCGGATAAAGTTTGGCTGAATTTTGTGATTTCAAGCAAAATTTGTAGATTTAAATACAGAATATACAAGCAGTATTGGAAATAAGGCGAGAACAGGCCGCGCAAACGGCACGAAAGGAGTCGGACCAACATGACGCTGCAGGAATTTTTTACCGAACACCCCAAGGCGGCGCTGGGCTTTTCCGGCGGGGTGGATTCTTCGTATCTGCTGTGGGCGGCGGTGAACGCCGGAGCGGACATCGCGCCCTATTACATCCAGACGGCCTTTCAGCCCGCCTTTGAGCTGGAGGACGCCAAGCGGCTGTGTGAGCAGATCGGCGTAAAGCTGAACGTGATCCGGCTGGACGCGCTGGCCGACCCCCGCGTGGCGGCCAACCCTGCCAACCGCTGCTACTACTGCAAGGTGGGGCTGTTCGGGGCACTGCGGGCCAGAGCAAAGGCCGACGGCTACGACCTGCTGCTGGACGGCACCAACGCCAGCGACGACGCAGGCGACCGCCCCGGCATGAAGGCCCTGCGGGAGATGGAGGTGCGCTCGCCCCTGCGGGAGTGCGGCCTCACCAAGGCCATGATCCGTCAGGAATCCCGCAAGGCGGGGCTGTTCACCTGGGACAAGCCCGCCTACGCCTGCCTGGCCACCCGGGTGCCCACCGGGCGCACCATCACCCCGGAGCTGCTGCGCCGGGTGGAGGGGGCCGAGACGGCGCTGTTCGCCCTGGGCTTTACGGACTTTCGGGTGCGGCTGTACGACGACGCGGCCCGGCTGCAGCTGCCCGAGGGCCAGCTGGCCAAAGCGGTGGAGCAGCGGCAGGCCATCCGGCAGGCGCTGGCCCCCTGGTTTGACATCGTGCTGCTGGACATCCAGACGAGATGAGGAGACGGCCATGGAACAGCAGGAAATTCTGACCCTTTTGCAGCAGGTGGCCGAGGGAAGCGTGACCCCGCAGCAGGCCGAGCTGCAGCTGAAAATGGCCCCCTTTGAGGACTTGGGCTTTGCCAAGCTGGACCATCACCGGGCGCTGCGCCAGGGCGTGGCCGAGGTGATTTACGGGGCGGGCAAAACGCCCGAGCAGATCCGCGCCATCGCCCAGGCCATGCTGGCCCGGGGCCAGCGCACGGTGCTGATCACCCGCATGAGCGCCGAGGCCGCCGCGGCCATGGAGGGCCTGCCCTTCCGGTATGACCCGCTGAGCCGGGTGGGCATTGCGGGCACCCTGCCCGAGCCGGACGGCCACGGAACCATTCTCATCGCCACCGGCGGCACCAGCGACCAGCCGGTGGCCGAGGAGGCAGCCCTCACCGCCGAGGCGCTGGGCAACCGGGTGGTGCGCCTGTATGACGTGGGGGTGGCCGGGCTGCACCGGCTGCTGGCCCATCTGGATGAGATCATGTCCGCTCAGGTGATCGTTGCCATTGCGGGCATGGAGGGGGCGCTGGCCAGTGTCATCGGCGGCCTGGCCGACTGCCCGGTCATCGCGGTGCCCACCAGCGTGGGCTATGGGGCCTCGCTGGGTGGGCTTTCGGCGCTTTTGTCCATGCTCAACTCCTGCGCCAGCGGGGTGAGCGTGGTAAACATCGACAACGGCTTTGGAGCGGCCTATCAGGCCAGCCTCATCAATCACATGGAGGTGAAGGGATGAAGACCCTGTATCTGGAATGCAATATGGGCGCGGCGGGAGATATGCTTACCGCGGCCTTGTGGGAGCTGCTGGACGATGCCCGGCGGGCGGAGTTTTTGAGCACCATGAACGGCCTGGGCCTGCCCGGCGTGGAGGTGCGGGCGGAAAAGGCCGCCCAGTGCGGCATCTGGGGCACCCATATGCAGGTGACGGTGCACGGCGAGGAAGAGGAAAGCCTGGACGTGAACTGCGGGCAGGGCCATGCCGATGGGGAGCACGAGCATTCCCATGAGCACACCCACGCGCAGGAACATGGCCATGCACATAGCCACGAGTACGAACAGGAACACGAGCATAATCACGCCCATTGTGGCGAGGCGCTGACGGGCCAGGACCATGCGGCGGAACACCCCCACATTCACGAGCATACCCACGAGCAGGAGCACATCCATGACCACCCCCACGGCGGGGAAGGGCACCACCATCATCACCACACCGGCATGGCCGAGATCAAGGCGCAGATCGGCGCGCTGGCCCTGCCCGAGGCGGTGCGCCAGAACGCGCTGGCGGTGTTCCGGCTTCTGGCTCAGGCCGAGAGCCACGCCCACGACCGCCCGGTGGAGCAGATCCACTTCCACGAGGTGGGCACTATGGACGCCGTGGCGGACGTGGTGGGAGCCTGCCTGCTGATTCACATGCTGGCCCCGGATGAGATTCTGGCCTCGCCGGTGCACGTGGGCTGCGGCCAGGTGCGGTGTGCCCACGGCATTCTGCCAGTGCCCGCCCCGGCAACGGCGTATCTGCTGCAGGGGGTGCCCGCCTACGGCGGCAGCGTGCAGGGCGAGCTGTGCACCCCCACCGGCGCGGCCCTGCTGCGGCACTTTGTAAAGCGCTTCGGCCCCATGCCGGTGATGGCCGCCCAGGCCATTGGCTACGGCATGGGCAAAAAGGAATTTGCGCAGGCCAACTGCGTGCGGGCCTTCTGGGGCGAGACGGCCGACCGGCAGGACGAGGCGGCCCAGCTGAGCTGCAACCTGGACGATATGACCGGCGAGGACATCGCCTTTGCGGCCGAGCAGCTGCTGGCGGCGGGGGCGCTGGACGTGTGGACCCAGGCCATCGGCATGAAGAAGGGCCGCCCGGGCGTGATGCTGTGCTGCCTGTGCCGCCCAGAGGACGCGGCCCGGCTGGGCGAGGCGATGCTGCGGCACACCACCACCCTGGGCGTGCGCAAAACCCTGTGCACCCGGCAGGTGCTGGAGCGGGAGAGCCGCGTTCTGCAGGCCGGGGAGGACACCGTGCGGGTAAAAATCGCCGCAGGGGCCGGGGCGCGCAAGGCCAAGCTGGAATATGAGGACCTGGCCGCCATCGCCCGCCGCAGCGGTGAGACCCTGACCCAGGTGCGCCGCCGCCTTGCCTCGCTGCTGGAGGAGTAAACTTTTCCACAGAAGCGGCGCTGCTTTGTGGAAAAGTTGAGCCGGAAGGAGGTACTGGCCGGAGAAGCCGACCGTTAAAAAACAGAAAACGCCAGTGCGTTTGAGACCCATTCAGGGCCGGGAAGCAC
>CAKSWY010000009.1 GCA_934513685.1 uncultured Oscillospiraceae bacterium | reverse complement strand
TCTCCCGCAAGCCCATGGACCTGAACGAGGCTCGGGCCAAGGCCGTCTGCCTGCTGGAGACCTTCGGCCTGGACGGCACCGAGTGGAACAACATCGTGCGCATTGCCGGTGCGTAAATCGGCTGTGTTTCATCTGCGCCCCCTCCTGCGAGGGGGCGTTTTTTATTCGGTCAAGGCGGCAAGTGTCCGTGCGCGATCTGCAAAACTCTGTGCAGTTTTTATACAAAGCCAGCTTTATGTAAAAAAGTTTTATGATAACCATACAAAACCATCGGTCTGTCCAATGACTTCCGCCCGAAGAACTGGTACACTAAAATCATCAGGGAAGCACCTGAACCGCAGCGTTCGCCGCTTTACACAGAGCGAACAGCAGGTGCTTTCAAACAAGGCACAGCAACGCTGGCCTTATCGTGTGAAACCGAACGGAAAAGGAGGAATTCTCACCATGGCAAAATACGTAATGGCATTGGACGCCGGTACAACTTCCAACCGCTGCATCCTCTTCAATGAGAAGGGCGAGATGTGCAGTGTTGCACAGAAGGAGTTTACCCAGTACTTCCCCAAGCCCGGCTGGGTCGAGCATGACGCAGACGAGATCTGGGCCACCCAGCTGGAAGTTGCCCAGCAGGCCATGGCCAACATCGGCGCCACCGCCGCGGACATCGCCGCCATCGGCATTACCAACCAGCGCGAGACCACCATCGTGTGGGACAAGAACACCGGCAAACCCATCCACCACGCCATCGTCTGGCAGTGCCGCCGCACCAGTGAGTACTGCGACAGCCTGAAGGAAAAGGGCCTGACCGACACCTTCCGCGCCAAGACTGGCCTGGTCATCGACGCATACTTCTCCGGCACCAAGCTGCGCTGGATCCTGGAAAACGTCGAGGGCGCACGGGAGAAGGCCGAGAAGGGCGAGCTGCTGTTCGGCACCGTGGAAACCTGGCTGATCTGGAAGCTGACCGGCGGCAAGGCCCATGTGACCGACTACTCCAACGCTTCCCGTACCATGCTGTTCAACATCAACACCCTGCAGTGGGACGATGAGATCCTGAAAGAGCTGAACATTCCCAAGTGCATGCTGCCTGAGGCAAAGCCCAGCAGCTGCGTGTACGGCGAGGCTCTGGCCCAGTACTTCGGCGGGCCCATCCCCATTGCCGGTGCTGCCGGCGACCAGCAGTCCGCTCTGTTCGGCCAGACCTGCTTCAAGCCCGGCGAGGCCAAGAACACCTACGGCACCGGCTGTTTCATGCTGATGAACACCGGCGAGAAGCCCGTTTTCAGCAAGAACGGCCTGGTTACCACCATCGCCTGGGGCCTGGACGGCAAGGTCGAGTATGCGCTGGAAGGTTCCATCTTCGTGGCGGGCGCTGCCATTCAGTGGCTGCGTGACCAGCTGAAGGTCATTGATTCCTCGCCCGACTCCGAGTACATGGCCCGCAAGGTCAAGGACACCAACGGCTGCTACGTGGTTCCCGCCTTCACCGGTCTGGGCGCTCCCCACTGGGATCAGTACGCCCGCGGCACCATCGTTGGCCTGACCCGCGGCTGCAACAAGTATCACATCATCCGCGCCACGCTGGATAGCCTGTGCTACCAGGTGAACGACGTTCTGCAGGCCATGAAGGCCGACTCCGGCATTAATCTGGCTGCTTTGAAGGTGGACGGCGGCGCTTCCGCCAACAACTACCTGATGCAGACCCAGGCCGATCTGATCGACGCCCCCGTGCAGCGCCCCCGCTGCGTAGAGACCACCGCCATGGGCGCTGCCTACCTGGCCGGTCTGGCTGTTGGCTACTGGTCCAGCAAGGAAGACGTCATCAAGAACTGGGCCATCGACCGCACCTTTGAGCCGGAGATCGCCGCTGAGGACCGCGCCGCCCGCATCAAGGGCTGGAACAAGGCCGTGAAGTGCGCTTACGGCTGGGCCAAGGACGAATAAACACATCAGAAACGGCCGCTCGGTCGTTCGGGCACACGCAGGGCAGGCAGCCGCCCTTTCCGGCTGCCTGCCCGCCCCGCCCGGGCACTGCGGCCCTGTATGAGGAACGAGGCGCGCTGAGAGCTTTGGCGCACCTGTGATAGTTTTGAGAGGAGGAACCGTACATGTTACCGTATATTGCTGAGTTTCTAGGCACAATGATGCTCATCATCCTGGGCGACGGCGTTGTCGCCAACGTTACCCTGAACAAATCCGGCATGAAGGGTGCCGGCTCCATCCAGATTACCCTGGCCTGGGGCCTTGCCGTTATGGTGCCCGCCTTCATCTTCGGCGCCGCTTCCGGCGCAAGCTTCAACCCCGCGCTGACCATCGCCCTGGCTGTGGACGGCAGCTTTGACTGGGCCATGGTTCCCGGTTACATCATCGCCCAGTTCGCCGGTGCATTTGTGGGCGCCATCATCGTGTACCTGATGTTCAAGGATCAGTTCGACGCAACCGACGACCCCGGCACCAAGCTGGGCGTGTTCTCCACCGGTCCTTCCGTTCCCAATATGCCCCGCAACATCTTCTGTGAAGCCGTTGCTACCTTCGTTCTGGTCTTCGCCATCAAGGGTATGGCGCAGGTCGGCGGCCTGAACGGCGCCCAGGGCAACTTCCTGGTGTTCGGCATCATCACCTCCATCGGCATGTCTCTCGGCGGCCTGACCGGTTACGCCCTGAACCCTGCCCGTGACATCGGCCCCCGCATCGCCCACGCCGTTCTGCCCATCAAGGGTAAGGGCAGCTCCAACTGGGGCTACGCTCCGGTTCCCGTGGTCGGCCCCATCATCGGCGGCATCGTGGCCGTGCTGCTGTACCAGGCCATCCCCTGGTAACGAGTGCTTTGCAAAAAACACTTGCACAACCCGCTGATTTGTGTTAGCGTACTCTTTGACCAATGGTTTTTCTCCGTAAGGCCCGTCGTGGGCTGACAACCGCATCCCACACCTGGCCTTTCAGCAGAGCATAGAGAACGCTGTGAGCCGGGCAGCCGAAGCCCTTCTCACCGAAGGAGTTTATTCCGGCTGCCCGGCTCGCTTTTTGCGGGCGATGCGCGGCAGCCCCGCCCGGATCAAAAGCCCCAACGTCAACCCGCCCAAGGGCAGCGCTGCTGCCCGCTTCTGAGCCTGCGTTCCCCGCGCACCGGCCCGCCCGGCCGCCGCTTTGGGAACCCGGCTTTGCAATGGCAATAAGAAAAAAGGAGTGATCTCACCGTGTATGACATCGTGATCATCGGCGCAGGCGTTTCCGGCTGTGCCATCGCCCGGGAGCTTTCCCGCTACAAGGCAGACATTCTGGTGGTGGAACGGGAAGAGGACGTGTGCTGCGGCACCTCCAAAGCCAACAGCGCCATCGTTCACGCCGGTTTTGACGCCGCCCACGGCACCCTCATGGCCAAGCTGAACGTGGAGGGCAGCAGGATGATGCCCGCCCTGGCCAAGGAGCTGGACTTCCACTACAAGCAGAACGGCAGCTTGGTTGTGTGCATGAGCGAGGAGGACCGCCCCGCCCTGAACAAGCTGTACGAAAACGGCGTGGCCAACGGGGTAGAGGGCCTGCGCATCGTGGAGAAGGACGAGCTGCAGAAGATGGAGCCGAACATCTCCGACAACGCCGTGGCCGCCCTGTACGCCCCCACCGGCGGCATTGTGTGCCCCTTCGGCCTGACCTTTGCCTTCGCCGAGAACGCCGCCAAGAACGGCGCGAAGTTCCAGTTTGACACCGAAGTGCTGGAAGTGGCCCCCATGGACGGCGGCTGGAAGCTGCACACTTCCAAGGGCGACATCGAGACCAGAGTGGTGGTGAACGCCGCAGGCCTGTACTCGGATAAGTTCCACAACCAGGCGGGCGGCGCGCCCATGAAGATCATCCCCCGCCGAGGCGATTACTTCCTGCTGGACCGCACCACCGGCGGCTTTGTGAAGAACACCATCTTCCAGCTGCCCGGCAAGTACGGCAAGGGCGTTCTGGTCAGCCCCACCGTACACGGCAACACCATCGTGGGCCCCACCGCCATTGACATTGAGGACAAGGAGGCCACCGCCACCACCCAGGCCGGCCTGGACGAAGTGCGCGAGAAATCCGGCATTGCCGTGAAGAACCTGCCCCTGCGCCAGGTGATCACCAGCTTTGCGGGCCTGCGCGCCCATGAGGCCCGCCATGAGTTCTTCATCGGCGAGGTGAAGCCCGGCTTTGTGGACTGCGCGGCCATCGAGTCGCCCGGCCTGTCCTCCAGCCCCGCCATCGGCAAGATGGTGGCCGGCATTGTGGAGGGCATCCTCCATCTGGAGAAGGACCCCACCTTCGACCCCACCCGCAAGGGCATTCTGGACCCCAAGACCCTCAGCCCCGAGGAGCACGCCGCCCTCATCAAGAAGAACCCCGCCTACGGCACGGTGATCTGCCGGTGCGAGACCGTGACCGAGGGCGAAATTCTGGACGCCATTCATCGGGTGCCCGGCGCCCGCAGCCTGGACGGCGTGAAGCGCCGCACCCGGGCCGGAATGGGCCGCTGCCAGGCCGGCTTCTGCAGCCCCCGCGTGATGGAGATCCTGGCCCGCGAACTGGGTGTGGACCAGAGCGAGATCACCAAGGCCGGCGGTAAGTCCAAGCTGATCGTTGGCACCAACAAGGACAAGGTGTAAGGGAGGGTGTAAACCGTGAAAGAGTATGAACTTGTCATCATCGGCGGCGGCCCCGCCGGTCTGGCCGCAGCAGTGGAAGCCCGCAAGAGCGGCATTCAGGACATTCTGATCCTGGAGCGCGACAACGAACTGGGCGGCATTCTGAACCAGTGCATTCACAACGGCTTCGGCCTGCATACCTTCAAGGAGGAGCTGACCGGCCCCGAGTACGCCGGGCGCTTCATCCAGCAGGTGAAGGAGCTGGACATTCCCTACAAGCTGAACACCATGGTGCTGGATCTGGCGGCGGATAAAACCGTTACCGCCATGAACCGGGAGGACGGCCTGTTCCAGCTGCACCCCAAGGCCGTGATTCTGGCCATGGGCTGCCGCGAGCGGCCCCGCGGCGCCCTGAACATCCCCGGCTACCGGCCCGCCGGCATCTTCACCGCAGGCACCGCCCAGCGCCTGGTGAACATGGAGGGCTATATGCCCGGCCGCAAGGTGGTCATCCTGGGCTCCGGCGACATCGGCCTGATCATGGCCCGCCGCATGACCCTGGAGGGCGCGCAGGTGCAGGTGGTTGCCGAGCTGATGCCCTACTCCGGCGGCCTGAAGCGGAACATCGTCCAGTGCCTGGACGACTACGGCATCCCCCTGAAGCTGAGCCACACCGTGGTGAACATTGAGGGCAAAGAGCGGGTGGAGGGCATTACCCTGGCCCGCGTGGAGAACGGCAAGCCGGTGCCCGGCACTGAGGAGCACTACGACTGCGACACCCTGCTGCTGAGCTGCGGCCTGATCCCCGAGAACGAGCTGAGCCGCGCCGCCGGTGTGGAGCTGAACCCCGTGACCAACGGCCCCGCCGTGAACGAGAGCCTGGAGACCAGCATTCCCGGTGTGTTTGCCGCCGGCAACGTGCTGCATGTGCATGACCTGGTGGACTATGTTTCGGAAGAGGCCGGCGCCGCCGGCCGCCACGCCGCCAAGTACATTCAGGCGGGCTGCAAGGACGAGACCGCCCGCACCCTGCCTGTGAAGTGCGAGAACGGCGTGCGCTACACCGTGCCCGTGGCCGTCCGGCCGGACTGCGCCGACGGCATGGTCACCCTGCGCTTCCGCGTGGGCAACGTGTACAAGAACAAGAAAGTGGCTGTGTATGCGGGCGACACCTGCATTTTCAGCCGCAAGCGGCCCGTGCTGGCCCCCGGTGAGATGGAGACCGTTCAGCTGAAGGCCCAGCTGCTGCTGGACCATCCGGAAGCGGACCACATCACCGTGACCCTGGAGGAGGCGTAAACCATGGAAAAGATTGATCTGATCTGCATCGGGTGCCCCATGGGCTGCCCCATCACCGTGGAGATGGAAAACGGGGAAGTGGTGAGCGTAACCGGCAACACCTGCCCCCGGGGCGATGCATACGCCCGCAAAGAGGTCACCAACCCCACCCGCATTGTCACCAGCACGGTGCGCGTGACGGGCGGCAAGCTGGCCATGGCTTCGGTCAAAACCGCCAGCGACATTCCCAAGGGCCGCATCTTTGACTGCGTCAAGGCCCTGAAGGACGTGGAGATTCCCGCCCCGGTCACCATCGGCCAGGTGGTGCTGAAGGATGCCGCCGGTACCGGCGTGGACATCATCGCCACCAAGAACGTGCCCGTGGCCTGAGCCTCGGCCGCAAAGCAGCCTTTCCTTGCCTGAGGGCAGGCCGGCAGCAGCGCCGGAACCGCCCCCGGTTTCTGAACGGGCTTCCCCCAGGCCCGTCCTTTTCCCGAACACCCGCCTCCGGTGCCTGACCGCATCGGGGCGGGTGCTTTTTTGCGGCGGGGAAGTGTTGTCGCCGCAGGGAAAAGCCTTCTCACAAAAAGCGTTCCAGGCTCTGCAGGTTTTCCCGCTGGAATTCCAGCAGCTCGTCTGAGAGCTGCTTTGCGCCTGCGCTGGCGTTCGGGGCGCCGTTCTGGGCCTGCACGCAGGCGGTGATGCCCGCGTTGGTGCCCTCCACCAGCATCTGCGCCAGCTTTTTTGTGGAGTGGTCGCCCAGCGTGCGGCTGAGGATGCCCATCTTTGCCCCCAGCTTTTCCAGGCTGCCAGCGCCCTCGGTTTCGCCGCCAAGGGCCGCAATGGCGGTGTGCGCCCGCTGGTTTAGGGTCCGGTAGCCCCGCTGCTCCTCCAGCAGCTCGGCCCGCAAAAGCCGGTCCTCCGTGAGGGGCAGCATCTGCTCCAGCGTGTTTTTTCCCATCTCGGTGCCCCGCGCCACCTCCTGCAGCAGCGCCATGTTTTCGGTTTCGTTCGTCATGCCGTTCGCCTCCCGCAAATTCCTGTTGCAGGGCACAAAAAATGCCCTTGCGGGCAGTATGGCCAAATCCGCATTCGGTCATACGCCCGCAGGGGCTTTGTATTTTTCAGGGTTCAGTGTACCTGCTCGTCGTCGGCCTGCTTGGCCTCGGCCAGGCGGGCAAACAGCAGCTCCTTCAGCTTGTTCCAGGTGCCGTCGGCGGTCTCGTTCAGGTCGGCGGCGGCCATGGCCAGCCGCACGGGCACCCGCTTGTTGTTCAGTGCGCCGCACACGCAGCTGCCGCCGATTTCATCGTACATATCCTTGGCTTCCCGGCGTATCTTTTCCAGCGTTTCGCCCTGCACAAAGCTCACCAGCAGGAACTGGTCGTTGTGGAAGCGGGCCACGAACCGGTCGGTCATATCGCAGCAGCGGAACCAGTTGGGCACGTAGCACAGCACCTGATCGGCCACGCTGGCGCCGTAACGGGCGCCCAGCTCCTTGAAGTGCCGCACGTCCACCACCACGGCCAGAACGGTTTTGCCGTCCTTGCGCATCTGGGGCAGGCGGGGGGCAAAGTAGCCCTCCACATACTGGCGGTTGTACACGCCGGTGAGGAAATCCCGCACCTGATTGGATTGTTCCTGATCCACCAGACGCATCATGGCATCCGCCTGATGGCCCCAGTCGGCCGCCTGGCCGGTGATGTTTATCCAGGTCTCCATCACCAGGGTGCGGCCCTCCAGCCGGAAGGGAATGGCGGTAACCGCATAGGCCTGCTCGTTCTCGCTCTGCAGCTTGAAGGCAGGGGCGTTGTGCTGCACTGCCTGGTAGCCCACGCAGTTCAAGCAGCGGCCCTCGTTGCCGCAGGTGCAGCTGGTGGCTGCAAAGCCGTTTTCCGCGTCGCACAGGCAGCCGGTGGCAGGCTCCACCACCTGCACCTTATCGTACAGTTCGTTCAGGCAGCTCAGTACGCTGCCCAACTCGTTCACGGTGTATTCTTTCATGGGTCCTTGCATTCTCCTTGCTGCACCGCCCTGCCAAAAAGCGGCGTTCCGTCTCTCTTTCCTCGTTTCCAATTCTATTTATTATAGCATTTTGCTTCGCGCCCATACAAGCCGCACTTTGTGGAAAGCGTCCGGCAAAACACACGCTTTTTTGCCGTTTTGCCCAGTTTTATAAACAAAAGAGGCCTCCCTTTGAAAGGGAAGCCCCGGATGGCTCAGCACTCCGGTTCCGCGTCGGCCTTATCCACCAGCTTGTCGTACTTGGCGCAGACGGCGGCGTCCTCGTCGCTTAAAAATGCCTTGCGGGCAATGAGCGCCTTGGTGGGAATGCCCTCGGCGGTGTACATGGCCTCGTGCTCGGTACGGATGTTCCAGGCCGGCTCATCCGCGTGCAGGTCCCGAGTCATCCAGGTGATCTCGAAGCCCGCGGCGGGGAAGTAGCGCAGGCTGTCCTCAAACAGGCTGTCGTCGTCGGTTTTGAAGTAGATCTCGCCCCCGTCCTCCAGGAAGGTGCGGTACAGCAGCAGCTGGCGGGGGTAGGTCAGCCGGTGCTTTTTGTGGCCGGCCTTTTTGTTCCAGGGGTTGCAGAAGTTGATGTAAATGCGCTGCACCCTGTCGGTCTCGTCAAAGGCGTTGAGAATCCGCTCAATGTCCAGCGACATGATCATCACGTTGTCCGGCGTGCGGTTTTCGGCGGCATACAGCCGCTCGATGTTCCGCTTGGCCAGAATCAGCACCTTGTCGGTGATGTCGATACCCAGGTAGTTGTTCTCGGGGTGGGCCAGGGCCAGCTGGGCCAGAAAACCGCCCTTGCCGCAGCCCAGCTCCAGATGAATGGGCTGCTGGGGCCGGTCAAACTGGCTGGCCCAGCGGCCTTTGTTGGCCAGCGGCTCATGGGCGTGGTAATCGCAGGCCAGCAGCTCCGGCCGGGCGTAGGGTTTGTAGCGCATCCGCATGGGGGTGTTCCTCCTGTGTCTTGTTGTTCAGATGTTGCCCGCCTGCTCCTGCTCGTGGAAGAATGCGGTCACCTTGTCCAGATCGGTCTCGGCCACGCTGCCGCTGCACAGCTCGGGCTTGCCGCCGCCGCGGCCGTTCAGGGCGGCGTTCATGGCCTTGGCCAGCACGCGGGCGTCGCCGCCGTTCCAGGCCAGGCAGTAGGCATAGCCCTGCCCGCCCTGGGTAAACACCGCGCAGGGGCGGTGGGTGTGCTCGCTGAGGGCCAGGCACAGCCGGCGCAGGCTGTCGCCGGAGAGGTCGTGCACAAACAGCACCGGCTGGTCGCCCTCCTGCACCTGGGCGGCGGTGTAGGCAAACACCTGCTGCTCCAGCTGGGCAGCCCGGGCCTTCTGGGCGGCCAGCTCGTCGGCCTGGCGCTGGGCGGCGGCGGCCAGCTGGCCGTTTTTGGCGCTGAACTGCGCCCGCAGCTTCGCCTGCTCCTCCAGCATCTGACTGAAGGCCGTCAGGGCGCGGCCGCCGCAGGCCAGGGTAATGCGGGTGCCGCCCTTGTAGTTCATGGCGCCCATCACCTTGATCTGGCCGATCTGGCCGGTGCGCTCCACATGGGTGCCGCAGCAGGCACAGCAGTCCGCCCCGGGAATGGTGACGATGCGCACCGCGCCCTCAATGGCCTTTTTGCTGCGGTAGGTGAGGGTGGCCAGCACTTCGGGGGCAGGGTATTCGGCCTGCACCGGCAGGTCAGCCCAGACGATGCGGTTGGCCTCGGCCTCGGCGGCGGCCAGCCCCTCGGGGGGGATGGGCAGGCTGGTGTCCAGGGTGGTCTCCTCCTGGCCGATGTGGAAGCCCACGTTCTCACAGCCAAACATCCGGTGCAGGATGCCGCTGAGAATGTGCTCGCCGGAGTGCTGCTGCATACTGTCCAGCCGGTGGTCCATGTCCAGCAGGCCCTCCACAGCGCTGCCGACTTCCAAAGGCGCGTCGGTCAGGTGGGTGATGACCCCCTGCTTGGTCTGCACGTCCAGCACGTTGGCCCCGTCCAGGGTGCCCCGGTCGGCCGGCTGGCCGCCGCCTTCGGGGAAGAAGGCGGTCTGGTCCAGCACCACCTCAAACTGGCCCTGCTTTTTGGCGGGGGTGCAGGCCAGCACGCGGGCGGTGAAGCGGTTTAAATAGGCATCGTCGTCGTACAGGCGGCGGGTCTCGGGATAGTTGGTTTGTTCCATGGCAGTTTACCTCAACGGATATAAATGGGCGGTGATGAAGGCAGTACCTTGCTTTTGAAATCAGGATGCGGCGGCAAATGGCCCGCGGCGGCGCCTTGCCTTAAAAACGAGCCTGTGCCGATGCAGCAAAGGCTCTGCGGCCGGGCTACAGCAATGATTCACACCCCACCTCATCCGTCATTGCTGTCGCAATGCCACCTTCCCCCTCAAGGGGAAGGCTTTTTTCGCGGCGGTGGTGCTTTCTGCCGCCGCGGTTCGTCTGCGGCAGTGCGGGCAGGCCGCGAAGGCCAATGCTCCGGATGGCGGCGCAGAGGGCACGCCGTGTTCTTGCAGTGATTTATTATAACACAAACCGCCGCCTTCTGGCCATTTTTTCGCCGGGGCACGCCATGGAAAAACGTCCCGTAATATTGTATAATGAAACCACGGCCCGCACACTGCCGCGCGGGCTGCCCTGTGATTGTTTCGGGCGGTGTGCGCCGCCCGCCGGATACAAGGAGGCCCCCATGAACCACCTGCGCAAAGCCGCTGCCCTTGCTGCCGTCGGGGCGCTGTGCCTGTTTGCCGCCTGCGGCAGCCTGAGCCTGACCCCCGCGGCCCCCACCGCCAGCCCCGAACCGGGCACCTCCGCGGTGCAGCCGGCCCGGGGCGGCACCCTGCGCCTGTGGCTGGACGAGGGGCTGGCGGAGGTTCACACGGCGTTTGACGCCTACGGCCAGGCCCGCGGGGTGACCATTGAAACCGTCGACACCCCCGCCGGGGCCGACCTGGCGCTGCTGGCCGCCCCGCCCGCGGACGGCCAGGGCTGGCAGGAGCCGGAGAAGCTCACCCTGCTGCCCGACCTGCTGGCCGCCCAGAACCTCACCGCCCAGAACGACGCGGTGCCCCTTGGGGGCGCGGCCTGGGGCTACTGGGCCGAGAAAAGCACCCTCACCGCCCTGCTGGGCAGCGAGTTTGATCTGGAGGATCTGCGCCAGGCCAGCTGGAAGGAATGGACGGCCTTCGCCGCCGCCGTGGAGGACTGGCTGGCCCAGCCCTCGGCCCGCCGCCTGACCCTGAACGGCAAGGCCGTGACCCTGCCCGAAAGCCGCCCCGCCCAGCTGGAGGGGCTGAGCGGGGTGTTCGCCCCCGCCGGGGCGGAAGGGGACACCGCCCTGTACAGCCCCGCGGCGGCCGCCGGGGGCAGCCTTTCCCAGGCGGCCGGGGCCGTGTACGACCTGCTGGAACTGGAAGCCGCCCACACCGCCCCGGGGCAGGGAACCGGCGCGGTGGCCGGGGGCACGGCGCTGTTCGCCCGGGCGGGCAGCGTACAGGCCGCACAGCTGGCTGACCCGGTGCTTCTGCCCTGCAAAATGCCCCTGACCACCGCGAACGACACCCCCACCACCCAGCAGCTGCTGGCCTGGCCCACTGCGGGCACCGGGGCCTGGGCAGCCATTCCCACAAACGGAGACGCCGCCCAGGGCGAGGCGGCCCTGCTGTGGCTGTACACCAGCGCGGCCGGGCGCAGCGCCCTCTCCGCCGCCGGGCTGGCCCCCATCACCGGGGCGGGCACCGGGGCAGGCGGCCTTGCGGCCGAGCGCATCACCAGCGGCGAGTGTCTTGCGGCCGCCGCCGTGCCCGAGGCCGCCCGCGAAGCCCTGCGCACCCGCCCGGAACCAAAAGCCGCCTTTGCGGCAGCCTTTGCAGGCTGACCCGCTTTTTTCAAGATCCGTTTGCATTCCACGGAACGCCGGCCGCACCGCCGCTTTTTCTTCCGGCGCACACGGCCCACCCAAAGGAGGAACCTCTATGCCCACCCTGACCAACCGCGCCGTCGGCGTACTTATGCCCGTTTCCAGCCTGCCGGGGCCGTATGGCATCGGCTGTTTCGGCCGGGAAGCCTACCGCTTTGTGGATTTTCTGGCCCAGGCGGGGCAGACCGTGTGGCAGGTGCTGCCCCTTGGCCCCACCGGCTATGGCGACAGCCCCTACCAGAGCTGCTCGGCCTTTGCGGGCAATCCTTATTTTATCGACCTGGACCGGCTGGTGAACGAGGGGCTGCTCACCCATGACCTGATCGGCCGCACCGACTTTGGCGCCGACCCCGGCCGGGTGGACTACGCCGCGCTGTACAACGGCCGGTTTGCCCTGCTGCGGGCCGCCTATGCGGTGTGGAAGCGCCAGCGCCCGGTGCCCGGCTGCGAGACCCCCTATTCGGACGAATACTACCGCTTTCTGTTTTTGAACGACAGCTGGCTGGAGGACTACTGCCTGTACATGGCCGCCAAAGAGGAGAACCACATGGCCCACTGGCTGGAGTGGCCCAAGCCCCTGCGCACCCGCCAGCCCGAAGCCCTGGCCGCCCTGAAGGAGCGGGCCGCCGATGAGCTAGGCTTCTGGGCCTTTGTACAGTTCCAGTTCAGCCGCCAGTGGCAGGCCCTGAAGGCCTACGCCAACGAGCGGGGCGTGAAGATCTTCGGCGACATTCCCATTTACGTCTCGGCCGACTCGGCGGACGCCTGGGCGGGCGGCAGCCTGTTTGAGGTGGACGGCGAGGGCCGCTCCCGCCGGGTGGCGGGCTGCCCGCCGGACTATTTCAGCGCCGACGGCCAGCTGTGGGGCAACCCCCTGTACGACTGGAACGCCCAGGCCAAAACCGGCTACGCCTGGTGGATCGGCCGGGTGCGCCACGCGCTGGGCCTGTACGACCTGCTGCGCATCGACCACTTCCGCGCCTTTGACACCTACTGGGCCATCCCCGCCGACGCCTCCACCGCCCGGGAGGGAAAGTGGGAGCAGGGCCCCGGCATGGCGCTGTTCCGCGCGCTGGAGGACGCCCTGGGCGAGCTGCCCATCGTGGCCGAGGACCTGGGCCTGCTGTTTGACAGCGTGCGCCAGCTTCTGGCGGACAGCGGCCTGCCCGGCATGAAGGTGCTGCAATTCGCCTTTGACCCGGGGTGTGACAGCGAGTATCTGCCCCACAACCACATTCCCAACTGCGTGGTGTACCCCGGCACCCACGACAACACCACCTTGAAGGACTGGCTGGCCACCGCGAACCCGGGCGAACTGGCCAAGGCCAAGGCCATGCTGGGCCTGAACGAGGAAGAGGGCTATGTGCGCGGGGTGATCCGGGCGGCGCTGGGCAGCGTGGCGAAGCTCACCGTCATCCCCATGGCGGACTGGCTGGAGCTGGGGGCCGAGGCACGGATCAACGCGCCCGGCACCGGCACCGGCAACTGGCAGTGGCGGGCCGAAGAGGGCTTTGCCACCCCGGCCCTGGCCCGGCAGATGCGCAGCCTGTGCGCCGCATTTGCCCGGTGCGGCGCCCCCGAGCCGGAGCCGGAGAAAAAGCCGGTACAGCCTTTCACCCACGAGGCATTTCTGGCCCTGTGTGCCGACCAGCTGGGCCGCCCCGCGGCACAGCTGACCCCGGAGGCGGACTTTGCCGAGCTGGGGGTGGACTCCTTCGACAAGGTGGGCCTGGCCCTGGCCATCGAGGACACCTTCGGCGCGGTGATCTCGGACGAGGACCTGATCGACGTGAAAACCGTGGGCCAGATGGAATATCTGGTGGAGTACCTGCTGAAATAAGGTGCGCCGATCGCGGCCGTTCTGCGCCGTTCTGCGGCCCTGCACTGCGGTGCCGCCGCGCCGTTCAGCAAAGCACGGCCGCAATAAAAACCAGCATGATGCAAACGAAAACGCCGCGTGCGGAACCGCGCAGCCCCTTCTCCGGGGGCTGCCGTTCTGCACGCGGCGTTTTATGTTTTTGGGGTGTTGTGAGGGCGCACCGCCTCAGTTGGCGTCCTCGGGCAGGGTGAAGCCTTCGCCCACCACCTCGGAGGCGTCGCAGATCATCACCATGGCGTGGGGATCGATCTGGTGGGCAATGCGCCGCACCCGGGCGATCTCCATCTTGCCGCAGGCGCACAGCAGCACGTCCATATCCCGCCCGGTGTAGCTGCCCTTGCCAGGCATCAGCGTGGCGCCGCGGCCCACCTCGTCGCTGATGGCCTTGGCCGTGGCCGCACCGCTGCGGGTGACCACCAACGCCATTTTGCCGCCCACCGCGCCGTTCACCACATAGTCCATGGCAAAGGTGGAAACGAAGGTAAACACCAGGCCGTACAGCACCGCGTCCGGGCTGCCGTACACCGGCCAGCCCGCCAGAATGACGACCGCATCCATCACCGCGGTGATCTGCCCCAGGCTCAGGTAGGGGCGGGCCTTGCGCACGGCCATCACCACAAAGTCGGAGCCGCCGGTGGAGGAGCCCTGGGTGTAAATCAGCCCCATGCCCGCGCCCACCAGCAGGCCGGTGAACAGGCAGGCCAGCAGCGGGTCGCCGTTGTACACGGGGAAGCGGGGCATAATGCCGTCCATGATGAGGGTGATGATGAGCAGCGTGCGCAGGCTGCGCAGCAAAAACTTTTTGCCCAGGCTGCGGAAGGTAAGCAGCAGGATGGGCAGGTTCATGGCCACGGTAAGTATGCCCATGGGCAGGTGGGTGAAGTAGTTGACCATCAGCGCCAGACCGGAAACGCCCCCGGTGGCAAAGCCGCCGTTTGTGGCAAAGGTATAAAAGCCCAGGCTGTACAGCGTACCGCCCAGCACATCGTAGGCAAGGCCCTCGGTGAGGGGGCGCAGGCGTTCTTTCATGGGAACTCCTTTCTGTTGCGGCGTTCAAGCAAAAATTTTACGCATATTTTTCGCCTTGGTAAGCACTTTTTTTGCACTGCTCCTATTTTATCACGGCGGCCGCAGCGGCGCAAGAGTGCCAAAGTGACGCCCCCAAAAGTGGCCGGGCCGCTCCCCACGCAAAAAAATCCGCCCCCTGTGCGCAGAACACAGGGGGCGGATTTACGTTATAGGCTGGTCGCGCTCACGCTTGCCCTCAGCGGAACCCCGCACAAATTACTTGTACAGGTCCACCAGACGGGTCAGGTGATCGTAACGGGCGGCCGCGGTCTCGTCGGCCTTGGCGAACAGCTGCTCAGCACGCTCGGGGAAGGCGATCTTCAGGCGGCTGTAACGAGTCTCGTTGGCCAGGAAGGTCTGGTAAGAACCATCGCCGGGCTTGGAAACCAGGGTGAAGGGGTTCTTGCCGGAGGCCTTGTTGGCGGGGTTGAACTGGAACAGGTTCCAGTAACCGGCAGCCACAGCCTTCTTCATCTCGTTCTGGCAGTTGGTCATGCCGCCCTTCACACCGTGCAGCTCGCAGGGAGCGTAGCCGATGATCAGAGAGGGACCGGGGTAAGCCTCGGCCTCGGCAATGGCCTTCACGGCCTGAGCGGGGTTGGCGCCCAGAGCGATCTGTGCCACATACACGTAACCGTAGCTCATGGCGATCTCCGCCAGGCTCTTCTTGCCGATCTCCTTACCGGCGGCTGCGAACTGGCAGACCTCGCCGATGTTGGAGGCCTTGGAAGCCTGTCCGCCGGTGTTGGAGTACATCTCGGTGTCAAAGACCATCACGTTGACATCCTCACCGGAGGCCAGCACATGGTCCAGACCGCCGAAGCCGATGTCGTAGGCCCAGCCGTCACCACCGAAGATCCAGACGCTCTTCTTGGCCAGGAACTGCTTGTTCTCCAGAATCTCCTTGGCCTCGGCGCTGCCGTCCTTCTCCAGAGCGGCAATCAGGGCCTCGGCGGCGGGGGTGTTCTCCTTGGTGGAGTTCTTGGTGGCCAGGAACGCATCAATGACCTCGGCCAGCTCAGGCTTGGCAGCCTTCAGGGCCTCGATCTTGGCGATGGTGTTGTCACGAATGACCTTCTGGCCCAGGTACATACCAAAGCCGTGCTCAGCGTTGTCCTCAAACAGGCTGTTGGCCCAAGCGGGACCGTGGCCGCTCTCCTTGTTGACGGTGTAGGGAGAGGTGGCAGCGGGACCGCCCCAGATGGAGGAGCAGCCGGTGGCGTTGGAGATGTACATATGCTCGCCGAACAGCTGGGTGATCAGGCGGGCGTAGCTGGTCTCGGCGCAGCCGGCGCAGCTGCCGGAGAACTCCAGCAGGGGCTGGTTGAACTGAGAGCCCTTCACGGTGGTGTCAGCCGGCATACCGGGCTTCTTGCGCACGTTCTCGACGCAGTAGTCGAACACGGGCTGCTGATCGGCCTGGCTCTCCTGCGCCTTCATCTCGATGGCGGCAGTGGGGCAGACGGTGACGCACTCGCCGCAGCCCATGCAGTCCAGCGGAGAGACGGTCATGGTGAACTTGTACTCACCGGCCTTGGGCTTGGTGTCGGCCACCTTGATGGAGGCGGGCGCAGCGGCCACTTCGGCCTCGGTCAGGCAGAAGGGACGGATGGTGGCGTGAGAGCACACGAAAGCACACATGTTGCACTGGATGCACTTCTCAGCGTTCCACTCGGGCACGGTCACGGCAGTGCCGCGCTTCTCGTAAGCGGAAGCACCCTGCTCGAACTGGCCGTCGGGGTTGTGGGCAAAGGCGGAAACAGGCAGGCTGTCGCCGTCCATCTTGCTGATGGGCTCCAGCAGGTCGCGGACCATCTTCACGGTCTCGGGACGGCCGGTCAGCTCAGCAGCGGGCGCGTCGGGCGCGGGGTTGGACCAGCTGGCGGGGATCTCCACCTTGTGGATGGCATCCAGGCCGGCGTCGATGGCGTTCCAGTTCATCTGGACCACCGCATCGCCCTTCTTGCCGTAGCTCTTCTTGGCGGCGGCCTTCATGTAGGCCACAGCGTCGTCGATGGGCATCACGTCGGCCAGCTTGAAGAAGGCAGACTGCAGAATGGTGTTGGTGCGCTTGCCCATGCCGATCTCGATGGCCTTGTCAATGGCGTTGACGGTGTACAGCTGGATGTTGTTGTCCGCGATGTACTTCTTGCTCTCGGCGGGCATATGCTTGTCCAGTTCCTCATCGGTCCACTGGCAGTTGATCATGAACACGCCGCCGGGCTTCACGTCCTGAACCATCTTGAAGCCCTTGACCACGTAGCTGGGGTTGTGGCAGGCCACAAAGTCAGCCTGGTTGATGTAGTAGGGGCTGCGGATGGGCTTGTCGCCGAAGCGCAGGTGGCTGATGGTCACGCCGCCGGTCTTCTTGGAGTCGTACTGGAAGTACGCCTGAATGTATTTGTCGGTGTGGTCACCGATGATCTTGGTGGAGTTCTTGTTGGCGCCCACGGTGCCATCGCCGCCCAGGCCCCAGAACTTGCACTCTTTGGTGCCGGGGGCGCTGGTGATGGGGGCGGGCTTGACCTCGGGCAGGCTCAGGCCGGTCACGTCATCCACAATGCCGATGGTGAAGCGGGCCTTGGGGGCGTCCTTCGCCAGCTCGGTGTAGACAGCGAACACGGAGGAAGGAGGAGTGTCCTTGCTACCCAGACCATAGCGGCCGCCGGTGAGGATCACGTCGTTCAGACCAGCCTCACGCAGGGTAGCGGCCACATCCAGGTACAGAGGCTCGCCCAGGCTGCCGGGCTCCTTGGTGCGGTCCAGCACGGCCACCTTCTTGGCGGTCTTGGGCAGAACCTTCAGCAGAGCGCTGGAAACCCAGGGACGGTACAGGCGAACCTTGACCAGGCCGACCTTCTCGCCCTGAGCGGTCAGGTAGTCGATGACTTCCTCGGCCACGTCGCAGATGGAACCCATGGCGATGATAACGCGGTCTGCATCCTCAGCGCCGTAGTAGTTGAACAGATCGTAGTTGGTGCCCAGTTTGGCGTTGATCTTGGCCATGTACTTCTCAACCACGGCAGGCAGAGCCTCGTAGGCGGAGTTGCAGGCCTCACGATGCTGGAAGAACACGTCGCCGTTCTCATGGCTGCCGCGCATGGTGGGATGCTCGGGGTTCAGCGCGTGCTCACGGAACGCCTTCACAGCGTCCATGTTCACCATCTCGGCCAGATCGGCGTAATCCCACTTCTCGATCTTCTGGATCTCGTGAGAGGTGCGGAAGCCGTCGAAGAAGTTCAGGAAGGGAACCTTGCCCTCAATGGCGCACAGGTGGGCCACGGGGGACAGATCCATCACTTCCTGGGGGTTGGTCTCGGCCAGCATGGCGAAACCGGTCTGACGGCAGGCGTAAACGTCGCTGTGGTCACCGAAAATGTTCAGAGACTGGGTGGCGACGGTACGGGCAGACACGTCAAACACGCAGGGCAGCTGCTCGGCTGCGATCTTGTACATATTGGGGATCATCAGCAGCAGGCCCTGAGAGGCGGTGAAGGTGGTGGTGATGGCACCGGCGGCCAGAGAGCCGTGGACGGTACCGGCAGCGCCGGCTTCCGACTGCATTTCCATCACCTTGACGGTGTTGCCGAACACGTTCTTCAGACCGGCGGCGGACCACTGGTCAACGGTATCGGCCATGGGGCTGGACGGGGTGATGGGGTAGATGGCAGCCACTTCGGTGAACGCATATGCAACGTGCGCCGCAGCGGTATTGCCATCCATAGACTGTTTTGCTCTAGGCATGTTTCTTCCTCCATTACTATTTTTACAGGACCCGTGCGCCGGGGCATCACTCCTGCGGCAAACGCCATTTCGTCAACTGGGCGCAGTATGGCCTTTGCGAGATCCTGCCTCATGCTTATTTTAGCAAATGTACTGAATAAAGTAAACCGATACCGGCGGTTTTCCGAATGAATTTTTTTCTTTTTTACCAAAAGAAAAGGAGAAATGTTTCATCCTTTTTCTTTTTGGGGCATTCGTCCGGCCATTTCGGCGCGGATGGTCAAAAGAGATGGGATGTCTTTTCAGCCCATCGGGGCCGGGGGACGGCAGGCGGCACTGCCAGAGGCGGGCGCGCTGCCGGAGGGCGTTTTTCCCCGGGGCTGGCCTTTTCCCGGGGTCTTTGGGGGATTTTTTGGGGGCGGGCGGCGACCTTTTTGGGCCACCGGGCCGGTGTTTCGCCCCCGGCCGGCGCAAAAACGGCGGCATCCGGCCGGAAGCCGCCCCGGGTTCGGGCGTTCGCGGCGGCGCTGGGCCGATGTCTCCCCGCTTTGCTTCCCGCCCTCCGGGCGCAGGGCGGCCGCATTTGACACCGCACCGTCCTTTGCCTATAATGCTAATTGTAGTATTTTAACCATTTTCGGGCCGGTTTTTCATCGGCCCGGTCGATCAAGGAGGAACTTCACCATGGACCCGGACGGCCTTTTAAGCCGCATTGCACCCTACGCCGCCTGCTGCATCGTCAGCGCGCTTGTCTTTCTGATTCTGGGCTGGGCCGCCGCCAAAAAGGGCGCGCGCCTGCCCGGCTGGCTCTCGGCCCTGGCCAACCGGCTGGGGGGCCTGGGCAATCAGGAAACCGTCACCGAGGAACAGCTGCTGGACCTGGTGGACGATGCGGGTGAGCAGGAGGTCATCGACGATGACCAGGCCGAAATGATCAACAGTGTGGTGGAACTGGCGGATGTGACCGCCGGGCACATCATGACCCACCGCACCGACATGACCGCCCTTGAGGAAAATATGCCCTGCCGGGAGGCCGTGGAGACCGCCCTGGCCAGCGGATGCAGCCGAATGCCCGTGTACCGCAAAACGGTGGATGAGATCGTGGGCATTCTCTATGTGAAGGACCTGCTGGTGCTGATGCGCAGCCCTGAGGAGGCGCACCTGCCCGTGCGGGAGCTGATGCGCCCGGCCATGTTTGTGCCGGAGAGCTGCCCCGCCCAGCGGCTTTTGCTGGACTTCCGCCGCCGCCATACCATGATGGCCGTGGTGGTGGACGAGTACGGCGGCACCGCCGGGCTTGTGACCATGGAGGACGTGCTGGAAGAGATCGTGGGCAGCATTCAGGACGAGTACGATCAGGAGGACGAGGAGCTGGCCCCCGTGGAGGGCGGCTATCTGGTGGACGGCGCACTGGACCTGGACGATGTGTTCGATGCCTTTGAGATGGAGATGCCGCCCCTGGAAGAAGGGGAGGAATTCGACACCGTGGCCGGGCTGATCACCGAAAAGCTGGGCCGCTTCCCCGAGCTGGGCGAGGCCGTGACCGTTCACTGGGGCGGGCTGTGCTTTGCCGTGGTGAAGGCCGAAGAGCGCCGGGTGGTGAAGGTGAAGGTCACGAAGGACGACCCGGAACCTTCTGCCGCGCCTTCCGGCGAACCGGCCCCGGAACCGGCCAAAAAGACCAGCTGAAGCATTGGATGCGCGGGCGGCGCTCCGGCGGACTGAAACTCCGCCGGGGGGCGGCCCGCTTTTTTGCAGGCAGCCCCGCTGCCGAACGTGAATTGAACGCAGGAGGGAACCCCATGGGCCATTTTGAACAGACGCTTTCCAGCGAGACCCGGTTCACCGGGCACATTTTTACCGTCACACTGGACCAGGTGCGGCTGGAGGACGGCACCACCGCCCCCCGGGAGGTGGTGCATCACCACGGCGGGGCCAGCGTGCTGGCCCTCACCGAGCAGGACGAGGTGTATCTGGTGCGCCAGTACCGCTACGCCCTGGGGCAGGAATTGTGGGAGCTGCCCGCCGGGAAGCTGGAGGCCGGGGAGGAGCCCTTTGAGGCCGCCAAGCGGGAACTGGCCGAAGAGTGCGGCCTGACCGCCGACCGCTTTGTGGACCTGCACCCCTTTTACCCCACGGTGGGCTATTGCAGCGAGGTGATCTACACCTGGCTGGCCACCGGGCTGCACCCGGTGCCCATGCATCTGGACGAGGGGGAGTTCCTCACCCCGGAAAAGATTCCCTTTGCCGAGGCGCTGGCCATGGTGCTGGACGGCCGCATTCGGGACGGCAAAACCGTGGCCGGCCTGCTGAAGGTGCAGGCCCTGCGCGCCGCCGGAAAGCTGTAAGCGCCGGGCACTTGGCCGCTTCAAGCCGCAAACATCACAAAGCAAAAAGCCGAAGGAACCCGGGGTTCCTTCGGCTTTTTTATTGCGGTTTGTATGGGTGCAGGCGCTTACTGGTTCTTCTTGGCCTGGGCCTTGGCGAAGAACTTCTCGTTGGCCACGATGAAGCGCTCGTGCTCGCCCTCGCCGATCTTGCCGGTCTGGTCAAACACTTCCACCTTGAACACCAGCTTGCGGCCTTCCACGGCGATCAGCTCGGTGCGGGCGGTCACAATCAGGCCCACGGGGGTGGCAGCCAGATGCTTCACACGAAGCTCGGTGCCCACGGTGCCGCTGCCCTCTTCCAGATAGGGCTGCACGCTCTCCCAGGCGGCCTTCTCCACCAGCGCGATCATGGCGGGGGTGGCGTACACCTGCAGCGCGCCGCTGCCCATGGTGGCGGCGGTGTTCTTTTCCGTTACCAGGCACTCGGCCTGGCCCTTAATGCCCACATTCAGCATAGTGATTTCCTTTTCTGCCGCAAAGCGGTCTTGGTTGGCGGCGGCCGCGGGGCTGCCGCATGAATTGCGTTCCGGTTCGGGCTGCTTTCCCACAGGCGGCCCGCTCCGAGTTCCGTTCCGAGTATAGTACGAAATGCTCTGCCGCGCAAGGGGAAACCGGCTTACTCCTCGTCCGTTTCGGCCACAGGCTCCGCTTCATCCGGCTGTTCCATGGGGGCCTGGGCGTTCTCCTCGTCCCGCTCGCTGCGGGCCACGGTGACCACCCGGTCGCTCTCGGCCAGGCGCATGACCCGCACGCCGCTGCCGTAGCGGCTCTGCACGTTGATGTCCGCCGCGTGCATCCGGATCAGGATGCCCTCCTGGCTGATGAGGATCACGTCGTCGTCCTCGTCCAGGATCTTCACGCCGGCCACGCTGCCCTGGGCGTAGTTGCGGATGCCCTTGCCGCCGCGGCTCTGCAGGCGGTAGTCACTCAGCTGGCTGCGGCGGCCCTTGCCGCCCTCGGTGACGGTGAACACCGTGGCGCCCTCGCGGGCCACGCCGGCGCCCACCACATAGTCGCCCTCAGCCAGGTTGATGGCGCGCACGCCGTGGCTGGTACGGCCCACGCTGCGGGCATCGCTCTCGGCAAAGCGGATGGCCTGACCGTCGTGGGTGGCCAGCACCAGCTCGTCCTCGCCGCTGGTGATGTGGGTCCAGGCCAGGGCGTCGCCCTCGTACAGGCTCACCGCGTTCAGGCCGCCCTTGCGGATGTTGGCATACTCGGCCAGGGCGGTGCGCTTGATGAGGCCGTTTTTGGTGATCATGGTCAGGTAGCCGTCCAGGCTGCCGTCCGGCTGGCGCAGCATGGTGGTGATCTTTTCACCCTCCTGCAGCTGCAGCAGGTTCACGATGTTGGTGCCCTTGCTGGTGCGGCTGCCCTCGTAGATCTGGTAGCCCTTCAGGCGGAACACCCGGCCCGTGTTGGTGACAAACAGCATATGGTCGTGGGTGGAGCCGATGAACAGCTCCTCCACAAAGTCCTCTTCCTTGGTGGCCATGCTGGAAATACCCCGGCCGCCGCGGCGCTGCACCTGATAGGTATCCTTGGGCTGGCGCTTGATGTAGCCCTCGTGGGTCAGGGTGAACACGCACTCCTCCTCGGGGATCAGGTCCTCAATGTCCACCTCGCCGGACACATGGGCGATCTCGGTGCGGCGGTCGTCGCCGAACTTCTCCTTCAGGGCGGTCAGCTCTTCCTTCACGATGGCCAGCACCCGGCTGTCGTCGTTCAAAATGGCGGTCCAGTCGGCGATTTTGCCGCTCAGGTCGCTCAATTCGTTCTCAATCTTCTTGATCTCCAGACCGGCCAAACGGCCCAGGGGGAACTTGCAGATGGCGTCGGCCTGCACATCGTCAAAGCCGAACTGCTCCATGATGGCGGCCTTGGCCTCGGCCTGCCCGCCGCCGCAGTGGCGGATGGCGTAGATGACCTCGTCCACAATGTCCACGGCCCGCTTCAGGCCTTCCAGAATGTGGGCGCGCTCCCGGGCCTTCTTCAGGTCGAACTGGGTCCGGCGGCGGATGACCTGATCCTGGAATTCCACATACCGCTGCAGCATGGTTTTCAGGGTCATGATCTTGGGCACGCCGTTGTCCAGCGCCAGCAGAATGACGCCCACGGTGTCCTGCAGCTGGGTGTAGCGGTACAGGTTGTTCAGCACCACCTGGGGGTTGGCTTCCTTCTTCAGCTCCACCACGACCCGCATACCATGGCGGTTGGACTCATCGTTCAGGTCGGAGATGCCCTCGATGCGCTTCTCCTTCACCAGATCGGCGATGCTCTCGATCATGCGGGCCTTGTTCACCATGTAGGGAATTTCGGTGATGACGATCTGGTAGCGGCCGTTCTTCTTTTCCTCAATTTCGGCGCGGCCCCGCAGGGTGATCTTGCCGCGGCCGGTGGCGTAGGCGGCACGGATGCCGGAGCGGCCCATGATGATGCCGCCGGTGGGGAAGTCCGGGCCCTTGATGTAATCCATCAGGCCGGCCAGGTCGATCTCCGGGTCGTTGATGAGGGCGATGCAGCCGTCCACCACTTCGCACAGGTTGTGGGGCGGAATGTTGGTGGCCATGCCCACGGCAATGCCGGTGGAGCCGTTGCACAGCAGGTTGGGGAACCGGCTGGGCAGAACGTGGGGCTCCTTCTTGGTTTCGTCAAAGTTGGGGTCCCAGTCGATGGTGTCCTTCTCAATGTCGGTGAGCAGCTCGCAGGCCATCTTGCTCATGCGGGCCTCGGTGTAACGGTAGGCAGCCGGGGGGTCACCGTCCACGCTGCCGAAGTTGCCCTGGCCGTCCACCAGCGGGTAGCGCATACTGAAGTCCTGGGCCAGACGCACCATGGCGTCGTAAACGGAGGCGTCGCCGTGGGGGTGGTAGGCGCCCAGCACCGCACCCACCGTATCGGCGGATTTGCGGTAAGGATGCTGGGGGTCGTTGCCGCGCTCGTGCATGGTGTACAGAATGCGGCGGTGCACCGGCTTCAGGCCGTCCCGCACGTCGGGCAGAGCACGGCTGACGATGACGGACATGGAGTAATCCAGAAAGGCGGATTCGATCTCCTGCTTCACATCGCGCACAATGGTTTTTGTGCCGCTGCCGGGAATCATCACATAATCTTCGTTCATTGCTTGCTCCTTGGTCAAAAGAGAGGTTCACACGGAACCCGTTTTTATAAGCAGGGAAGGGCGGTCATTCCTGTACGCCGTGGTGCTGCAGGCCGTAGCAGGTCAGATCGTTTTTGCCGGTTTTGAGGTTTTGACGGAACTCAAACATGAGTTCGCCGTAATAGTCCCGGTTGTTGTAATCAATGCTGAGGTATTTCCAGCTGCTGTATTCCGACTGGCTGCACCAGACCGATACCTCGCTGCCGGTCACGTCAAAATAGATGCTGCTGGCGTCTGCCAAATAGGGAACGATGGTCTCGGGCACCCCCAGCTTTTCCAGCACAACGGTCAGGTCATCGCCCACGGCAATGCCCCGGGGCAGGGTGGGTTCCGGGCCTTCCTGCCGGTAGGAATTGTCCCACCCGCCCAGATTGTCGAACTCCACCCGCAGGGTGCTGCTGCCGCTCAGCTGGTCGCGGCTGATGGTCACGTTCTCATTTTTGAAGTACTCGACCCGGTACCATTCCTCTGTGCCGTTGTCGGTGCCGTTGTCGTTGTAGCTGTCTTCGGTGACGGGCAGCCAGGCCTGCAGCTCCTCGCCGGTCCACTGGGCGAAGGGCCGCCCCTCCAGCACCAGCTCGTCGCTGGTGGGGAAAACCCCGGCCAGCTGATCCAGCGAATTCCCGGTGGCCGTTTGAATCAACCGGTCAAGCAGGTCGCTGCTGCCGGTGGCCTCGTAGCCCTTCTGCAGGGTGGCCAGCGCCTCATCGGGGGCGCTCAGGTCGTTCTCATAGAGGTCTGCCAGCTTTTCGTAGAGGTACGCGTGGCTGTAGTCGCCTTCCTTTTGCTGGCTCAGCCAGGTTTCGGCCAGCTGGGCGGCCCGCTGGGGGTTGCCGTCGGCCACGTACTTGTCCATGACCGACTCCAGTTTGTCCTGGCTCACCGAGCCGCAGGCGCACAAAGCCGCCAGCAGGGCGGCACACACCGCAAGCGAAAGAAAGCGTTTCATCTTCATGGCAAGGCCCTCACAGGTCACACATCCAGATTGGCGTAAATGGCGTTCTTCTCAATGAACTGGCGGCGGGGTTCCACCTTGTCGCCCATGAGGATGGTGAAGGCCTCGTCGGCCTTCTCAGCGTCCTCAATGGTGATCTTCACAATGACCCGGTTGTCCGGGTTCATGGTGGTTTCCCACAGCTGTTCGGGGTTCATCTCACCAAGGCCTTTGTAGCGGCTCACCTTGGCGCCGGGCATTTCGGCGCTGAGCTTGGCCATTTCGGCGTCGTTGTAGGCATACTTCACGGTCTGGCCCTTCTGCAGCTTGAACAGCGGGGGCTGGGCGATGTAGACATAGCCGCCCTCGATGAGGGGCCGCATGAAGCGGAAGAAGAAGGTGAGCATCAGGGTGCAGATGTGGCTGCCGTCCACATCGGCATCGGCCATGATGAACACCTTGTGGTAGCGCAGCTTGGAGATGTCGAACTCATCCCCCAGGCCGCAGCCCAGGGCGGTGACCACGGGCATGAGCTTTTCGTTGCCGTACACCTTGTCCGCCCGGGCCTTTTCCACGTTCAGCATCTTGCCCCACAGGGGAAGGATGGCTTGAATGCTGGAATCACGGCCCATCTTGGCGCTGCCGCCGGCGGAATCACCCTCGACGATGTAAATTTCGGTCTTGGAGGGGTCTTTTTCGCGGCAGTCCGCCAGCTTGCCGGGCATCCGGCTGGTTTCCAGCGCGCTCTTGCGGCGCACAAGCTCACGGGCGCGCTGGGCCGCGGCGCGGGCGCGGGCGGCCTGGGTGGCCTTTTCATACAGGGCCTTGGCCACGCCGGGGTTCTCTTCCAGAAATTCCTTCAGCTTGGTGTACACCATGCCGGACACCAGAGTGCGGATCTCGGTGTTGCCCAGCTTGGCCTTGGTCTGGCCCTCAAACTGGGCCTCGGTGAGCTTGACGCTGATGACACAGACCAAGCCCTCGCGCACGTCGTTGCCGGAGAGGTTCTCGTCCTTGTCCTTCAGGTAGCCCTTCTCCCGGCCGAAGTCGTTGATGGCGCGGGTGAGGGCGGCCTTGAAGCCCTCCTCATGGGTGCCGCCGTCCGGGGTGTGGACGTTGTTGGCGAAGCTGAGGATCAGCTCGTTGTAGCTGGAGGAGTACTGCATGGCCACCTCAGCCTGAGCGTTTTCGATCTGGCCCTTCAGGTAGATCACCTGGGGGTGCAGCACCTCGTTCTCCCGCTTTTTCTGCAGGTATTCCACGAAGCTGCGGATGCCGCCCTCGTAGCACATGCTCTCCTGGCGCACCGGCTCTTCCCGGTTCGGGTCGGGCCGCTCATCGGTGAGGGTGATGCGCACGCCCGCGTTCAGGAAGGCTTCCTCCCGCAGACGGGTGAGCAGGGTGTCGTAGTCATACACGGTGGTCTCGGTGAACATCTCCGGGTCCGCCTTGAAGCGCACGGTGGTGCCGGTGGTGTCGGCGGGGCCGATCTTTTCCAGCGGGCCGTCCGCCACGCCGCGCTTGAAGGTCTGGCGGTATTCGCTGCCGTCCCGGCGCACCCGCACCTCCAGCCACTCGCTCAGGGCGTTGACCACCGAGGCGCCCACGCCGTGCAGGCCGCCGGAGACCTTGTAGCCGGAGTTGTCGCCGCCGAATTTGCCGCCGGCGTGCAGCACCGTGAACACGACCGTCACGGCGGGGATGCCCAGCTTGGGCTGGATGTCCACGGGGATGCCGCGGCCGTTGTCGTTGACTTCCAGGATGTTGTCCTTCTTGATGGTCACTTCAATGTGATTGCAGTAACCGGCCAGGGCCTCGTCGATGGAGTTGTCCACGATTTCGTACACCAGGTGATGCAGGCCGCGGGGGCCGGTGGAGCCGATGTACATGCCGGGGCGCTTGCGCACGGCCTCCAGGCCCTCCAGGACCTGGATCTGGCTGCCGTCGTACTCATGCTCGTTCTGGGGCCGTTCCAGGTTTTCGATGTCAGGCATTCAAGTTCCTCCTTCTTGCTGCCGCCGGGCAGGGAACCGGCGGATGTTCTGCGGGGGCCGCGCCGCGTTTTGCGGCGGCAGGCCCTGCCCTGCATATGGGCGGAATTCGGGAACCGGCGAACCGATGGTTCCGATCGCCCGGGAAAGCCGCCGGCCCGTGGACCGAACGGCGGATCGCGTTGGAAATTACCGGCGCTTGCGGCGGATGCCGCGGCGGGCACGGGCGCCCAGCGTCACCGAAGAGACCGGGCTGGTGTACACGGTGGTCTCGCTGGGCCAGTCGGTGAGGATGAAGCTTTTGGGCAGCTCGCCCCCCAGGTCGATGACCGCGCCCTCGCTCTCGGCCAGGCGCAGAAATTTGCGGGTGCGGGCCGAAACGGTGGTGGTGTCCATATCAAAAATGCCGATCACATCCCGGTCGTTCAGGATGTAATCCTGCCCAAGGTGAAAGTACATAGGGCCTCCTTTTGCATCCGGGGCGTCACGCCTGGGTGACGGCCCCGCATTCCAGCCGGTACACCCGGCCCTCGGCGCGGCCGAAGGCGGCGCTGTCGCAGGCGGTTACAAACACCTGCTTGCCGGTCATGCGGGTGAGCAGGTAATTCTGGCGGGCGTCGTCCAGCTCGCTGAGCACATCGTCCAGCAGCATCACCGGGTGCTCGCCGGTCACGGCCTCGGCCTGGGTGGCCTCGGCCAGCTTCAGGGCCAGAACCGCGCTGCGCTGCTGGCCCTGGCTGCCGTACACCCGGGCGGGCTGCCCGTCCAGCAGCACCTCCAGGTCCTCCCGGTGGGGGCCGGCCAGGCAGAAGCCCGCCCGAAGTTCCGCGGGGCGCAGGCGGCGGTACGCCTCCAGCAGGCTGCCCTCAAACGTGGCCTTGTAGGCCAGGTCCAGTTCCTCCCGCCCCTGGCTGATGCGGCGGTAGTTCTCCACCGCCAGGGGGGTCAGGGCTTCCAGATAGGCGGTGCGCCGGCCGGTCACCTCCTGCCCGAAGGCGGCCAGCTGCTGGTCGTACACCTCCAGCAGGTCGCCGGCGTCCGGCAGGCGGTTGTACTGCTTGAGCAGGGCGTTCTTCTGGGCCAGCACCCGGCTGTAACGGCGCAGGGCCGCCAGATAGCCCGGGTACAGCTGGCAGAGGGCGGCGTCCAGAAAGCGGCGGCGGCCGCCGGGGCTGCCCTTGATCAGGCCCAAATGATCCGGCTCAAACACCACGGCGGTGAAGGTGCCCGCCAGGCTGGCGGCGCGGCCCTTGTCCACCCCGTTCAGCCGGGCGGTGCGGCCCGGGCGCTGGGTGCCGGGGCTGCCCACGGTCAGGTAGATGGTCTGCACCCGGCCGCCGCACTCCGCCGCGCCGTCCAGCACGGCAAAGTCCGCCCCGCGGCGGATCAGCTCGGCGTCCTTGGCGGCCCGGAAGCTCTTGGCGCCGGTGAGCATCCAGATGGCCTCCAGCAGGTTGGTTTTGCCCTGGCCGTTCTCGCCGCAGAGCACGTTCAGCCCGTCCTCCGGCTCGATGAGTGCATGGGGGATGTTCCGCCAGTTTTCCAGGGCAAGGCGCGTCAGCTTCACTGGGCCTGCCGGACGGCAACGGTGCGCCCGGCCAGGGTAACGGTGTCGCCGCCCCGCAGCTTTTTGCCGCGCATGGTGCACACTTCGCCGTTTACCTGCACCTGGCCCTGCTGGATCAGCAGCTTGGCCTCGCCGCCGGTCTCCACCAGGCCGGCAAATTTCAGCATGGCGTCCAGTTTGATGAAGTCGGTGTGGATGAGGATGGAATCCATGGTGTCAGCCTTCCTGCGCGCTGTTCGTGGCGCGCGCACATTGTGTGTATATTAATACAAGTTTTATGGGATTTTTGCGAGAGTTTTCTCGCAGTGAAATCCGGTGCTTCTTTTTGGGCATCGGTTTTGGCGGAGTGCTGCTGCGCGGCCGCTCGGCCCATGCTTATACAGGGCGTATAATTTTTAATTGCCGCGCCCCTTACTCGTTTTTGAAGCGGATGGGCAGCACCAGATAGATGAAGTCCTCGCCGTCCGGCGGCAGAATCTTCACCGGGCTGAGGGGGCCGTTCATCTCCATGCGCACCTGGGCGCAGCCGCTGGCCCGCAGGGCATCCAACAGGTAGCGGTTGTTGAAGCCGATCTCCTGGGGTTCGCCCTCCACCACGGCGGGGAACTCATCCTCCACCTTGCCGAGGGAAGTTTTACAGTTTACCGTTACTTTTCCCTCTTCAAAGCGAATGCGGAGCGGGTCTTTCAGCCGCTCGGTGATCACCAGGCTGGCACGCTCGATGCAGTCGATGAACTCCCGCGTGTCAATGAGGGCACTGGTTTTGCAGCCGGACGGCAGGGCCTTTTCGTAGTTCAAGAACTCGCCCACAATGAGGCGGCTGAGGATGGTGTAGCCCTTGGTGGTGGAAAAAACAACGAATTGACGATTGGCATTGATCTGCACTTCCTCGTCCTCGTCGCCGATCAGTTTGTTGACCTCGGTGAGGGTCTTGGAGGGAATGATGATCCGGATGTCCTTTTCCGCCTTGAAGGGGCGCTTCAGGATGGCCAGCCGGTAGCCGTCCACGGCCACCACGGTGGTTTCGTCCGGCTCGATCACAAACAATTCACCGGTGTGCGCCGGTTTTTTGTCGTCCTGGCTGACGGCGTAGATGGTCTTGTTGATCATCTCATGCAGCTCGCTGGCCTTCAGGGTCAGGGTGGGGGTGGCGCCGGGGTTCGGCAGGGCGGGGAAGTCGTTCAGGTTCAGGGCGGTCAGCTCAAATTTTGCCGTACCACCGCGAATTTCCACGGTGCCGTTGTCGTTCAGGGCCAGCTCCACTTCGCCGGAGGGCATCCGCCGGACCATGTCGCCCAGCAGCTTTGCGTTCAGCACGCACTCGCCGGGGGTGCGCACGTTGGCCTCGATGGTAATGGTGATGGCTAGTTCCAGATTGTAGCAGGTGAGGGTCAGGCTGAAGCCGTCCGCCACCATGTGAATTCCCTCCAGCGCCGAGATGGAAGAGCGGAGCGTGACTGCCCGGCTGACACCGTCAATGGCATTGGAGAGAAGCGTCTTTTCACAGACAATATTCATTTATTGGTCCTCTTTCCTGGGTTGATAAAAACGGGTGAAGTTGGAACGAATTGCAAACCTGCTTCGTTAGAAACCACACGTTTGAAGTAGCAATAGTAGGGGGTGGGGAATTTGTGGAAAAACCCGCAGAGCCGCATGAATGCTGGAAATTCGGGTGGTTGAAGGATTTGCAAAACTTGTGGAGCAGTTGTTGGAGATGTTGAAAGATGGGGCATTTCAACATCTCATGTGAATTACAGAAGTTGAATGTTGAAAAGTCTGTTGAAAATGTGGATAACTTTTTGTGGGCGTTTTATGGAGAAATGACGCACGGCAAAACGCCGTTCCGGAGGGCTGGTTTCGCAAAAGAAACTAGGGGGCAGACCTGCCCGCAGCGGGAATTGGGCGCTTTGTTTTACAGAATGGAATGTTCAGGTGCGCACGTTTTTGATGATGTCCTCCACGGTTTCCCGCAGGCGGGTGTCGGTCTGGATGCTCTTGCTCATGACCTTGAGGGAGTAGACGATGGTGGAGTGATCCCGGCCGCCCACCTCTTTGCCGATGTCCTCCATGCTCATGCCGGTGATCTCCCGGATGACATAGATGGCGGTGCGGCGGGCAGCGGCCACGGCGGAGTTGCGCTTGGCGCTGCGGATGTCGGCTGCCGAGACGGAGTAGGTGCGGGCCACCTCGCTGATGATCTTCTCCACGGTGATGGGCACGGGCTGGGTCTCGCTGAGAATGTCCCGGATGGCGTTCTGGGCCACCCCGATCACCGGGCTGATGCCCTCCAGCATATAGTAGGCGTTCAGCTTTTTGACGGCGCCCTCCAGCTGGCGGATGTTGTTCTTCAAATTGTTGGCGATGTACTCCACCACCTCGTCGGGCAGCTCCAGGCCCAGCAGCTCCGCCTTGCGGCGGATGATGGCCACTCGGGTCTCGTAGTCGGGGGGCTGAATGTCCGCGGTGAGGCCCCACTCAAAGCGGGTGCGCAGCCGGTCGTCCAGGGTCTTGATCTCCTTGGCGGGGCGGTCGCAGGCCAGCACGATCTGCTTGCCCGCGTTGTGCAGCGTATTAAAGGTGTGGAAGAACTCCTCCTGGGTGGATTCCTTGCCGGCGATGAACTGAATGTCGTCCACCAGCAGCAGGTCGGCCTGGCGGTACTTCTGCCGGAATTCCTCGGTGCTGCCGGAGCGGATGGCGGTGATGATCTCGTTGGTGAACTTCTCGCAGTCCACATAGACGATGTTAAAATCCGGATGGTTCTTGCGGATCTCGATCTGAATGGCGTTCAGCAGGTGGGTTTTGCCCAGGCCCGAGTTGCCGTAGATGAACAGGGGGTTGTAGGCCCCCGAGGGGTTGGCCGCCACCGCCTGGGCCGCCGCATAGGCAAACTGGTTGGAGGAGCCGCGGATGAAGTTCTCGAAGGTGAACTCATACCGGCCGCTGGGCAGGGTGGCTACCTTGTCCGGGTCGTTGGCGGGGGTGACGGGCAGGCTGGGCACCATCAGCTCCAGGTTGACCTCAAAGCCCAGCACGCTCTTGAAGGCGTCCTTCAGAAGCGGAATGTAGCGGTCCCGCACGATCTTGCAGATGAACTCGTTGCGCACGCTGAGCACCACATGGTTGGAGTTCTCAAAGCTCACCGGCTGCAAACCGTCAATGTACAGGTTGTAGGTGGCGTCCACCAGATAGTCTTTGCAGTACAGCTTGACCGCGTCCAAAACGTCGTTGAATGAATCCATGCTCTGTTTCCACACTCCAAAGAAAGTTTGGGCAGCGCGGCGGCCCCAAAAGCCCCGAAGGGCCCCGGCCGCTGCTGCCGTTTCGTCATTGCGCCCGGTGGGGCGCTGGCTGTATCCTGCCCGGCCAGCCTGCGAAAGGCCGGCCGGTGCGCTGCTTTTCTGCGCGGTGCGGGCCGGCCCAAAGGCCGCCCAATACGAAAAAAGAGCGCAAAAACCGCTGCCCCGGCCCTTCTTGGATGAAAGCGGGGCTGAGGAAAAGCGGGGTGCGCCGGGCCGCGGCGGTTGAAAACTGCCGCTCCGACGGATTGATTCCAGATAAAGTGAGTATAGCACATTTTTGGCCGCGTTACAACCGCCTGTGTGCCTATATATTAGGTATTATATAGGCGTGGAGACATTTTTGATTAAAGCACCCTTAAAAACGGCCAAAACGGGCCTTGCAGACGAAGCACAGGCTTGGTTAAAACTTTCCACACCGGGCGCGGGGCCGGCGCCCCTTTGCCGCCCCGCTGCCGGCCCGGGCGGCAAGCTGCACCGCCCGCCGGCCGAAGCCGGGGCGAGGAGAACCGGGCAAAACTGCCCGGAAACTGCCGCACGGCGGACAAAAAATTCGCAAAATTTCGCCGCAGGTGTTGACATGGCGCCCCCGTGTGAGATATAATTTTAATCTGCAAGGCTCTGTGTATCTGTTTACCTGTCGGCCTGCACGTTAAATTTGGCCCGCGTTCTGCGGGTAGTACAATGGAGGATCGAGCGATGAAGAGAACCTATCAGCCCAAGAAGCGTCAGCGTTCCGGCGTGCATGGCTTTTTGAAGCGCATGGCATCCAAGAATGGCCGCAAGGTCATCAACGCCCGCCGTGCCAAGGGCCGCGCTAAGCTGGCCGCCTGAGTCGGCAGTTCAATTCTTTGAAAAAAAGGCCACTGATCGCTGTATCTGTGGCCTTCTTTTTCAATATACGCACTTTTTCATGCCAAAGGAGGCCTTCATCCATGCGCTATCGGCCCATCTGCCGCAACATTGAATACGCCCGGGTTTACCGTCGGGGCAAAAGCTATGTGGCGCCCAAGCTGGTGCTGTATGTGTGCAAAAACCGGCTGGGCCGCACCCGGGTGGGCTTTACCGCCACCAAAAAGGTGGGCCATGCGGTGCAGCGCAACCGGGCGCGCCGGGTGATGCGGGCGGCCGTTGCGGCCCACCTGCCCTACGATGTGGGCGGGTACGACCTGATTTTTGTGGCGCGGGCCGCCACCGCCCGGGTGAAGAGCACCAAACTGGAGCAGACTGTGGTGCGCCTGCTGGCCCAGGCCGGGCTGCCCGGCGGTGAGGCACCGAAGGCATGAAGTGGGTTCGCCGCCTGGTGTGCGCGCCCATCCGCCTGTACCAGAAGTTCATCTCGCCCTGTTTGGGGCACAACTGCCGCTTTCTGCCCACCTGCAGCCAGTACGCCATTGAGGCCATCACGGTGCATGGGGTGCTGAAGGGCGGGCTGCTGGCGCTGTGGCGCATTCTGCGCTGCAACCCCTGGGGCGGGCACGGGTTTGACCCGGTGCCCCCCAAGGGCCAGTGGCACAACTGAGGCGGGGCGCGCTCCTCCTTATTTTTATTCTTTTGTCACCTTGTGACTTTTCCGCCTGCGCTGGAAGAGTCCTACGATTATAATACAAGCCCCAGGCGCAGGCGGGGCAGAATGGAAGGATTTGCAATGGGAATTATTGGTTTTCTGGCGGTGCCGCTGGGATATGTCATGCGTGCCATCTACGGCGCGGTGCAGAACTACGGCGTGGCCATCATCCTCTTCACGGCGCTGGTTAAGGTGTGCCTGCTGCCCCTGACCATCCACCAGCAGAAGAGCACCGCGAAAATGAGCGTGTTCAACCCCATGATCCAGGAGATCCAGAAGAAGTATGCCAAGGATCAGGAACGCGCCCAGGAAGAAATGATGAAGCTGCAGGAGGAGTACGGCTTCAGCCCCACGGCCGGCTGTGCCCCCATGGCTCTGAACCTGCTGATCATGTTCGGCGTGATCGAACTGGTGTACCGGCCGCTGCAGTACGTGCTGATGATCGGCAGCGATGCGCTGAGTGAGGCGGTTTCCCTGCTGGGCATGGCCGCCCGCGATTACCGCGGCCAGGTGCTGCTGATCCAGACCATCAAGGGCATGAGCGTCAGCGATGCCGCCGCCCGGTTCACCAGCCTGACCACCGACCAGATCACGGCCATTCAGGGCTTCCATATGGATTTCCTGGGCATTGACCTGTGCGCCACCCCCCAGCTGGCCTTCAACGCGCTGCTGATCCTGCCCATCCTCAGCCTGCTGAGCATGCTGCTGATGAACCTGGTCACCATGAAGATGAGCGGCCAGGAAATGACCGGCAGCATGAAGTATATGCCCTGGATGATGAGCCTGATGTTCGTGTGGATCAGCTTCACCCTGCCTGTGGGCTTCTCGCTGTACTACACCGTTTCCAACCTGCTGGGCGTTGTGAGCAGCATCATCGCCAAGAAGATCTACGACCCCGAGAAGATGAAGGAACAGTACAAGGCCGAGATGGAAGCCAAGCGCAAGGAAAAGAAGCGCAAGAAGCAGGTAACTGTGAAGGATAAGGACGGCAAGGCCACCACCAAAGAGGTGAGCGAGCAGGAGCTGGCCCGCCTGCGGCTGGAAGCCGCCCGTGCCCAGGATGCTGAAAAGTACAAGGACGAGCGCACTGAGCGGCTGTCCTGAGGGAGGTAAAACCTTATGCGTCGTATCGTCATGACCGGAAAAACCGTGGATGAAGCGGTGGAAGCGGCCTGCACCCAGCTGGGCGTGAGCCGCGATGACCTGAATGTGACCTATCAGGTGCTGGAAATGCCCGTGCGCAAGCTGTTTAAGTCGGTGCCCGCGCGGGTGGAGGTGATGGTGGAGGAGGAAGAGACCCCCGCCGCCCCCGAAACCGCCCCTGTGCAGGAGGTCGCCCCGGCTGTGGAAGAGGCCGCCCCGGCCCCCGCACCGGTGGAGGAGGCCCCGGCCCCCCAGCCGGAACCGGCTGCCCCCGTGCAGGAGGAGGCCGCTGCCCCCGAGCAGGCCCCGGCCGAGGAAGCCGCCGAGGCCGACGAAGAGACCGAAGTGCCGCTGGACATTGAGAACGACCCGCGCCTGTCTGCCGCGGTGGCGTACCTGACCGAGGTGTTCGCCGCCATGGGCGTGACCCAGGTCACCTTTGCTGCCGTGCAGAAGGGCGAGGCCACCATCCTGAAGGTGGAAGGCGAGAACGTGGGCGCCCTCATCGGCCGCCGCGGCGAGACCATGGAGAGCCTGTCTTACCTGGCCAGCCTGGTGGCCAACCGCCAGAAGGGCGACTACCTGAAGCTGGGGCTGGATGTGGCCGGCTACCGCAACAAGCGGGAGAGCGACCTGGAGGCCCTGGCCCGGCGCATCGGCGCCAAGGTGGCCAAGACCGGCCGCCCCTTCGCCATGGAGCCGATGAACCCCTACGAGCGCCGGCTGATCCACAGCGCCATTGGCAAGATGGAAGGCCTGCGCAGCGAGAGCCGCGGCGAGGGCAGTGACCGCCGCGTGGTGATCTACTCCACCGGCCCCAACGCCAAGCCGGAGCGCGCCCCCCGCAAGGGTGGCCGGCCCGCCGGCAAGGGCGGCCGCCCGCCCCGCCGCGATGGCCGCCCCGGCCGTGACGGCAGCCGCCGCGGCCCCCGGCCCTCCAGCGTGCCCGCCCGGGAATTCGCCGACCGGCCCCGCAGCCCCGAGGCTGCGCCGCAGGCCCCGGTGCGCACTGAGCGCATCAACGACGCCGCCGATTTCGAGCTGTTCGGCAAGATCGAGCTGTAAGAAGCTTTCCGAAAGCGTTCGGAACGGTCGAATGTCTGCATTATGAAAAAAGCCGCCGCCCCTTTGGTGCAAACCAGGGGCGGCGGCTTTTTGCGTGCGCAGCCCTGCGGTGCCTGCTTTTCTTTTGGGCGGCCCTGTGTTACAATGTATCTGATTTGGGATTTTGAGGTTTTTGCGCCGCGCGCCGGTGGGCGGCGGCAGAATGGGGGAAGCTGCTATGCTGGATTTGAACCGAACCATCTGTGCGCTGGCCACCCCGCCCGGTGAGGGCGGCATTGCGGTGGTGCGCCTGTCCGGCCCGGCGGCGTACCCGGTGGCCGAGCGGGTGTTCCAGCCCGCCAACCCCGCCAAAAAGGTGGCCGAGGCAAAGGGCTACACGGCCCTGTTCGGCCATTATCTGCTGGACGGCCAGCGCATGGACGAGGTGGTGGCCCTGTTTTACCGCGCCCCCCACAGCTACACCGGCGAGGACGTGGTGGAGCTTTCCTGCCACGGCGGGCGGGCCATGGCGGACGGGCTGGTGCAGGCCTGCCTGAAGGCCGGGGCCGCCCCGGCCGGGCCGGGCGAGTTTACCCGCCGCGCGCTGGAAAATGGCCGCATGAGCCTGACCCAGGCCGAGGCCGTGATGGAGATCATCGGGGCGGCCGGGCGGCAGGGGGCGGCCCTGGCGGCGGCCCAGCTGGGCGGCGCGCTGGCCGGGCGCATCGGGGCCATTCAGGCCGACCTGACCGAGCTGGCCAGCCATCTGGCCGCCTGGGTGGACTTCCCCGAAGAGGACGTGCCGGAACTGGAGCCTGCCCGGCTGGACGCTGCCCTGGCCGGTGCCGAGGAGCGGCTGCAGCAGCTGATCGACGGCTACGGGGCCGGGGCGGTGCTGCGCCATGGAGTGGACACCGCCATCATCGGCCGGCCCAATGTGGGCAAAAGCACGCTGCTGAACCTGCTGGCGGGCTTTGAGCGGGCCATCGTGACCCCCGTGGCGGGCACCACGCGGGACCTGGTGGAGCAGGCCGTGATGCTGGGGCAGACCCCCCTGAACCTGTGGGACACCGCGGGCCTGCGGGAAACCGACGACCTAGTGGAGGCCGAGGGCATCCGCCGAAGCAACCAGAAATTTGAGGAGGCCGGGCTGATTCTGGCGGTGTTCGACGGCTCGGCCCCCGCTACGGCAGAGGACAGGGCACTGGCCGCCCGCTGCAAGGGCCGCCGGGCCATTGCGGTGCTGAACAAGGAGGACCTGACCGCCCACCCCGGCGTGTTTGACCAGACCCTGTTGGAGGGCTGCTTTGACCGGGTGGTGACGCTTTCGGCCACCGAGCCGGCCGCCCGGGACACGCTGGCCCAGGCGGTGGACTCCCTCATGGGCACCGCCGGGCTGGACCCGAACGCCGGGGCCCTGTGCAGCCAGCGCCAGCTGGCCGCCGCCGTGGCCGCGCGGGACGCGCTGGCCGGGGCAAGGCAGGCCCGGGCCAACGGCTTTGACCTGGACGCGGTGGGCGTCTGCCTGGACGATGCGCTGGAGGCGCTGTGCCGCCTGACCGGCGAGGACGCCGGCGAAGCGGTGATCGACCAGGTGTTCAGCCGTTTCTGTGTGGGCAAGTAACACCCACGGGCACGGCATAAAACGGGCATAAAACGGCTTGAAAAGAACACGGGGCATAGGACCCCGAAGCGATAGGACGGGAACATGAACCATCTGGATGACTATGACGTAATTGTGGTGGGCGCGGGCCACGCGGGCATTGAGGCCGCCCACGCCGCCGCCATGCTGGGGGCGCGCACCGCGGTGTTTACCATCAGCCTGGATTTTATCGGCAATATGCCCTGCAACCCCTCCATCGGCGGCACCGCCAAGGGCCATCTGGTGCGGGAGCTGGACGCACTGGGCGGCCTGATGGGCCGCGCGGCGGACGAGACCTACCTGCAAAGCCGGATGCTGAACCGGGGCAAAGGCCCGGCGGTGCACAGCCTGCGGGTGCAGACCGACCGCAAGCGATACCACATGGTGATGAAGCACCTGCTGGAGCAGACCCCGAACCTGTACATTCATCAGGCGGAGATCACCGGCGTGGACATTGCCGACGGGAAGGTGCGGGGCGTGTTCACCAATCTGGACGGCTACTATGGGGCGAAATGCGTGGTGATCGCCACTGGCACCAGCCTGGGCGGCCGCATTTTTGTGGGAAGCGCCCATTACGACGGTGGGCCGGACGGCCAGCACGCGGCCACGGCCCTCACCGAGTGCCTGCGGGCTGCGGGCCTGCCCCTGCGCCGCTTCAAGACCGGCACCCCTGCCCGGGTGCACCGGCGCAGCATTGATTTTGACCGGCTTCAGCGCCAGCCCGGCGACCCGGACGACCAGCTGCAGCCCTTCAGCTTTTTGACCCGCACCCCCATGCACAACAAGGTGGAGTGCTACATCGCCTACACCAACCCCGGGACCCACCGGATCATCCGGGAGAACATCGGCCGAAGCCCTCTGTACGGTGGGCTGATCGAGGGCGTCGGCCCCCGTTACTGCCCCAGCATTGAGGATAAGGTCATGCGCTTTGCCGATAAAGACCGGCATCAGGTGTTTGTGGAGCCCTGCGGCGAGGACACCGAGGAGATGTATCTGCAGGGCCTCAGCTCCAGCCTGCCCGAGGACGTGCAGAACGCCATGTATCACTCCATCGTGGGATTCGAGCGGCTGGAGATCATGCGGCCCGCCTATGCCATTGAGTACGACTGCGTGGACCCCACCGCGCTGGTCCCCACGCTGGAGTGCAAGGCGGTGCAGGGCCTGTACGGGGCCGGGCAGTTCAACGGCACCTCCGGCTATGAGGAGGCCGCCGCCCAGGGCCTGCTGGCGGGCCTGAATGCAGGCCGGGCCGCACTGGGAAAAACCCAGCTGGTATTGGGCCGGCACACCAGTTATCTGGGCACGCTGGTGGACGATCTGGTGACCAAGGGCGTCATGGACCCCTACCGGATGATGACCAGCCGGAGCGAGTACCGGCTGACCCTGCGGCAGGACAACGCCGACGAGCGCCTCACCCCCATCGGCCGGGAGTACGGGCTGGTGACGGACGAACGCTGGGCGGTGTTCCAGCGGGATATGGAAGTGAAGGCCGCCGAACTGAAGCGGCTGGAACACACCACCGTGAAGGCTGCCGACCTGGCCCCCCTGTGCGCGGCAGCCGGGGTGGAAATGGGCGCCACCGGCGGCCCCGCCGCCGAGCTGCTGCGCCGCCCGGGCGTGACCTACGCGCTGGTGGCCCAGGTGATCGGCTGGGGCAAGGGGATTACCCCCATGATGGCCCAGCGCATTGAAACCGAGATCAAGTATGCGGGCTACATTGCCCGGCAGCAGCGGGCCATTCGGGAGGTGCAGCGCCGGGAGACCGTGGCCATCCCTGAGGACTTTGACTATTCCTCTTTGCAGGGCCTGACGCTGGAAGCGCGGGAGAAGCTGGCCCGCATCCGCCCCCGGAACCTGGGGCAGGCGGGGCGCATTCCCGGCGTTTCGCCCGCCGACGAGGCGGTGCTCAGCCTGGCGCTGCGGCAGCTGGGGCGCTGATAAAAATTAGACGCGACAAAACGATGAAAATTCGGCGCAGTGCGCCGGGAGGACTACCATGATCGACAAGGCCAGACTGACTGAAAAATGCCAGGGGCTGGGCATTCCGCTCACGCCCGGGCAGGCCGACCTGCTGGACGAATACGCCCGCATTCTGGTGGAGTACAACGAAAAGGTGAACCTGACCGCCATCACCGACCCGGCGGGCATTGAGGACCGGCATCTGGTGGACAGCCTGCTGTTTGCCAGCCAGCCCGAGGTGACGGGCAGCCTGGTGGACGTGGGCACCGGGGCGGGCTTCCCCGGCATTGTGGCGAAGATCTACCGCCCGGAGCTGGCCCTGACCCTCATGGAGCCTACGGGCAAGCGGGTGGAGTTTTTGAAGTTTGCCTGCGCCCAGCTGGGGCTTACCGGGGTGGAGTTCGCCAAAGAGCGGGCCGAAGAGGCCGCCCGCAAAACCTGGCGGGAGCGGTACGATCTGGCCAGCGCCCGGGCCGTGGCGGCGCTGCCCACCCTGTGCGAATACTGCCTGCCGCTGGTGAAGGTGGGCGGCCGGATGATCGCCATGAAGGGGCCGGACGGCGAGGCCGAGCTGGCCGCCGCCAGGGGGGCCATTGCCCGCCTGGGCGGGAAGGCCGCCGAGGTGCGGCACTTCACCCTGCCGGACGGCAGCGCCCGCACGCTGGTGATCTGCGAAAAAATTTCGGCCACCCCCGCCGCTTACCCGAGAAACGGCGGTAAAATTGCCAAAAGCCCGCTGAAATAATCGGTTGGGCGCAGAATCCGACGATGGAAAATTCTGGTAAATATTCCCTGCCCGTGGTATGCTTGTACTAAAGCAAGCAGACCGCGGGCAGTTTGCTTTTTGGTAGGCTTTTTGTCCGGCTTTTTAAGGTGGAGTTTAACCGGTGGGCTTCTGCACAAAACGCAGACCCGCACCGGTGGAAAAGTGAATGCGCCGGAAAATCCGGTGGAAAATCCGCCTCGAAACACGAAACTGCGGGCAGGTTTTGCACGAGAAGTCCCCTAAAATGCACCGGGAAGGGGAAAATCGGGAAACAGCCGTGAAGAACGGAACGTTTGAGGCGGCTTCGATGAAACGCGGCTCAGGCATTCTATCCGTGCATGATATAAAGTCAACGGGCCAGAAACAACGGGCCAGAAGAGCGGGAAGAAGCAAGAAGAAGCAAGAAGAGCGGGGAAAGCCCGAAAAGGAGGGAACCATCATGCTGGAACGCCCCAAGACGGCCGGGAAGGTGTATCTTCTTCCGGTGGAGCAAATCGAACCGTCGCCCCATCAGGCGCGGCGCACCTTTGATGAAAAAGAGCTGGCCCGGCTGGCCGTGTCCATTCTGGAGCATGGGCTGCTTCAGCCGGTGACGGTGCAGCGGCTGGCGAAACATCGCTACCAGCTGGTGGCGGGGGAGCGGCGGCTTCGTGCCTGCCGCATGGCCAACCTGGCGGTGATCCCGGCGCTGCTCTGTGAGGCGGACGAGCAGGGGGCGGCGGCGCTGGGTCTGGTGGAAAATTTGCAGCGCCAGCCCCTGGACCCCTTTGAGCAGGCGCGGGGCATCCGGGAGATGATCGCCCTGTGGGACTGCACCCAGGAGGAGGCCGCCCGCCGCCTGGGCATGGCTCAGCCCACCCTGGCCAACAAACTGCGACTGCTGGCCCTTACCGAGGGGCAGCAGAAGTTTGTGGTGGCAAACGGCCTGACGGAGCGCCACGCCCGGGCCGTGCTGCGCCTGCCGGAGGCGGCCCGTACCCCGGCGCTGGAGCAGATGGCGGCAAAGGGGCTGAATGCCCGGCAGGCGGACGAGCTGGTGGCCGGGCTGCTGGCTGCGCCCCCCAAAAAGCGCCGCCCGCGCCGCCGCATTATGGTGCGGGACGTGCGGGTGTTTGTGAACACCATTGACCGGGCGGTGCGCCTGATGGTGGACGCCGGGGTGCCCGCCGAGACCACCCGCACGGACGGGGACGGCTTTATTGAATATCGAGTGCGCATTCCCGCCAGCGCGGCCCTTGCCATGAGAGGGGCAGGGGAGAAGGCAGCGCCCTGAAAATGTTCCACGTGGAACATTTTGGAGCCATGCGGCTTCTGGCAGCTTTTGAAGTTTCGTGTTTTCCGGGTTTCACAGAGGAATTCAGGTAAAATTTCCGCAAACTTGCAAGGGAAGGCCCATGAAAAGGCCCTGAAACGGTTTGAAAAGGGTTCGGAGTATGTTATAATAGCTTCGGAGCCTTTTTCAGGCCGTTTTTTGCTGCAATTTCCAAGAATTTTGGAAATTCAGCACGGAAAAGGCGAATTCATCGGGCAAAACAGGGAGGAAACCACATGGGCAAGGTCGTTGCAATCGCAAATCAGAAGGGCGGAGTGGGAAAAACCACCACCGCCGTCAATCTGGCGGCCTGTGTGGCGGCGCAGGGGCGCAAAGTGCTTTTGGTGGACCTGGACCCCCAGGGCAACTCCACCAGCGGCTATGGCCTGAGCAAACGCGGCAGCCAGATGAGCAGCTACCAGCTGCTCATCGGCGAGGGCAAGCCGGAGGATGCGGTGCAGTCCACCCAGTTCGGCGTGGATGTGATCCCCGCGAATTCTCAGCTGGCGGGCGCGGGCATTGAGCTGGTGACCCTGCCCCGGCGCGAAAACCGCCTACGGGAGGGCCTTGCCCCGCTGGCCGGGCACTACGATTACATCTTCATTGACTGCCCGCCCAGCCTGGATCTGCTTACCCTGAACGGCCTGTGCGCGTCGGACACGGTTCTGGTGCCCATTCAGTGCGAATATTACGCGCTGGAGGGCCTCAGCGAGCTGATGGCCACCCTGAAAACGGTTCGTAAGAAGTACAACTCCTACCTGGATGTGGAGGGCGTGGCCTTTACCATGTACTCCGGCCGACTGAACCTGACCCTTCAGGTGGTGGAGCAGGTGAAGAAGTTCTTTGGCGACAAGGTGTACAAAACCACCGTGCCCCGGAACGTGCGCCTGTCGGAAGCGCCCAGCTACGGGCAGCCCATCAACTTCTACGACCCTTCCAGCAAAGGCTGCGAAGCCTATATGGATATGGCGAAGGAGTTTTTGCGCAACAACGAGCGCAAGTAAACGGCAGAAGCGGAATGTTCCACGTGGAACATTTTAAAAAAGCAGGCCCGGAAGGGCAGCTTTTGGCCGAATCATGCACCAAAGGGGCACTGCCCCTGCGAGGGGAGGATATGAAATGGCAAAAAACAAGGGCGGTTTGGGCCGCGGGCTGGACAGCCTGTTTGCGGATACCCTGCCCGAGAACGAGAGTGAGAGTGGGGGAGAGGTGACCACCCTTCCGCTGCGGGACATTGAACCAGATAAGGATCAGCCCCGCAAGGCCTTTGAAGAGGAGAGCCTGACCGAATTGGCGGCTTCCATCACCGAGCACGGCCTGCTGCAGCCCATTGCAGTGCGGCCAAAGCCGCTGGGGGCCGGATACATCATCATTGCGGGTGAGCGCCGCTGGCGTGCCGCCCGCATGGCGGGTCTGGCTCAGGTGCCGGTGGTCATCCGGGACGTGAGCGATGAGCAGGCCATGGAGCTGGCCCTTATCGAAAACCTGCAGCGCGAGGACCTGGACCCGGTGGAAGAGGCCATGGGCTACCGCCAGCTGATGGACAAATGCGGCCTCACCCAGGAGCAGGCCGCCGAAAAACTGGGCAAAAAGCGGTCCAGTCTGGCCAACAGCCTGCGCCTTTTGAACCTGCCCGCCCCGGTTTTGGAGCAGCTGCGCCTTGGGGCGCTGAGCATGGGCCATGCAAAGCCGCTGCTGGCGCTGGGTGACCCGGCCCTGCAGGAGCAGGCCGCCAGCCAGATCGTGGCGCAGGACCTGAATGTGCGCCAGGCTGAGGCCCTGTGCAAGCGGCTGGCCAAGCCCGCCCCGGAGGAAAAGCCCCAGGCCAAGGCCCCCACGCTGCCCAAAGAGGTGGAGCTGAGCCTGCATGAGATCATCGGCAACGAGGTGAAGGTGAAGTACAAGGAGGGCAAGGGCACCCTGACGGTGCATTTCTACTCGGACAAGCAGCTCACCGATTTTGCCAACCTGCTGGGCCATTACGACCGTTTTGCCGACCTGCCCGCCCCGGAGGACGACGAGGACTGAACGCCGCCGCGCCGCCGCACGGCCACAGCCTGCTGCAAAGACAAAATGCCACCTCATCAGCCGCTTTGCGGCAGCTTCCCCTCAAGAGAAAGCCTTCTTCTCGGCAGAAAGCAGCACTGCTACAGAAACGCCAAAGCCTTCCCATTGAGGGGAAGGTGGCACGGCGCAAGCCGTGACGGATGAGGTGGGGCGTGCATCATGGTCAGGGCCTTGTTGCAGGAAGAAAAAGTCCTTCCTGGCAGGAAAAGGTCCCCACGGCTACCAAAAGCAGAAAATCAATAAAACTAATTCAAGAGAACTGCGCGAAAAACTTGCGAAAGTTCATCTAAAAAACTATAATAGAACAAGTGACGCACAAAACGGGGCGGGGCAATGTCCCAGGGTCTGTTTTGGCGAAAGAGGAAAGGAAAGACATCATGCTGGACATTAAGTTCGTGCGGGAAAACCCCGACGCAGTCAAGGAGAACATCAAGAAGAAGTTCCAGGAGGCCAAGCTGCCCCTGGTGGATCAGGTCATCGCGCTGGACGCGGAGAACCGCGCCGCCATCAGCGAGGCCAGCAGCCTGCGTGCGGAGCGCAACGCCCTGTCCAAGAAGATCGGCGCGCTGATGGGCCAGGCCAAGAAGGACCCCAGCAAGCTGGAAGAGGCTGAGGCCGTGAAGGCCCAGGTTGCCGCCCAGGCCGAGCGCCTGAAGGAGCTGGAGGCCAAGGAGACCGAGCTGGAGGAGAAGATCAAGGAGATCATGTACACCATCCCCCAGATGATCGACCCCAGCGTGCCCATCGGCCCGGACGACAGCTGCAACGTGGAAGTGCAGCGCTTCGGCGAGGCCACCGTGCCCAGCTTTGAGATCCCCTATCACACCGAGATCATGGAGAGCTTCAACGGCATTGATCTGGACTCCGCCCGCCGCGTGGCCGGCAACGGCTTCTACTACCTGATGGGCGACATTGCCCGCCTGCATGAGGCTGTTCTGGCCTACGCCCGCGACTTCATGATCAACAAGGGCTTCACCTACGTGATTCCTCCCTTCATGATGCACGGCGACGTGGTGAAGGGCGTGATGAGCTTCCCCGAGATGGAGGCCATGATGTACAAGATCGAGGGTGAGGACCTGTACCTGATCGGCACCAGCGAGCATACCATGATCGGCCGCTTCATCGACCAGATCCTGCCCGAGGATTCTCTGCCCCAGACCCTGACCAGCTACAGCCCCTGCTTCCGCAAGGAGAAGGGCGCCCACGGCATCGAGGAGCGCGGCGTGTACCGCATCCATCAGTTCGAGAAGCAGGAGATGATCGTGGTCTGCAAGCCCGAGGACAGCATGATCTGGTACGACAAGCTGTGGAAGAACAGCGTGGAGCTGTTCCGCAGCCTGGACATCCCCGTGCGTCAGCTGGAGTGCTGCAGCGGCGACCTGGCCGACCTGAAGGTGAAGAGCTGCGACATTGAGGCCTGGAGCCCCCGTCAGCAGAAGTACTTCGAGGTGTGCAGCTGCTCCAACCTGGGCGACGCCCAGGCCCGCCGCCTGCACATCCGCATTAAGGGCGCCGACGGCAAGAACTATCTGGCCCACACCCTGAACAACACCTGTGTGGCCCCGCCCCGTATGCTGATCGCCTTCCTGGAGAACAACCTGCATGAGGACGGCACCGTCTCCATCCCCGAGGTTCTGCGTCCCTACATGGGCGGCAAGGAAGTTCTGGTGCCCAACAAGAAGTAATTAAATAACAATCGATTAAACGATTGTTGTTTATGAAAATGCAAGAGTAAACTACAAAAATCCCCGCGTTTCCGGCTGGTTTTGGCCGGAGATGCGGGGATTTTTTTGCGGGCGGGGAGGGGGACTTGCTATATTGGAATCAAGTGGCGCATAACGTTCTCCATTTTGGTACTGGTTGAGGGGGGATGGATAGGCTTGCTATATTGGGACTAAGTGTCGTATGGAATTCTCCTTTTTTCATACTAGCCAAGGGACAGAGCGCGAAGGCGTTTGCCGCCCTGCTATATTGGAATCAAATGCCGCATAACGTTTCATCCCCATTCTTTTAATAAGTTCCTGCAAGCTCCTGTCGAAGCTGTTTTGCGTTTCATGCATCCAACCTCGCACCCCGGGCGGTATTGTGGCCGGAATGAACCGAAATAAAAAAATTTTTGGTAAATTTAAAAGAACACGGTTTTGTGGTATGATAATAGCCATACGTCAATTTCGCAAGGCACGGCGACCCTGCCGCACAGGGAAAGCAAGACGCCCGGCTCCGTGGAACAAAACACAAGGCCACAGGGTGCGAAATGCCCGGCCGCGGGTACAAAAATGCCTGGGCACAGGGAAAAAAACACCCGGGCGCGTGTGCCGGTCTGCAAGCCCCAATGCGGCCGCGCGGCCTTCAGGAGACACGCCGAAACGGAATCTCGCCGCGTGCGTTCTGCCCGCCCCAGGGCACGCAAAACGGCCTGTGGCCCCGTTCACTGCCCCCGCGGCCTTCCCCCAAAACGGCCCCGCGAAATTGCACGAAAAAAGGAGGAATACACCCTTGAAACGCTTGCTCAAATACGGCAAGGGCTATGGCCGCCAGGCGGTGCTGGCCCCGCTGTTTAAGATGCTGGAGGCCTCGTTCGAGCTGTTTGTGCCTCTGGTGGTGGCGGCGGTCATCGACACCGGCATCCGCCAGCAGGACATTGGCTACATCCTGCGCATGAGCGGCCTGCTGGTGCTGCTGGCGGTCATCGGCCTGACCTGCAGCATCACGGCCCAGTACTTTGCGGCAAAAACGGCCGTGGGCTTTGCCACCCGGCTGCGCCACGCCCTGTTTGCCCACATCCAGTCGCTGGATTTCTCGGCGCAGGACAAGGTCGGCCCAGCCACCCTCATCACCCGCATGACCAGCGACGTGAACCAGGTGCAGAACGGCATCAATATGACCCTGCGCCTGCTGCTGCGCAGCCCCTTTGTGGTGTTTGGCGCCATGGTGATGGCCTTTACCATTGACTGGAAGGCCGCGCTGATCTTTGCGGCGGCCATTCCGCTTCTGTGCCTGGTGGTGTTCGGCATTATGGCGCTCACCATGCCTCTTTATAAAAAGACGCAGACGGAGCTGGACGGCGTGACCGGCATTACCCGGGAAAACCTCACCGGCGTTCGGGTCATCCGGGCCTTCGGCCGGGAGGACGCGGAGCGCAGCCGCTTTGCCGCTGCGGTGGAGGCCCTGAACGGCCTGCAGCAGAAGGTGGGCGGCATCTCCGGCCTGACCAACCCCATTACCACCCTTATTATTAACCTGGCCATCATCGCGCTGCTGTACACCGGCGCAGTGCGGGTGAACCTGGGCGGCCTGACCCAGGGCCAGGTGGTGGCTCTGGTGAACTATATGAGCCAGATTCTGGTGGAGCTGGTGAAGATGGCAAACCTCATCATCACCATCACCAAGGCGCTGGCCTGCGCCGACCGTGTGGCCGATCTGCTGGACATTGCCCCCGGCATGACCGACGCCCCCGATGCGGCGGCGGCAGCCCATGACGAAAAGGGCGGCAAGGTGGAGTTCAACCACGTGCACCTGACCTATCAGGGTGCGGGCGACGAGAGCCTTTCGGACATTACCCTCACCGCCCAGCCGGGCCAGACCATCGGCGTGATCGGCGGCACCGGCTCGGGCAAATCCAGCCTGGTGAGCCTGCTGCCCCGCTTCTACGACCCCACCGAGGGCCAGGTGCTGCTGGACGGCAGGGATCTGCGCCAGTGGCCCATGGAGGAGCTTCGCGCCCAGGTGGGCATGGTGCCCCAGAAGGCGCTGCTGTTCTCGGGCACCATCCGGGACAATCTGCGCTGGGGCAGCGAGAACGCCACCGACGAAGAGCTGTGGCAGGCGCTGGAGACCGCCCAGGCGGCGGACTTTGTGCGGGAGAAGCCCGGCCAGCTGGATGAAATGCTGGAGCAGGGGGGCAAGAATCTCTCCGGCGGCCAGCGCCAGCGGCTGACCATTGCCCGGGCGCTGGTGCGCCGGCCCCGGGTTCTGGTGCTGGACGACAGCGCCAGCGCGCTGGACTTTGCCACCGATGCCGCCTTGCGCAAGGCCCTGCACCGGCTGCCCGGCGCGCCGACGGTGTTCATCGTCAGCCAGCGGGCGGCCAGCCTGCGCCACGCCGACCAGATTCTGGTGCTGGACGAGGGCAAGGCGGTGGGCCTGGGCACCCATGCCCAGCTGATGGAGCGCTGCCCGGTGTATCAGGAGATCTACGAGAGCCAGTTCAAGGCCGAAGACGAAAAGGGGGTGGGCTGATTGGCAAAGGCAAGCAAGGCCCAAAAGGGAACCCTGAAAAAAGTGCTGCACCATGTGCGCCGTTATCTGCCCTTTGTGGGGCTTTCGGTGCTGCTGGCGGCCGTGTCGGTGGCCAGCACCCTGCTCATTCCCGTGTACACTGGCGATGCGGTGGACCTGATCCTCGGCCCCGGGCAGGTGGATTTTGACGGGCTGTTCCGGCTCATGCAGCGCATGGGCGTGGTGCTGGCGGCGGGCGCTGCCGCCCAGTGGCTGATGAACCTGTGCAACAACCGCATTACCTATTCGGTCATCCGGGATCTGCGCCGGGAGGCCTTTGAGAAGATCCAGCAGCTGCCGCTTTCCTATCTGGACGGCCGCACCACCGGCGAGGTGGTGAGCCGGGTGGTGGCGGATGTGGACCAGTTCGCCGACGGCCTGCTCATGGGCTTTACTCAGCTGTTCACCGGCGTGCTCACCATTGTGGGCACCCTGGGCTTCATGCTTCGGGTAAACTGGGCCATCACGTTGGTGGTGGTGTGCGTGACGCCCCTCAGCCTGGGCGTGGCGGCGTTCATCGCTAAAAAGACCTACAGTATGTTCCGCCTGCAGAGCGAGACCCGCGGCGAGCAGACCAGCCTGATCGACGAGATGGTGGCCGGCCAGAAGGTGGTGCAGGCCTTCGGCCAGGAGGAAAAGGTGCTGGCCCGGTTTGATGAGATCAACGGCCGACTGGAGCAGTGCAGCCTGCAGGCCATCTTCTTCTCCAGCATCACCAACCCCGCCACCCGCTTTGTGAACAGCCTGGTGTACGCGGGCGTGTGCGTCACCGGCGCGGTGTGCGCGGTGCAGGGGCTGGTGAGCGTGGGCCAGCTGAGCTGCCTGCTCAGCTACGCCAACCAGTACACCAAGCCCTTCAACGAAATCAGCGGCGTGGTGACCGAGCTGCAGAACGCCCTGGCCTGCGCGGGCCGGGTGCTGGAGCTGATCGAGGCCCCGGCCCAGACCCCGGACGACCCGGATGCGCTGGAGCTGGCGGCGGACACGGTGCGGGGCAGCGTGTCGCTGCAGGACGTGTGCTTCCGCTACCTGCCGGACCGCCCCCTCATCGAGGGTTTGAACCTGACCGTGAAGCCCGGCGAGCGGGTGGCCATCGTTGGCCCCACCGGCTGCGGCAAAACCACCATCATCAACCTGCTCATGCGGTTCTATGACCCCAACTCCGGCAAGATCATCGTGGAAGGGGTGGACGAGACCCGCATCACCCGCAAGAGCCTGCGCGGTGCCTACGGTATGGTGCTGCAGGATACCTGGCTGAAGGCGGGCACCATCCGGGAGAACATCGCCTACGGCGCGCCGGACGCCACCGAGGAGCAGATCGTGGCGGCGGCCAAGGCGGCCCACGCCCACGGCTTCATTCAGCGGCTGCCCCAGGGCTACGACACCCTCATCACCGAGGACGGCGGCAACATCAGCCAGGGCCAGAAGCAGCTGCTGTGCATTGCCCGCGTGATGCTGCGCCTGCCGCCCATCCTGATTCTGGACGAGGCGACCTCTTCCATCGACACCCGTACCGAGGCCCGCATTCAGAAGGCGTTCCAGCAGATGATGGAGGGCCGCACCAGCTTTATTGTGGCGCACCGGCTTTCCACCATCCGCCAGGCGGACGTGATCCTGGTGATGAAGGACGGCCATGTGATCGAGCAGGGCACCCACGACCAGCTGCTGGCCCAGGGCGGCTTCTACGCCAACTTGTATAACAGCCAGTTTGAAGATGCGTAAAGTTTACGCATAGGATCATCAAAAGAACCAAGCTGTGTAAATCAGCCGGCGCGCTTCTTGTTGGATCGAGGGAAGCGCGCCGGCTTTTTTGATGCGGCGGGGGTGCTTTTGGCCGCGGGGTTAGGCTTCCCCTCGAGGGGAAGCTGTCGGCGAAAGCCGACTGATGAGGTGGCATCTTTAGCGTGCAGCGGGGTTATGGCAGCGAAAGCGTTTTGCCTTTGTGTTTTCCTGCGGTTCTTTGCACTGCGGCAAGATTGAAGCAGTGATGTGCGTCCCACCTCATCCGCCTCACTGCGTTCGGCACCTTCCCATCAAGGGGAAGGCGTTGCGTTTCTGCAGTGCCAGAAAAAAGCCACATCCGCCCCCGCAAAATGCGGCAAATTTCCATGGACAGCCCCGCAGAATTCGAGCCGTTGGCCACAGTTTGGACATAAAATTTCCAACTTGTATAACTCAAATCCGGGCGGCATGTTGAAAACTCGGTTGAAAGAGTGGAAAAACCGGCGTAAAACTCCTGAATTTTCCACAGGCTCGGTGTGGAAAGTGTGGAAAGTCCGGGCAGTTCAACGCTTTGTTGATGCAGGCCGGAAAATCTGCTATAATATCCTCATCCGGCGGTGCAGACCTGAACCTGCCCGCCGAAAACAACAAAAACACATAAGACCCGGCGGGGGCTTTCCGGCCGGGATGGAGGAACGTTATGGGCGACTGGCTGGAGAAACTGGAACGAAAGTATTACCGGTACAGCATTCCCAATCTGCCGGCCATTCTGGCGGGCGGCCAGGTGGCGGTGCTGGTGATCCTTCTGCTGTTCCGGTCAGACATCGGCAACTATCTGATGCTGGACCGCGCGGCCATTCTGCATGGCCAGATCTGGCGGCTGATCACCTTTGTGTTCATTCCGCAGGGCACGGTGGGCAGCTCGATCTCGCTGGTGCTGACGCTGCTGCAGATCTATTTTTTGTACTTTGCAGGCAAAGCGCTGGAAAACGCCTGGGGCCAATTTAAGATGACGGTGTTCACGCTGGCGGGTATGCTGGGCTGCATTCTGGCCTGCCTGCTGCTGCCCGGGGCCTCGGTGCTCTCCCAGCTGTACGGCATGATCGCCATGTCGGCGTTTCAGAGCGCCTTTGTGTTCGCCTTCGCCTGCGTTTACCCGGAGGCGCCGCTGCTGTTCATGTTCGTGATTCCGCTGCCCGCAAAGTACCTGGGCATTCTGGAGGCCCTGCTCATGGGCCGGGATGTGATCAGCGTGGGCCGCACGGTGCTGTCCTTCTCCCGGCTGTTCGGCCTGGGGGTGCTGGTGGCCGGGGCGATGCTGCTGGTGTCGCTGCTGCTGGGGCTGTTGGGCTTCTGGCTGTTTGCCGTGCCGGTGCTGTGGAACAATTACAAGGCCCGCCAGCGCCGCAACCAGTGGAAGAACCAGTGGAAATAACCCCGGGCGCTTTTCCAAACGACCCGAAAAAACGCAAGCCGCGTCTCATTCGCCGAAAAACCGGCGGAAGGGGCGCGGTTTTGTCGATTTCGCCCAGGCAGGCGGGGGTTCCCGGCTTGCCCCGGGCTGCCGGCTGTGATACAATAAATTGGAGCATCGCCGCATATTCTAAAGAGGGGGCGCCGTGCGCCGTTTCGGCAAAGCACCCCCCGGCGCTGCCCGCATTTCGGCTGCTTTTGCAGCCCGCCCCAAGGGAGGCATTTCTCATGAAAATGATCACGGCCATCGTGAACAAAGAGGACGCAAAGTCGGTGACCCGCGCCCTGATCAAAGAGGGCTTTTCCATCACCCGCCTGTCCACCACCGGCGGCTTTTTGATGGCGGGCAACGTGACCCTGCTCATCGGTCTGGAGGATGAAAAGGTGGATGCCTGCATCGGCGTGATTGCCGACCATTGCCGCCAGCGCACCGAGGTGGTGCCCAACAACGTCGGCTACGGCATTGCCGTGGAGACTGCGTATCCCATGGAGGTCACGGTTGGCGGGGCCACCGTGTTTGTTACCAACGTGGAGCGGTTTGAAAAGCTGTGATGCTGGACCGCCTGGCCGGCAATGAGGCCATGAAGCAGCATCTGCAGGCGGCGCTGGCCGGCGGCAAGCTGGCCCACAGCCTGCTTTTGTGCGGCGAAAAGGGCTGCGGCGCGGGCTTTGCCGCCCGGTGCCTGGCGGCCGATTATCTCTACCCCCAGGGCGGCCCCGCCGCCGAAGCGGTGCTGGCGGGGCAGGCCCCCGAATGCCTGGAGGTGCGGGGCGAGGGCGCTTCCGGCCAGATCCGCATTGAGCGCATCCGCCAGGTGCGGGAAGAGGTGTTCCATTCGGCGCTGTCCGCCCAGGGGCGGGTGGTGCTGCTGTATGGGGCGCAGAACCTGAACAGCGCCTCGGCCAACGCCCTGCTGAAGGTGCTGGAAGAGCCGCCCGAAGGGGTGCTGTTCCTGCTCACCGCCTCCAGCCCGGCGGCGGTGCTGGCCACCATCCGCAGCCGCTGTGCCGCCTACGACCTCAGCCCGCTGCCCCCGGCCCAGTGCGCCGTCTGGCTGAAAACCCAGCGCCCGGCCTGCCGGGAGGCGGAGTTCCTGGCGGCGGTGTACGAGGGCAGCCCCGGCCGCTGCCTGGCCGCCGTGGACGACCCGGAGGTGACGGCCGGCCTCAACGCAGCCCGCCAGCTGGCCGGGCTGGTGAAAGCCGGGCAGGAGTACGAGATTCTGGTGCTGCTGGCCCGCTATGAAAAGGACAAGCCGGGTGCGTTTTTGCTGCTGAGCCAGTTTGCCAGCCTGTGCGCCGCCGCCCTGGCCGACCCGGAGCGGGCGGGCCTGCCCGCCAAGGCGGCCGGGCGCTGCCTGTATCGGGTGGCAGCCGCCCGCAAATCGCTGGAGGGCAACGCAAACACCAAGCTGGTGCTCACCAACCTGGGCATTCGGCTGGCCCGGGCCAACCGCTGAGCCGCCGGGTTCCCACAACCACGAAAACACGCCGCAAAACGCGGCGAAAGGAAAACCATTCCATGAAAAAAGTCATCACGGTCCGCTTTAAACAGAGCGGCAAGACCTATTATTTTGACCCCGCCGGTATGGACATCAAAACCGGCGACCACGTGATCGTGGAGACCGCCCGCGGCACCGAGTGCGCCGAGGTGGTGCAGGGCGTGCGGGAGGTGCCCGACAGCCAGGTGGTGAAGCAGCTGAAAAGCGTCACCCGCATGGCTGACGCGGTGGATGTGCGCCGGATGCGCCAGAACCGGGAGGACGAAAAGCGCGCCTTCAAGATCTGCGAAGAGCGCATTGCCCGCCACAAGCTGGAAATGAAGCTGGTGGATGTGGAGTACACCCTGGACCGGAGCAAGATCCTGTTCTACTTCATCGCCGACGGCCGCATTGACTTCCGCGAGCTGGTGAAGGACCTGGCGGGGGTGTTCCACACCCGCATTGAGCTGCGCCAGATCGGCGTGCGGGACGAGAGCAAAATGCTGGGCGGCATCGGCATCTGCGGGCAGGTGTTCTGCTGCAGCCGCTTCTTGAAGGACTTCCAGCCCGTGTCCATCAAGATGGCCAAGGAGCAGGGCCTGAGCCTGAACCCGGCCAAGATCTCCGGTGCCTGCGGCCGCCTGATGTGCTGCCTGGCCTACGAGCAGAAGAGCTACGAGTATCTGAACAGCCTGACCCCCCAGGCAGGCAGCGTGGTGCGCACCCCGGACGGCGAGGGCACCGTGCTGGAGGCCAACCCCATCTCGGGCATTCTGAAGGTGCGGGCCGAGGGCAGCAGTCTGGCCCCGAAGTTCTATCACCGGGACGAGTGCCAGTACCTGTACGGCGGCAAAAAGGGCCGCAAAGGCCCCAAGCCCGCCGCCGCCCCGGCAGAGCAGCCCGCCCCTGCCGCCCCCGCCGAGGACAAGAGCGGGGAAGAGTAAACCGAATCAAACAAAAAGGCCGCTGTGGCCCGGAAGAACTTCCGGCCGCAGCGGCCTTTTTGCGAAAGGAGAAAAAATATGCTGTACGTAGAACGCGGAATATTGTTGGGCGCCTGACGGATGCGCGGCAAAGCCGCATCAGCGCAGGAGCGCAACGCCTTCCCCTCGAGGGGAAGGCTTTTTTTGCGGCGGCAAAGCTCAATACCCGATGACCTCCCGCTCCACCGTGTGGAGCGTTTCGGGCGGCAGATCGGCCATGTTGTAGGTGTACACGGTGTTCAGGCGGGGGTTAAAGAACCCGACGTGCACAATGTCCGCAAAAATCGGATTGCCCGAGTGCTGCCCCATCACCCAGTACATCAGCAGCTGCAGGGTGTGCCGGGATTTCGGCGCGGCGGCGGAAACCTTGAAGTCCCACAGGGTGTCCTCCGTCAGGTAGTCTCCGTCGCCGGAGCTGACGATCCGGGTGTAGCCGGAGGGACGGAAATCGAAGCCGGAATGGGTCACCGGGCCGTACTCCTGCCAGAAGTGCAGCCCCCGGTTGACCATGACCCGGATGTTGTTCAGGGTGGCGGTGTCCGGGTTGGTATCCTCGGCGGAGCGGGCGGCAAACGCGTTGAAGGTGGAGCGCTTCCAGACGTCAAAGGTGACCAGTTTGCAGGCGCTTTGGATGGAGTCGTCATCCAGCCCATGAATGCGGGCAAGGTGCCCGTTGGCCTCGGCCTGGGCACCGGCGACCCCGAGAATCTCGGCCCGCCGCGCCCCTTCCAGCGCCACCTGAAAGACGTCCTCGGCCGCGGCACCCAGCTGGAGCCGTGTGAGATAGTCCACGGCCAGCCCCACCACCGTGGGGTGAAGGTTTTCCTTCGGGGCCAGGGTGTGGGCGTCCTCCAGCGTGCGGACCTGGAACCGCGCGATGGGCAGGTAGCCGCCGCGGGGCTGTTTGATCTGATGAATGCGGCCGGTGACAGAATACATAAGAAGGCTCCTTTCTGAAATGAGGGGAAACATCTTGTGCGGACATCCTGAAGTTGTGGCAGAGGCGGGCGCCACACCTCATCCACCGCGGCGATTCCGCGTTCTGCCAAGACAGTAGGCTTCCCCTCGAGGGGAAGCCTTTTTTGCGGCGCTGCCTTTCATAAAGAGAAAACCGATCAAATCGGAACATCCAAAAGAGTTCGGCAGGCGGGCCTTGGTTGAGAGAAGGGGCGGCCTGGCCTGCCGAGAAAAGGGGTATGGCTTTTATTATAGTGATTTAACGTTATTTGCAAGTTGGCCCTTAAAGAGCGATGAGATTTGCACCCCTTACCCTTAAGCATCTGCGCGCCGTACAGGTTAAGCAAAACCGCCCGGTTATGGTTAAAGAAACGAGTATTCGATGAAAAACCAGACAAAAAGCAACCCGGCGGGCGGAAAAGCCCCCTGCCGCGCCCTGCAAAGAAGGGAACACCTGCAACAATCGTACAAAATTCTCAAAAATTTGAGTGACGAGAATCCATAAAAATGAAACAAATCACCATAAAATCGCGCCCTGAAAAGCGGTGGGTAATCGCTTGACAAGGTGGGAACACTGAAGTATACTGAAACCGTCCACAAAAATACCCCCAGGGGGGTGGGGGTGTGAACCCCGGCTTACACATCCGCCGCCCCGAGGCCGAGATAGAAACCCGGATGCCGCCCCGTGCGGCATTGCACCCAAGGAGGAACCCCGATGGAACAATTCAATGTAACCGGCATGAGCTGTGCGGCTTGCTCTGCCCGGGTGGAGAAGGCCGTTAAAAAAGTACCCGGCGTTACCAGCTGCTCGGTGAGCCTGCTGACCAACTCCATGGGCGTGGAGGGCACCGCCACGGACGCGGCCATCATTCAGGCGGTGCAGGAGGCCGGGTACGGCGCCAGCCCCAAAAAGGTCGGCGGAGCTGCCGCCAGCAGCACCAGCGCCGATCTGGACGCACTGGCCGACCACGAGACACCCAAGCTCAAGCGGCGGCTCATCGCGTCGCTGGGCTTTTTGCTGGTACTGATGTACTTTTCCATGGGCCACATGATGTGGGGCTGGCCGCTGCCCCACTGGTTTGACGGCAACCATGTGGCCATGGGGCTGGTTCAGCTGCTGCTGGCCGGCATTGTGATGGTCATCAACCAGAAGTTTTTCATCAATGGCTTCAAGGGGCTGATCCACGGCTCCCCCAACATGGACACGCTGGTAGCTCTTGGCTCCATGGCCAGCTTTGTGTGGAGCGCCTACGCCCTGTTTGCCATGACCCGCGCCCAGGTGGACGGCAACGGCGAGCTGGTCATGCACTATATGATGGAGTTCTACTTTGAATCTGCCGCCATGATCCTCACCCTCATCACGGTGGGCAAGATGCTGGAAGCCCGCTCCAAGGGCAAGACCACCGACGCCCTGAAAAGCCTGATGAAGCTGGCCCCCAAGACGGCCACGCTGGTGCGGGACGGAGCCGAAGTCACCGTGCCCATTGAGCAGGTGCAGAAGGGCGACGTCTTTGTGGTGCGCCCGGGCGAGAACATCCCGGTGGACGGCACCGTGCTGGAGGGCAGCAGCGCCGTAAACGAAAGCGCCCTGACCGGCGAGAGCATCCCCGTGGACAAGGCTGTGGGCGATAAGGTCAGCGCCGCCACCACCAACCAGTCCGGCTTCCTGCGGTGCGAGGCCACCCGCGTGGGGGAGGACACCACCCTGTCCCAGATCATCCGGATGGTCAGCGATGCGGCCGCCACCAAGGCCCCCATTGCAAAAATTGCCGACACCGTGTCCGGCTTCTTTGTCCCGGCGGTCATCACCATTGCGGGGATCACCACCATCGTCTGGCTGCTGCTGGGCCGGGAGCTGGGCTATGCCCTGGCCCGCGGCATTTCGGTGCTGGTCATCAGCTGCCCCTGCGCGCTGGGGCTGGCAACCCCCGTTGCCATTATGGTGGGCAACGGGCTGGGTGCGAAAAACGGCATCCTGTTCAAAACCGCGGCCTCGCTGGAAGCGGCCGGCCGCACTCAGATCGTGGCGCTGGATAAGACCGGCACCATCACCAGCGGCGAGCCGAAGGTGACGGACATTCTGCCCGCCGAGGGCGTGGAGGAGACGGAACTGCTGACCCTGGCTGCGGCGCTGGAGAGCCGGAGCGAGCACCCGCTGGCAAAGGCGGTGCTGGCCTACACCGAGGAGCGCAGGCTCGCCGCCCCGGCGGTGACCGACTTTGCGGCCCTGCCCGGCAACGGCCTGGCCGCCAAACTGGAGGGCCGGGAGATTTTCGGCGGCAACGGGGCCTTCATCGGCACGAAAGTTTCGGTGCCCGCCGCACTGCAGGCCCAGGCCGAGGCCCTCTCCGCTCAGGGCAAAACCCCGCTGTTCTTCGGCAGTGAGAGCCGGCTGTTGGGCGTGATCGCGGTGGCGGACACCATCAAGGAGGACAGCCCCCGCGCCATCCGCGAACTGCGGAACATGGGCATTCGGGTGGTGATGCTCACCGGCGACAACCAGCGCACCGCCGACGCCATCGGCCAGCAGGCCGGTGTGGACGAGGTGATCGCGGGCGTTCTGCCGGACGGCAAGGAGGCGGTCATCCGCCGCCTGCAGGCCAGCGGCAAGGTGGCCATGGTGGGCGACGGCATCAACGACGCTCCGGCCCTGACCCGCGCCGACACCGGCATTGCCATCGGCGCCGGTACGGACGTGGCCATTGACGCCGCCGACGTGGTGCTGATGAACTCCAGCCTGGCGGACGTGCCCGCGGCCATCCGCCTGAGCCGCGCCACCCTGCGCAACATCCACGAGAACCTGTTCTGGGCGTTCATCTACAACGTCATCGGCATCCCGCTGGCGGCCGGTGTGTTCATCCCCTTCGGCCTGACCCTGAACCCCATGTTCGGCGCGGCGGCCATGAGCCTGTCCAGCTTCTGTGTGGTAACCAACGCCCTGCGCCTGAATCTGTTTGACCTGCGCAGCACCCGGCGCGACCACGCCGGCAAGCACCAGCCGGTGAATCTTCCTGCCGACCCCGCAGCCCCTGCGGAGACGATAAAGCCCAATGAAACAAAAGGAGAAACGAACATGACCGTTGTACTGAAAATTGAAGGCATGATGTGCGCCCATTGCCAGGCTCATGTGAGCAAGGCCCTGAACGATCTGGAGGGCGTGAGCGCCGCCGTGGATCTGGAGAACGGCACCGCCACCGTGACCTGCCCGGACGGCACCGATGTGGAGACCCTGAAGAAGGCTGTGACCGATGCCGGCTACACCGTGACCGGGGTGAACTGAGATGCAGGCGGATCATGAGAGCATTGCCCGGCTGGTGAAAACCGCCCGGGGCCAGCTGGACGGTGTGCTGCGCATGGTGGACGAGGATCGGTACTGCATGGATGTGGCAAACCAGCTGCTGGCGGCCCAGGCCGTGCTGCGCAAGGCAACCCGGGAGATCATTCGGGCGCACATGGCTGCCTGCGTGACCGACGCAGTGGCTGCCCAGGATGCCAGCGCACAGATCGACGAGCTGGTGGCGCTGTTTGACAAGATGACCCGATAAACGCACCCGGCGGGCAGGCAAGCCCCCGAACCAAACAAGAAAGCGCCGGAAGAGCGCCCCCTCATTTTTGAGAGGGGAGAACTCTTCCGGCGCTTTTGTGCGTGGGGTGCTGCCTTCTGCCGAGGGTTTGGCTTCCCCTTGAGGGGAAGCTGTCGCCGTTAGGCGACGGATGAGGTGGCATCTCGGTTTTGCGGCGAGGGCGTGGCGGTGAAAGCAGCGTTGCCGTTGTGCTGTGATGTGCCGCGTACCGCCCCGCACTTTTAGAACAGCCCCTCGGGCAGGCAGATGTCCTGCCGGGGCACCTTGGCCCAGTCAAAGTCCGGCAGAAGCTGGGCCGGGGTGCGGGGGGCAGGCTCGGCCTGAAGGCCGCAGGCATAAGCCAGCTTGCCCACGATCTGCTCCGGTGTGTAGCGGGCGGCCAGCTGCTCCAGGCTCACGTCGCCGTCCCGTTTGCTCAGGCGTCGGCCATCCGGCGCCAGCAAAAGGGGCAGGTGATAGAACCGGGGCGTGGGCAGGCCCAGTGTTTCATACAGCCAAAGTTGTCTCGGAGTGGAGGACAGCAGATCCGCGCCGCGCACCACCTGGGTGACCCCCATGAGGGCATCGTCCACCACCACGGCCAGCTGGTAGGCGTACACCCCGTCGCCCCGGCGCAGATAGAAGTCGCCGCAGTCGGCGGCCAGATTTTCTTTGTACCGGCCCAGGTGGCCGTCGGTGAAACCAATCACCCGGTCGGGCACCTGCACCCGCCAGGCGGGGGCTTTTTTCAGCGCGCGGCGGGCGACCTCTTCGGGCGAAAGGCCCCGGCAGGTGCCGGGGTACACCACCTGGCCGTCCGCCCGGTGGGGGGCGCTGGCGGCGTGCAGCTGGCTGCGGCTGCAAAAGCAGGGGTAGACAAGGCCCAGGGCGTCCAGCTTGTCATAATACTGCTTGTATATCTCGAAGCGCTCGCTCTGGTAATAGGGGCCGTCCGGCCCGCCGGTGCTGCCGCCCTCGTCCCAGCAAAGGCCCAGCCAGGTAAGGTCCTGCTCCAGCAGGTCAGCGTAGGTGCGGGGGCAGCGGGCGGCATCCAGGTCCTCAATGCGAAGCACCACCCGGCTGCCGCTGGCCCGGGCACTGAGCCAGGCCAGCAGGCTGCACATCAGATTGCCCAGGTGCATCCGGCCGGAGGGGGAGGGAGCAAAACGGCCTTTTTCCATGAGAGGGGTCTCCTTTCGGGGGTGAGATTCGGGGACGAGAGAAAAATTGCAATGGGTAATATTTTACGAAAAGATACGAAAAGTAAATACAGGGACGGGCCTGCGGTTTTTGGGGATGAGGACTTTTTCGGATTCTCTTTGAATCCAAAAAACAACAATTTGTACTAATATTAAAAATAATACAAATTGAACAAATTTGCTGTAATTGGAAACAACGCAGATTCGCTTTATAATAGAGCGCCGCTTTCTGCCGCGACAATCGGCTTCCCCTTGAGGGGAAACTGTCGCCGTTAGGCGACGGATGAGGTGGCATCTTCTTTTTGCTGCTAGGATATGGCAGCGACAGGTTCGTTTATCCTGCCCCCTTTGCAGCGCAGGGTGCAGCGATGGTGGGCGCCCCACCTCATCCGTCACGGCTTGCGCCGCGCCACCTTCCCAAGGCTCTGCGTTCCTGCGGCGGGCCGCTTTCTGCCGCGACATTTTGGTTCACCCTTGATGGGAAGCGGTCAGCGGTAGCTGACTAATGAGGTGGAACCTTTCCTCCACGACCGGTTCATGGCAGTGCCGGGCACGTTTGCCCTGCTTCTTCACGGCTTGCACCGCGCCACTTTCCCCTCAAGGGGAAGGCACTGTGTCCCCGCAAAGGTGGCGCTTTCCGCCATACAACCATCACAAAGAATCCAATTTGTATAATTGCGCGCCGCGGCCAACCGCCGTTACACGCGCCCTGGCGTCAAACACCGTCAAGCGCCCCAAAACCGCCAGTCATTCCCCTCACTGAAAGAAGATTGGGGTGTCGAATTCGTCCAACTTCGGGCCGGCAGGGGCCTGTTCCGGGGCGGCTTCCGGGGCCGGGGCGGGCCGGTCAAAGGTACGGGTGGCCTCCTCATCCGCCACGGGGGCGGGGGCCTGAGGCGGCTCCGGCGAGCGGTACACCTGCACGTCGTCGGGGGCGGCGGTTTCGCCGGTCAGGCTGTAAACGCCCTCCCGCACGCAGTGGAGATCGCTGCAATAGAAGGCCTTGCAGGCCCCGGCCAGATAGGCGGCGTCCTTGGCGCCGGTGGTTTCCACGGCGGAGTGCATGGCCAGCTGGGCTGCGCCAATGTCCACCATAGGAATACACATGGAATGGGTCAGCAGGTTGCCCAGGGTGCTGCCGCCGGGCTGATCGGCCCGGTTGGTGTATACCTGAACCGGGATGTCTGCCCGGCGCATCAGCTCGGTGAACACCGCCCCGGTGAGGCCATCGGTGGTGTACTTCTGGCTGGCGGCGTACTTCAGCACCACGCCGCCGTTCAGCACCACGTTGGCGGCCTTGTCGCTCACCTCGGGGAAGTTGGGGTGGCGGGCATGGGCGTTGTCGGCGCTGAGGGCGAAGGACCCGGCCACGGCCTGGGCCGCGTGCTGGGCGTCGCCGCCCTGGGCCAGAATGGCCCGGGTGAGCACCGCCTGCACAAAGTCGCTCTGGGCGCCCTGGCGGCTTCCGCTGCCCACCTCCTCGTGGTCCAGCAGGCACCAGGCGGCGGGGCTGTCCTCTGGCCCGGAAAGGAAGCCCAGTAGCGTGGCCCAAGCGCACTCCAGATCGTCAATGCGGGGCGCGGCCAGATACTCCCCCTCGGGGCCAAGGCGCACGGCCTTCTGCCGGGGCACCAGATTCAGGTCGGCGGCCAGCAGATCGTCCGGGGCCACGTCCAGCCGCTGGGCCAGCAGGCTGCGCAGGGGCAGCGCCCCCTCGGGGCCGTACAGAGGCTGCAGGTCCACGGCCGGGTTGAAGTTGTGGCCGGTGTTCACGTCCCGCTGCATATGGATGGCCAGGCTGGGAATGATGAGCAGATCCTCCGCCAGGTTCACCAGCCGGGTCTCGATCACATCCCCGCGGCGCACCACCGCCCGGCCCGCCAGGCCCAGCGGCCGGTCCAGCCAGCTGTACCGGATCATTCCGCCGTAGCCCTCCACAGGCAGGCGGGTGTAACCGGCGGCGGGCTGGCCGTCCAGCCCCTTCACCCGCCAGGACGGGCTGTCGCTGTGGGCCAGGGCGATCTTCCAGCCGTGCACCGGACTGGCGGGAATGCGGAAGGCCACAATGGCGCTGCCGCCCCGCATCACATAATATTTACCGGCGGCAAAGTGCCAGTGCTCCGTTTCCTGCAGGCGGGTGTAACCGGCGGCCTCCAGGCGGCGACGGGCGGAATCCGCCCCGTGCCAGGGGCTGGGGCTTTCGTCAAGAAAGGTGCAGAGATCCTGCACCAGTTCAGTATGTGACATCGTTGGTTTCCTCCGTTCAAAATGGGGTGGTTCGGTGTGTTCAGTATAGCATATCCGCCCAAAAAGGAAAACGCACCCGCCCCGTGGACAGCGCCCCGGCGAAGGAGTATGATAGGGGAAAGGCCGCCCGCACCTGCACGGCGGCCCTTGGAAAGGAGAGCGAACCATGCGATTTGCGTTTTTGATTCTGGGGCCCCGGTTTGAGCCGGAGCGGGACCGGGCCGCCATTCTGGACGGCACGGCCCAGATCGTGGGCGTGCCCACGGTGGAGCAGGCCGCCCGGCAGGCCGAGCGGCTGTGCCGGGAAGGCGTGGACTGCATTGAGCTGTGCGGGGCCTTCGGCGAGGCGGGTGCGCGGGCGGTGATCGTCGCCACCCGCAACCAGGTGCCGGTGGGGTTCGTGACCCACCTGCCCGAGCAGGAGGAGCTGTTTCGCAAGACCTTCGGCGGGTGACACGCCGGAGTTTTCCACAAGGAGGGAACTGAAATGTTGAAAATCAAGACGAAGGCGGCGGCGCTTCTGGCCGCTGCGGTGCTGTTGGCCGGATGCAGCCAGGGGGCGGCGTCCGCTTCTTCCCCGGCTTCGGCCGAGGCGACCCCGGCCCCCACGGCCACGGCAGCCCCTACGGCCACCCCGGCCCCGGCCGAGACGCCGGCTCCGGCGCAGCTGGACGGTGAGGCCCTGACCCAGGCGCTGGACGGGCTGCTCAGCTGGGGTCCCGGCACCGCGGGCAGCAGCCTGAAGTGCGTGGCCGCCGCCGTGGACCTGATGAACTGGGCCGGGGCCAACCAGCCCCAGAACGCCCCGGAAGAGCTGAGCGCCCTGCTGGCCGACTGGAAGGCCGGGCTGGATGAGCAGGCGCTGGCGAACGCGCAGGAGACCTGGCCCGAGGTGAGCGCCCAGGCCGAGGATCTGCTGACCGTGCCCCAGCTGGCGAAGGACCTGTGCGAGGACGCGGGTGTAACTCTGGACGGCACCTGCGGCGAGGAGCCCCTCATGGCTCTGGCGGACGCGCTGAACGCCGTGCTGGGCGAGAACGCCTGAAGCCGTGCCGCTGAAGCAGAAGGACGCAGCATAATGCAAAAGAGGAGAAACCGAAGGTTCGGTTTCTCCTCTTTTTTGTAAGATGCTGCTTTCTGCCGCAATGGCGGTTACTTGCCGGCCAGGTCAAAGTGGGTGATGCCGTGGTCAAAGGCGGCGAAGCGGATTACTTCATCTTCACCAGCTCATAGGTGCGGCTGCCCAGGCCGATCTTCTCGGCGTGGGCCAGGCAGCTCTCCCAGGCGGATTCGGGGGTGGTGTCCCGGAAGGGGTCACCCAGGCTCACAAAGCCGGGGGCGCTCTGGTTGTCGGTCAGGCGGCTGTTGGGCAGCGGGGTGGCGGCGCAGCACAGGTCGGCGCAAGCCTGATCCAGGGCCACAGGGTCCGTGCTGGCCAGCATACCGATGTCCGGCAGAATGGGCACATCGTTCTCGGGGTGGCAGTCGCAGAAGGGCGACACGTCCATGATGAGGCTGATGTGGAACTGGGGGCGGCCGTCCACCACGGCCTTGGCGTACTCGACCATCTTGCGGTTCAGGTCGTCGTTGGCGCTGGAGTTCTCGTTGTAGATGGCGTCAAAGTTGCAGCGGCCCAGGCAGCGGCCGCAGCCGGCACACTTGTCGTGGTCGATGTGGGCGCGGTTGTTCTCGTCAAAGTAAATGGCGTTCTGGCCGCACTCCTGGGTGCAGGCGTGGCAGCCGCGGCACAGGCTCTGGTCAATGTCCGGCTTGCCGGAGTTGTGCTGCTCCATCTTGCCGGCGCGGCTGCCGCAGCCCATGCCGATGTTCTTGATGGCGCCGCCGAAGCCGGTGCACTCGTGGCACTTGAAGTGGTTCAGGCTGATGAACACGTCGGCGTCCATCACGGCCCGGCCGATCTTGGCCTTCTTCACATACTCGCCGCCCACCACGGGAACCTCCACATCGTCGGTGCCCTTCAGGCCGTCGCCGATGATGATCTGGCAGCCGGTGGAGAAGGGAGAGAAGCCGTTCTCATAGGCGGCCTCAATGTGCTCCAGCGCGTTTTTGCGGCGGCCGGGGTACAAGGTGTTGCAGTCGGTGAGGAAGGGCACACCGCCGCACTCCTTCACCAGGTCGGCCACCACCTTGGCGTAGTTGGGCCGCAGAAAGGACAGGTTGCCCGGCTCGCCGAAGTGCATCTTGATGGCAACGAACTTGCCGTCCAGATCCATGCCGGGCAGGCCGGCGCGGCGCAGCAGACGGGTGAGTTTTTCCGGCACACTGGTGCCGGGCTTGGCACGGAAATCCGTGAAAAATACCTGAGAGGCCATAGGTGTTCTCCTCTTGTTTTTTTGGGATGGGTATGGGCAGGATCGGGCGCAAACCGATCGGTTTTGTGGTGGGGCTTTGCGTTCCTGCGAAGGTGCAGCTTTCTGTCGAGCCACAGGCTTCCCCTCAAGGGGAAGGCTTTGCCTGGGCAGCATTCCGCATTCTCTGCGTCAATGCGTCAAATCAGAACGGCACATCCTCGTCCGGGGCGGGGGCAAACAGGGCGTGGGGCAGACGGGTGGGCTGGCTGGGCTGCTGGGCCTGGGCGGGGTCGTACACATCCAGCGGCTCGTAGGGGGTGGTCATCTCGGCGGCAGGGTCGGGACGGTCCTGCTCCAGCTGGGCGGTCATGGCCGCCATGGCTTCCGGCGCTACCCCAAGCTGGGCCAGCTCGCTCTCGGTCAGGGCCTGGGCACGGCAGACCTTGCGGGCCGTGTGCAGGCGCATTCCCTGACGGATCTGCGGCAGGAAGGTCACGGGCAGGTCAAAGCGGGTGGTGAAACTGTTCTCCAGCTCCGGCAGCAGCGAGGGGTCCAGCAGGTCGGACACCACGAATTTGTACTCGCGGCCGCTCTCGTCCCGAATGCGGCCGTAGGGCGGGGTGCCCTGGGCCAGGAAGTAGCACAGCACGCCCGAGACGCGGGGGTCATGCAGCTCCACCTTTTCCTTCAGCAGGCACACGTCGTCGGCCTGATCCCGCAGGCCGGTGGGGGTGCTGCGCATTCCCAGGCGGCAGCGCACCTCCTGGTCCACACCCTGGCCCAGCTCCAGAAGCTGGCGCAGCAGGGGGTCGTTGACCTGATTGTAATGGAAGAAGGTTCCCTTTTCGTCGCCGTCGTCCCGCTTCAGGTAGCCCAGATGCTTGAAGGCGCTGTAATAGGTGATGCGCCCGGTGTAATACTGGGGGGCGGCCGGTTTGCTTCCGGCGGCCACGGGGGCCGCCGGGCACTGCAGGCGCAGCGGGTCGGCCTGCTGGGGCAGATAGGTGGGGTCGCCCGCCACGGTGAGGGTCTGCCACAGCTGCTCGGCCGCATCGGGGCTGGTAAGCTCCGGCAGGGGCAGGTCAGCCTGCCGAGCCAGATACACCCCGGCGCTGAACAGCCACTGGGCGCTCTGGGCAGGCTTGCCCTGGGCGTACCGGGCCAGCCAGGCGCAGCCGTCGCCGCCCGCGCCCGCCAGGGCGTGCACGGCCAGGGCGCTCTCGGCGCCGGTCTCCAGCGTCATCAGACCAAGGGCGGCGGCGTCCACCGGATCGGTGGGGCCGAGGGCCAGGGCGCTTTCATACTGGCCGCCCATCAGATACTGGGCGGCGATGGTCTCCCGAAGGTCCCGGCCGGGCTTGCCCTCCCGCCAGACGGCCGCATACAGGGTGTGGGCCTGGGGCAGGTGGGCAAAGGGAATGGCAATGCGGTTCACCACGCTGGCGCACAGGTCGTGCAGCTGGTCGGGGGTGGCGCTCTCCCAGCGGGAGGCAAAGGCCCGCACCTCGGCGGTGAAGGCCGTGTCGTTCTGGGCCAGGGCCAGCTCCAGCGCGGCTTTCACGCTCAGGGGCTGGGCCTTGGGATCCACAAACGGCTCGCACAGCAGGGCGGCGGGGTCCCGGCGGGGCACCTGATAGGCACAGATGGCCTCAAAGGGCAGGTAGAGCAGCCGGTCCTCCTGAATCAGCGCCACATCCTCATCGGAAACGTCGGAAATGGTACCCTCCTGCCAGCTGCCGAGGGCGTGCAGGCACACCGGGTCGCCGGGCTGAAGGCTTTGCAGATAGTGAAGCAGTCGTCGGGTAATGGCCATAATCAAATACCTCGCGCCCGCTGCCGGCACGCAAAGAGTACCAGGCCGGCAGGAAGGGCAGTCATGAAAAAAGCGGCGCAGACGGGCCGACGCGCGGGGTGGCCCTGCCCGGAAGGAATATCGCCGGGATAAGACAAAAGTATGCCGGGCAAAGCCGGCCGCCTGCACCAGATACAGAAAATGAAACGAACCAACTGGTTGGCTCGTCCTTATTATACAAGCAGAAAAGGGCAAAGGAAAGCCTGAAGCAGAAAATTTTGCCGCCGGCCCTGCCCGCTTGCAGGGGCCCGGCGGGCGGTGCTATAATCGAACAACAAACGCCATAAAATGAGGCGATTTCTGAACAAAAAACGGCAAACACCTGGCGGGCCCGACCGGTACGAAACCGGGGCCTGCGCGGGCTGTGCCGAAAGGATAACGCATATGTATGAAGTTGAAACCAATCTGGGCACGAAACCTGGCCTGAACCGGGAACCGGGCTTTGTGAAGTTCTGCCGGGGGGCGCTGGGCTGGCTGGTACTGGCTGTGCTGGTGGGGCTGACCTTGGCCAATTTTTATACCACCGCCTATTTCAAGCTGGAGGGCATGGACGCCCCCCACGAGAAGATCTTCTTCCGGCCGGACCTGTGGCCGGTGGCCATCGGGGCGGCCTGCCTGGCGGCGGTGTGGGCGGCGCTGTTTCAGGCAAAGGAAAACCGGAACTCGGCCCGGATCTGGTGGCGGGTGCTGCTGGTGCTGGGCCTTCTGGGGGCCGCCTGGCTGGTGGTCAGCGGGGTGGAGCTGCGGGCTGATTCGCTGAAAATGTCCCAGATCGCCCAGCGGTGGATCCAGGGGGACTACAGCGATTTTGACACCGGCGAATACCTGTTCTGCTACCCCTATCAGCTGGGCTACGGCCTGCTGCTGGAAGGGGTATACCGGCTGTTCGGCGCGGGGAACTTTCAGGTTGTGGAATGGCTGAACCTGGCCTGCATTCTGGCCAGCTTCTGGATGCTGGGGGCCTTTGCCCGGATGCTGCTGCCGCAGGACAGCGAGGGCAGCGGCCTGACGGCGGTGGTGGCCGCCGGGGCGGTGTGCGCCGTGTTCTACACTGTATTTGTATACGGCAACGTGCCGGGCATGACCTTTGCCTTTGCCGGGCTGTATTTTCAGCTGCGGTGGCAGCGGGGCGGCAAGGCGGGCTGGATGCTGCTGAGCGGCGTGTGCACGGCCCTTTCCATCTGGCTGAAAACCTTCGGGCTGATCTTTCTGGTGGCCCAGATCATTCTGCTGATCCTGCACGCGGCCCGGCAGCGCCGCCCGGGGATGCTGGCCTGGGTGCTGGTGCTGCTTGTGTGCTGGCAGGGGCTGGACAAGGGCGCCCAGGCCTGGATGAGCGGGCGCATCGGCCATGAGATGAACCAGGGCGGCCCCATGGTGCTGACCATCGCCATGGGTATGCAGATGCCCGAGGAGGGCACCATGGCCGAGGGCTGGTTCAACAACTACAACCAGGACACCTACCGCACGGCGGACTACGACAGTGAGTTGGCCAGCGAGCGGGGACGGCAGGCCATTGCCGACCGGCTGGAAGAATTTGCGGATGACCCGCAGATGGCGCTGGAGTTTTACAAGAACAAGACCCTCTCCCAGTGGTCAGAACCCACCTACGAGAGCCTGTGGCTCAGCTTCCCCATGGACAGTGTCTGGCAGGACGAGCCGCTGACGGCCTTCCAGAAGGCGGTGTATCAGGGCGGCCTGAACCTGCTGCTGGAGGGTTGGATGGACCTGTACCAGTCGCTGGTGTGGCTGTGGGCGACCATTTATGTGGCGGCCCGCCGCAAAAAGCTGGAGGTGCCCCAGCTGGCCCCGGGGTTGGTGATTCTGGGCGGCTTTCTGTTCCAGCTTTTGTGGGAGGCAAAAAGTCAGTACACCATGGTGTATTTTCTGATGGCCATTCCCTATGCGTCCGGCGGGTTGGCAATCACCGGCCAATGGGTGCAGGGCCTTTTGGGTGGCAGGCGGCCGCGCCGCCCGAAGGCCGGCGGGGCATCGACCCCGCCCCCAAGCGCCTCCGGCCAGCGGCGTGTGCGCACCGAGAGCGCGTATCGGTGAGAGCATTTTGAAGTTTCGATTTTTTGCGAAGGTGCGGCTTTTTGCCGCGGCCATAGGCTTCCCCTCGAGGGAAAGGCTTTGCCTGCGCGGCACTTTACCGGAAACAAACGAAGGGGCGTCCTCCAAAACATGGAGGACGCCCCTTATCTTATAATTTTAATTTATAATTGGAGTCTGCATCCCGTCACTGCACCAGCAGAATGGCCGCGCCCAGCACCGTGAGCACCACGCCGGTGGCCCGGTTCAGGGTTTTGGCAGGGGCTTTGTTGGCAAAGCGGGCGGCAATGCGCGCCCACAGCAGGGTGCTCAGCACGCAGAACACCAGCGCCGCCGGGTCCGGCAGGCCGCCGATGGCGAAGTGGCTCACCGCGCCGGTAAGGGCGGTGAAGGTCATGATGAACACGCTGGTGCCCACCGCGGTTTTTAGCTCGTAGCCCAGCACGCTGGTGAGAAGCAGCAGCATCATCATGCCGCCGCCCGCACCGATGAAGCCGCAGATAAAGCCGATGACCGTGCCGCTGAGCATGGACTGCACAAACCGCTTGCGGGGGCTGACGGCGGCCATGCTTTCTTTGGTGGTCATCACCGGGCGCAGGATGAATTTGATGCCCAGCAGCAGGGTCATGCAGGTGGAAAAGCCGCCCATGGTGGTGCTGGGCACCTGGCTGGACACATAACTGCCCACCATGGTGAACAGCAGCACAAAGACCATCATCACCAGGCCGTTGCGGATGTCCAGATTTTTGTTTTTTCCGTAGGTGTAGGCCGAAACGGCGCTGGCCAGCACATCGCTGGCCAGGGCGATGCCCACCGCCAGGTAGGGGTCCATGTGAAGAAAGGTGATGAGCATGGGACTGATGACGGCGGCGGCACTCATTCCGGCAAAGCCGGTGCCCAGCCCGGCCCCGATGCCAGCCACAAAGCAGATGAAAAACTTAAACAGCATGGTTCAAACGTCCTTTCGGGTCTCAGGTTCCGGCTTTGCCGGCGGGGCCGCCCTCGTCCAGGCGGGCCAGCTCGGCATTGATGTTGCGCTGGAGAACGGCAAAGTAGGCGTCGGCCTGGGCCTGCTGTTCCGGGGTGAGGCCCCGCTGCAGCGCGCGGAAGAACTGGCCCTGCCGCTGGCTCAGCCCCTTGATGAGGGGAGCGGCGGCGGGCAGCAGAAACAGCCGGTTCACCCGGCGGTTGTTCTCCTCGGGGCGGCTCTCCACCAGGCCGCGGGTGCGCAGGCTGTCCAGCGCGGTGGAAACATTGGATTTGGCCAGGCCCCGCAGGTGCACCATGTCCCGGGCGGTGTTGCAGTCCGGGTTGTTGTGCAGAAACAGCAGCACGTCCATCTCGGTCTGGCTCAGGCCGTTGGCGCGGCCAAAGTCCCGCAGGGTCAGGTTGTACAGCCGGTGCAGGCTGGCGGCGAAATACAGATGATCGTTCATGAAATGCCTCGAATTTGAATTGCAGCAGATGAAAAAAGTTCTAAAACGAACGGTTCTGATTATAACAGAAGCGCCAGCAAAATCAAGAACAAATTGTAAAAAGACGGTGAAAATGGGGCCAAAGGGGCCGCCGGGCACTGAATCTTGGGGCCGGGCACCGGGCTTTTGCCAAAAGGGGCAGGGCCGCCACTGGTGTTTATTGCCAAAAGGGTGTAAAATAAAGCTGCTGTTTACAGCGGGCAGCCCCTCGGGGCGGCCCCGGCGGCGGGCCGGTGTGCCTGCCCGGATCAAGACATAAAGGATTGATACCATGAAATTAGAAACCCCTGAATTTGTTTTTCACGCATCCGAGCGCCTGCAGGCGCTGTGGCACCGGAAGTACGGCCCGGCCGTCTGCATCGGCACGGCGGCAGCCCTGGTGCTGTGTGTGGGTGCGGTGGCGGTCTGGGCAGGCGGCCGCGGCAGCAATGCGGCCTCGGAGGTCCCGGAGCCTTCCGCCACCCCCTGGGTGGAGCCCGCTTCGGATGCAGACTACGATGCCGCCGCCGGTGTGATCGACACCACGGCGTTTACCGGCACCGTGCTGCCCGGAACGGAGGACGCGGGCGAAGAGTATGTGAAGGAAACGCTGTTTTTGGGCGACAGCAACACCGTGCGCTACATGATGTACGGCAAGTGTGACCTGACCAACGCCATCGGCGTAACCAGCATGAGCGCTGGGCAGATCACCAGCCTGAAATGCGTGGACTTCAAGGGCTACTCCAGCTATGTGACCATTCCCGAGGCAGTGAAGATCATGCACCCCCGGCGGGTCATTGTGTCCTTCGGCTCCAACAACCTGGGCGGCGGCACCGAGAACTACATCACCGCCTACAAAAAGGGCCTGGCCGCCATTCACGAGGCGTACCCCTATGCGGACATCATTGTGAATGCGGTGCCCCCGCTGGACAAACTGCGGGAGAACACCGCCCTCTCCATGACCCAGGTGGACAGCTTCAACCAGGCGCTGGTGAAGATGTGCGAGGAAGAGGGCTACAAGTTCCTCAACTCCAGCGAGGCCCTGAAGGACGCGAACACCGGCTGGGCCAAGACGGACTACACCCTGTCCGACGGCGTACACCTCTCCATGAACGGCGTGAACGCCCTGTTTGACTACATCCGCACCCACGCCTACATCACCAAGGACACCCGGCCCACGCCGCTTTCCAAGGTGCCTGAGCGGAATGAGACCCCCGTGGGCCTCATCACCTCTGACCCCATTGCGGTACGCGGCCAGAAGGTGACCAAGGTATCGGTGGAATTCAGCGCAGGCGAGGGCGGCAAGATCCAGGGCAGCACGGTGCAGGAGGTGGCCAAGGGTGCCACCTGCTCCACCGTGACGGCGGTGGCCGAGGACGGCTGGAAATTCAGCTACTGGTCGGCCGAGCCGGTGGGCAGCTGCGGCGGCAGCGAAACCCTGACCTTTGTGGTGCCTCACGACGCGGACGCCAGCGGCATTATGGTGCAGGCGCACTTTGAGCGGGAGGAGCCGGAGGCCACGGCGACCCCCAGCCCTACCCCGACGGCGACCCCCACGGCCACCCCGACCCAGGCGCCCACGGCTGTGCCCACCGAGGCACCCACGCCGGCCCCCACCGAAGCGCCCACACCGGAACCCACGGCGGTCCCCACGGCTGTGCCCACCGAGGTGCCGCCCGAGCCGGAGCAACCGGACAACAACTCGGGTTCTGCACCGGCGAACGGCATTCCGGAAGGCGATTAACCCGAAGCCCCTGTGAGACGGAGAAGTTATGAGGATGGAAAAACTGCTTCAGACCTATTGGATTGAGCTGCTGTTTATCGGCCTGCTGGTGGTGGCGATCATCACCGGCAACAAAACCGTGGGCATCTCCGCCGCCATTGTGCTGGCGCTGCGCCTGCTGCGCATCACCCCGGCGCTGGAGCTGTTCAGCGCGAAGGGCATCAACTGGGGCATTATTATTCTGACGGTGGGCTTTCTGGCCCCGCTGGCCCTGGGCAAGTATTCGCTGGAGCAGGTGATCACGGTGCTGAAAAGCCCCGCCGGCTGGATCGCCATTGCCTGCGGCGCGCTGGTGGCGGTGTTCGGCCGCATGGGCGTGGCCGCCAGCAGCACCGACATTGTGGTGACGCTGGGCGTGGTGCTGGGCACCTTCATCGGCGTGGGCGTGCTGAAGGGCAGCCCGGTCGGCCCCCTGATCGGCTCCGGCATGGCCGTTGCAGCCATCTCGCTGGCCCGCATGATCTTTCATTTCTGAGCGGGAGTGAGGGCGCGGCGGCGCTCTGCGGCAAGCAATCAAGCCATATAAAAAAGGAAGGCCCGCAGGGCCTTCCTTTTTTTGTGCGGGGCACGGGGCGGCGCTTCACGAGAGCGGCCAGCCCGCCTCCGCCAAAGCGTCCCGGGCGGCCTTGCGCACCGCGCGGCTGGTGCGGGTGGCCCCGGAAACATCGTCCACCTGCCAGCTTTGAGCCGCCACGATGGCGGCGGCCACCTGCGGGGCGGCAGCCTGGCCGATCTCGGGGGTCTCCCGGTCGGCCAGAACCGTCAGCTGCTGAATGCCGCCCCGCTTGTTGACCACCAGCTGCACCTCCACCGGGCCGCCGTAGCCCTGGGCCTCGGCTTTGTAGCGGCCGGGTGTGCCCGGGCCGGAGACGGCGGTGTCGCCCCGCAGCCGAAGCCACAGCGCGGCGGCCAGCACCGCAACGGCGGCCGCAAACCACAACAGCGCGCCCCGGCGGGAAGATCGGTTTGGCTCCATGAAAAAGCACCTCCTTGGGTCAGTGTGCGTAGATGTGCGTGAATGGGTGTAAGTGGGCATAAATGGAAACAGGTGAGCACAAAAAGAACGAATAAGACGGAACACCCGTCCGGGCGTTTTGCAATGCGCGGCTGTGTGCCAACCGGATGCTGCAGGAAACACGTGCCCGGGTGTCCAGAGCAACAGGCGACGGGTATTTCGTATCGCAGCGAAGGGCTGTGCCGGTATCTCCGCAGGAATGGCTCCGACACACGTGCCCGGGCGTTCAGTGCAACATATGGCGTGTGTTTCATGCCGCGCCGGGTGGCCACGGCTGTCTCCGTGCGGGGGCAGCGATGCAACACGCATCCGGGTGTTTAGCCCGTCCCGGCCTCCTGCGGGGCGAGGGGGAACAGCGCCTGCGCAAAGGTCAGGGCGTCCTCCTCCAGTTCGTAGCGGGCGGTGCGCTCGTCCCAGCGGCCGGGCAAAAGGTCGGCCTGGGGGCTGCACGAGGCGTCTGCCAGTTGGGCAAGCACCCGGCCAAGCTCCTCCAGATCCAGGGCAGTAAGGTCGGTGAGCAGGTCGCCGCTGCAACGGCGCAGCCCCTGAGGAACGGCCTCGGCCAGGCTGCCCTGGCTTTGCAGGGCAAACGCCTGCCACACCGCCGCCCGCAGCCGCCCCAGCGGCGGGCCGGTGAGATCCGTGCCCTGTAAAAGGTTGGCGGCTTCGGCTGCATCCAGCTGGGCCACGGCGGCCACCCCCAACGCCCGGCGCTGGGCTTCGTCCAGCAGGGGAGAGAGGTTGACCCGCGCCTGCCCTAGTCCGGAAAGGCTCTGCCCCCACACGGCGGGGGTGGCCGCCAGATAGCGATCCAGCTGAATGCCCAGCGTGGCCGCCAGCAGGTTGCCCGCCCGGGCCGGCCCGGCGGCGGCGTAGCTCTCGGCCAGGGTGATGGGCTGGCCCTGCCCGTCCAACACCACGGTTTCGCCCGGCACAACCACCAGCCGGAAGGCGGGGGAGGCCCCGTCCAGCCGGGCCAGCACAAAGGCGGGCCGCTCGCCGGCCATCGCCAGCAGCAGCGAGAGGCTGCCCGGCCGCTGGATGGGCACGCCGGACTGCGCCTGCTGGGTCTGCACGGCCCGGCGATTCTGCTGCACGCCCCAGAAGGCGAACAGCCCCAGCAGCGGCCCGATGACCGCCAGAGTGAGTAAAAACGATGCCCAGAAGATCCGCCCGCCGCTTGCGCGCATGGTCCGATCCCTCCTTTCCTGCATACAGCATGGCCCGCGGGGGCACACTGTATGCATCACCCTGCAAAAAGGGAAGAAGGAGGAGTTTGTATGACCGTACCGGAACCGGATGCAACCTTTTGGGTGGAGATCCCCCAACCGCCCCGCCCCAGCCGCACCGACCCGGAGGGCAGCTGGACCGGCCTGCCCGATGACCCGGGGGAGACCCCGGTGCAGGATGCGGACGATTTGTGAAGGCTTTTCCTCGCGGCGGTGCTGCTTTTGCCGAGGCTGCAGGCTTCCCCTTGAGGGGAAGCTGTCAGCGCAGCTGACTGATGAGGTGGCAGCTTACCGTTGCGGTTAGGGTGTGGCGGTGAGCCGGGGCCTGCTGCTGCGGCTTTCTGTCAATTTTACGTTTCATCGCATTTCGGCTTCCCCACCCGGGGAGGCCGTTTTGGCGTTATCCTTTTTGCCATTTGCATTTCTCTCCTTATCTTTTGCACAAAAATCGCCTGCAAATTTCTGCCCCTCCCGCAAAGTGACGAAAAACCGCCCCCGAACTTTGTATAGAAAGCACGATTGACAGCGGCGGAAAGTTTTGGTATTCTCTAATCAGCGAACAGAAACCGGTAAACTAAAACGATAAACACTTAACAATCGAGGAACCATGGAACGGAAAGCAACGATCGCGGACGTTGCGAAGAAGGTCGGCGTTTCCAAGACGACCATTTCAAGATATTTGAATGGAAACTATGAGTTTATGTCGCAGGAGACGCGGCAGCGCATTGAACAGGTCATTAAAGAACTGGACTATGCGCCCAACAGCGCCGCGCGAACCCTGAAATCACAAAAAAGCAAACTGGTCGGGGTGGTGGTGAACAGCCTGCGCTACCAGATCGGTGCCCAGACGGTGACGCAGATCAACAGCGTCTGCGCCCAGAACGGGTACGGTACGGTGGTGTGCTGCAGCAACGACGACCCCGTGAAAGAAGAACAGGCCATTCAGCTGTGCCTGAACCAGCAGGTGGACGGGCTGGTGCTCATTCCCTGCCACGAAACGGCAGAACCTTATCTGGCCCTGTGCAAGCGGAACATTCCGGTGGTTATCTGTACGCGCCAGCTGAAGGATTGGCCCTACGGCAGCGTTTACGTCAAGCACGACGAACTGATCGCGAATATGCTTCAGCATTTGAAGGAGCAGGGATTTGAAAAGGTTCGCTTCTTGCAGGACGTGGACAATTTTCACAAAAAGTGGATGGGGGACATATTCGCCCAGTGGGCGGAAAAGCTCTTCGGCATGAACCGGGAGGACGCCGTGGCCCTGGTGGGCCGGGAAGAACTCCGGGTGAACGAAGCGGTGGAGCAGTTCCTGCGGGAATACCCCGAGCAGAAAAAGGCACTCTTCGCGGTGAATACCCACACCCTCTTCCTTACCTTAAAAAAAGTGGAGCAGCGCGGGCTGCGAATGCCTGAGGACATCGGCGTTTGCGGGTACGATGCAGTCGGCTGGTCCGAACTGGTGGCACCGGGAATTTCTTCCATCCGCCAGCCCATGGACCGCATGGGCCGGGTCGCGGGGGAAAAGATCATCGAAGCCATCCTGCAGGGGCGAATGAGCGAGGGCAAGCAGGCACTGTCCGGTACGCTGACCTTCCGCCGTTCCACCCAGCTGAGCCGCCTGCGGCCGACCTGATAAAAAATTGAGGATATGAAAATTATCCTTAATTTTTTTACAGCAGTTGTTAACCGATTAACGCAAACGGTTAACGAAACAAATCGACCGATGCTGCGAGCAAATTTCAGCCATAAATTTCGTCGGATCTGGAGAAGGATTTCTCCCTCACATATATACAGCAAACCGTAAAAAACCAAAAGCCCAAACAAAAAATTCTAGGAGGAAAAGAAGAATGAAAAAACTCGTCAGTATGCTTTTAGCGGCAACGATGGCAGTTAGTATGGTCGCCTGCGGCGGCTCTGCAGCTTCGTCTACCCCGGCCAGCAGCACGGCCGATGCTTCCAGCACCACCGCCCAGAGCGACGGCAGCTGGCCCTCGAAGCCCATCACCCTGCTGTGCGGCTACTCCGCCGGCGGCTCGTCCGACCTGGGCTGCCGCTATGTGGCTGAGGCCCTGAAGAAGGACCTGGGAGTGCCGGTCATCGTGGAGAACGTTCCCGGCAGCGGCAGCTGGCTGGCCTGGAACCAGCTGCTGCATAACACCGACCCGGACGGCTACACCTTCGCGCTGGTGAACCTGTCCGCTCTGTACGGCCACTACGATGAGACCAACCCCCGTGAGGACACCATCGACGATTTCGAGCTGCTGGCCAACCACGTGATCGACTATCAGGTGCTCTGCATCCGCAGCGATGAGACCCGCTTCAGCGATTACGCCTCTCTGGTGAAGTACGCTCAGGAGAACCCCCTGGTCATGGCTTCTGCCACCACCAGCATTACCAGCGGCGACGGCACCGTGGCCAAGATGCTGCAGAAAGAGCATAACTGCCAGCTGACCGTCATCCCCGTGGACGGCGCCAGCGATGCCACCACCATGTTCCTGGCCGGCGAGACGGACTTCCTGTCCGCCAACGTGGGCGACGTGATGGAAGCCGAAGAGAACGGCTACAAGCCCATCGTCGTGTTTGCCGACGAGCGCTCCAAGTACCTGCCCGACGTGCCCACCGCCAAAGAGACTGGCGTGGACGATTACGTTTCCTTCTCTGCCCGCGGCTATGCCTACATGAAGGGCGTGGATCAGGCCATTGTGGACCGCATGACTCAGGCTTTGGAAGATGCCTTTGAGGACCCCGACTACCAGAAGAACATGGAAGCCATGGGCGCCGAGCTGAAGCTGTACACCGGCGACGAGTACAAGGCCCTGCTGGACGAGCAGCTGGATACCCGTCTGGAGATCTGGGGCGTGCAGAAATAAGCAAGGCTCTTTGTAAAACGATTGCAGGAATCCCCAACAAAATTTGATAGAACTATCGGGCGGCCGCAAGATGCTTTTGCGGCCGCCCGATAAGAAAGGAGCCTTCTTGTGAAGAAACAGATTCATCAAGATGTGATCATCGGATTTGTTTGCCTGGCGCTGTGCCTGCTGTTTTACGCCATGAACCGGTCCCTGCCTTCGGAAGCTGCCATGATGCCCAATCTGCTGGTGGCCATGATGACGGTTCTCTCGGGCTGCATCCTCTATCAGGGCGTGATGAAAAGCAAGGCCCCCGCGGAGGAGCAGAAAAAGCTCTTTACCTGGGACGGCGTGAAGATCCCCCTCATCACCTGGGGCATTGTTCTGGCCTATGTGCTGCTGTTCTACTTCGTTGGCTACTTCGTGGCCACGGCCATCATCATCCCCGTGCTGATGCGCTTTATGAAGCAGACTTCCTGGAAGCTGATTCTGGCCATCGATGTGGGCTACCTGCTGGTGATCTACTTCGTGTTCGCCCGTATGCTGAACGTCTCGGTGGACGGCTTCGGTGTTCTGGGCCAGCTGCTGTAAACCGGAAAGGAGGAACTTGAATTATGGTTGATGTTGCAAGTTTGATTGCCGGTTTTCAGTCCCTGCTCAGTCTGGACGTGCTGATTGCACTGGTCGCCGGTACTGTGGGCGGCATGGTCATCGGCGCACTGCCCGGCTTTTCCGCCGCCATGGGCGTTTCGCTGCTCATTCCTATCACCTACGGCATGAGCCCTGTGGCCGCCCTCACCATGCTGGTGGCCATGTACACCTCCGCTATTTACGGCGGCTCCATTACCGCCATCCTCTGCCACACGCCCGGCACTCCCGCTTCGGCTGCCACCGCCATTGACGGCTACCAGCTGACCAAGCAGGGCCGCGGCATGGAGGCCATGGGCGTGGCCACGCTGGGTTCCGCCGTGGGCGGCACCTTCAGCGCCATCGCCATGCTGCTCATCGCCCCCGCGCTGGGCGCCTTCTCCCTGAAGTTCTCGGTTCTGGAATACTTCCTGCTGGCCGTGTTCGGCCTGACCGTCATCGCCAGCCTGGCCGGTGAATCCCTCATCAAGGGCCTGTTCTCCGGCGTGCTGGGCCTGCTGCTGGGCTGCGTTGGTCTGGACGCCATCAGCGGCTACCCCCGCATGACCATGGGTCTGGTTCAGCTGGAAGACGGCATCAACTTCGTGCCCGCCCTGATCGGTCTGTTCTCGGTGGCACAGGTGATGACCCTGGCCTACGATGTGCACCACGGCAAGTCCGGCTCCGTCATTGAGGACGAAGAAAACCTGAAGAAGGGCCGCGCGCTTCCTCCCTGGAGCGAGCTGAAAACCCTCATCCCCACCATGGTGCGCTGCTCTCTGGTGGGTACGCTGGTAGGCATTGTCCCGGCGGCCGGTGCAGGCGTCTCCTCCTGGATCTGCTACTCCATGGGCAAGAAGTTCTCCAAGCATCCCGAAAAGTTCGGCCACGGCGCGCTGGAAGGCGTTGCCTCCTGTGAGACCGGCAACAACGCCGCCACCGGCGGTGCGCTGATCCCCCTGATCACTCTGGCTCTGCCTGGTTCCACCGTGGCGGCCATCCTGCTGGGCGGCATGATGATTCATGGCCTGACCCCCGGCGCTTCCATGTTCACCAAGAACGCTGCCACCACCTACGGCATCATGACCGGCTTCCTGCTGGCCAACATCCTGATGGGCGTCATCGGCCTGTTCGCGGCCCGCTACATCGCCCGCGTCAGCTCGCTGCCCATGGGCATTCTCGGCCCCGTCATCGTGGCCCTGTGCGCCGTCGGCACCTTCGCCATCCGCAACAACATCTTTGATGTGGGCGTGATGCTGGTGTTCGGTCTCATCGGCTTCATCCTGAAGAAGGCCGGCTTCGCTGCACCTCCCATGATCCTGGGCATGGTGCTGAGCGAGATCTGCGAGAGCAACTGGCGGCGTGCCGTCATCCTGGCGGGCGCCAAGGGCGGTATGCTGAACTACTTCCTGGGCCGCCCCATCGCCATCGTGCTGGCTGTGCTGATCGTGGCCTCCCTGTTCTCTCCCGTGATGATGAAGATCGTGAACAAAAAGGCCCATGCCATCGAAAAGCAGAGCTGAAACAGGTCCTGAAAACTGAGGTGAAGTTCCAATGGAAAAAATTGCACTGTACGGCAAATTTTCTGAGAATATGCTCAACGCCCTGAAGGCAAAGTGCCCCGAAGGCTTTGAGACCTATCTGGTAAAGCCCGACGACGACCTGGCCCTGCTGGCTGACGCAGAGTACATGGTCAACCGGGGCGGCGTGGTGAACGCCGCGTCCATCGCCGCGGCCCCCAAGCTGAAGTTCATTCAGAAGTGGGGCGTGGGCTACGACAAGATCGACGTGAAGGCGGCAGGGGAGAAGGGCATTCCCGTCTCCGTCTGCGTGGGCGGCAACAGCATGCCGGTGGCCGAGCTGGCCGTGACCCTGATGCTGGCGGTGCTGCGCAACATTGAGCCGCTGAAGGATCATATGCGTCTGGGCGAGTGGGCCCGCGAGCAGTACTCCGGCCGCTCCTACCTGCTGCACGGCAAAACGGTCGGCTTGGTGGGCATCGGCAACATCGCCAAGAAGGTGGCTGCCATCGTGAAGAACGGCTTTGACTGCGAGGTGCTCTACTACGACGTGTTCCGTATGTCTCCCGAGCAGGAGCAGGCGCTGGGCGTGAAATACGTGGAGTTGGATGACCTGATGGCCCAGGCGGACATTGTGAGCATCCATGTGCCGCTGCTGGATTCCACCGCCGGCATGATCAGCAAAGAGCGGCTGGCCATGATGAAGCCCACGGCCTGCATCATCAACACCTCCCGCGGCGGCGTGGTGGACGAGGCTGCTCTGATCGAGGCGCTGGAAGCCGGAAAGATTCTGGGCGCCGGCCTGGATACCTTCGCGGCCGAGCCTCTGGACAAGGACTCTCCGCTGCTGAATCTGGACAACGTGGTTGCCACTCCCCACTGCGGCGGCAACACCGTGGACAACGACATCAACATGGCCGCCATCTGCATGGAGGACATTGCCCAGTATGCCGCCACCGGCGACAAGGGGATGCGCTCCATCGTGAACAAAGAAGAACTGGCATGAACCGCATGGTTTTTTGAATGCCTGACCTGTGAAACCTGATAAGGAGGAACTGAACAATGATTACCATCGGCAATCGCATTTTTACGGAAGTTACCCGTCCCGATCCCAAGGTTGTGGAGATGTTCCGCGGCCTGCCCTCCAGCAACATCAACGATGAGATGAACCGGCTGTACTGCATGCATGACTACATGAAGCTGCTGAACCCCGACACCGCCAAGCCCCTGCTGGGCACCGCCATCACCGTGAAAGCCCCCATCGGCGACAACCTGTTCTTCCATCAGGCGCTGGATATGGCCCAGCCCGGCGACATCATCGTGGTGGATGGCGCCAGCGGCTGCAACCGCTCTCTGGCCGGTGAGATCATGATGCGCTTCGCCTGCATGAAGGGCCTGGCCGGCATCGTGGTGGACGGCTGCCTGCGCGACTTGGACGGCATTGAGACGCTGGATATGCCCATCTACGCCAAGGGCATCACCCCCCAGGGCCCCTGGAAGTTCGGTCCCGGCGAAGTGAACGTGCCCATCGCCTGCGGCGGTCAGGTGGTGTTCCCCGGTGACATTCTGGTGGGCGATAAGGACGGCATCGTGGTTGTGCGCCGTCAGGACGCCGAGGCCGTGGCCGAAGTGGCCATCAAGAAGAAGGCTTCGGAGGACAAGACCTTCGAGCTGATGAAGTCCGATCTGGCTGCTTACAGCCAGAAGCATCTGGCCACCACCGCAAAGCGGATGGAGGGCAAGAACCCCGCCACCTTCGGCAGCTACATGGACGAGTACAAACTGTGACATCTACGACATTCATTTTGTCATTCTCCTTTCCTTCCTAAATGATGCGCCTTGGGCGGAGGACCTTCGGGTTCCCCGCCCAAGGCGCTTTTTGGGGAAGGTGAATGGGAAATTTCCCCGGCGGGCAGCGTTCTGCCGAGCCCCATAGGCTTTCCCTCGAGGGGAAGCTGTCAGCGCAGCTGACTGATGAGGTGGCATCTTACCTTTTCAGTAAGCCCGCGGCAGTGCCAAAACGCACCCCCGCCGCCTTCCACGCCCCCGTGAAAGCAAAATTGAAAACGGAACCCCCATGTGCTATACTATAAACGCGTCGGCTGCCTTTATGAAGCAGGTGCAGGCGGCGCACCATAAAATAAAACAGCGATCCTAAAAACGATCCTAAAGGAGATACAAACTGCTATGAAACTCGGAATCGTGGGCCTGCCCAATGTGGGCAAAAGTACCCTGTTCAACGCCATTACCAGCACCAAAAATGCCCAGGCGGCGAACTACCCCTTCTGCACCATCGACCCCAACACCGGCATTGTGGCCGTGCCCGACGCCCGGCTGGACAAGCTGGCGGAAATCTGGGACACCAACAAAAAGACCCCGGCCATTGTGGAATTCGTGGACATCGCCGGCCTGGTAAAGGGCGCCTCCAAGGGCGAGGGCCTGGGCAACAAGTTTCTGGGCAACATCCGGGAGTGCGACGCCATTGTGCATGTGGTGCGCTGCTTTGACGGCACCGATGTGATCCATGTGGAGGGCAGTGTGGACCCCATCCGCGACATCCAGACCATCGACACCGAGCTGATCCTCAGCGACCTGGAAGTGGTGGAGAACCGCCAGGCCCGCATGGCCAAAGCCGCCAAGACCGGCGACAAGAAGGCCGGCGCGGCGGCCCAGTGGCTGGCCGAGCTGGCCGCCCATCTGGGCGAGGGCAAAAATGCCCGCACCTTTGAGTTCGATGAGACCGATGAGGACCAGATGGCTCAGAAGAAGGAAATGGGCCTGCTCACCGCAAAGCCGGTCATCTACGCCGCCAACCTGAGCGAGGACGACCTGATGGAGGGCGTGGACTCCAACCCCCATCTGGAGGCAGTGCGCAAGCTGGCCGAGGCCGAGGGTGCCCAGTGCATCCCCATCTGCGCCAAGACCGAAGAGGACATCGCCGACTACTCTCCCGAGGAGAAGGCGGCCTTTCTGGCGGAGATGGGCGTGACCGCCTCCGGCCTGGACAACCTGATCAAGGCCAGCTACACCCTGCTGGGCCTGATCAGCTTCCTCACCGACGGCAAGAAGGAGTGCCGCGCCTGGACCATCCGCCGCGGCACCAAGGCCCCGCAGGCGGCCGGCAAGATCCACTCCGACTTCGAGCGCGGCTTCATCCGAGCCAGCGTGGTGCATTACGATGATTTCGCGGCCTGCGGCTACGACATGGCCGCGGTGAAGGCCAAGGGCCTGCAGCACACCGAGGGCAAAGAATATGTGGTGCAGGACGGCGACATCATCGAGTTCCTGTTTAACGTGTAAGCCGAGAGGAAAAGTACATGAAATATGGCATTATGGGCGCTATGCCCGACGAAGTGGATCAGCTGTGCGCCCGCCTGAGCGGCGTTGAGGTGCAGCAGTACGCCGGGGTGGAGTACCATCAGGGCCGCCTGGGCGACAAAGAAGTGGTGGTATGCTGTGCCGGCATGGGCAAGGCCAATGCCGCCGCCACCACCCAGGTGCTGTGCGGCAAATTCGGCGCACAGGCCATCATCTTTTCCGGCATTGCCGGCAACATGAGTGAGGAGATCGGCATCGGCGATGTGGTGGTGGGCAAGGAAGTGTGCTACCACGACGCCGAGGTGAGCATGATTTGCCAGAGTGCGCCCTTCCTGAAGAGCTACACCGGCGATCCGGCACTGGTGCAGGCCGCCCTGGACGCCTGCGCTGCCCTGGGCGTAAAGGCGATTGCGGGCCGCATTGCCACCGGCGACACCTTTGTGGGCGATAGGGCCACCAAGGCTGTGATCGCGGAAAAGGTCCATCCGGACTGCGTGGAGATGGAAGGTGCAGCCGTGAGCCAGATCGCCGCCCGCAACGGGGTGCCCTGTGTGGTGCTGCGCGCCATGAGCGACAACGCCGACAAAAGCGGCCATGAGCTGCTGGTGGTGAAGAAGTTCAG
>CAKSWY010000008.1 GCA_934513685.1 uncultured Oscillospiraceae bacterium | reverse complement strand
GGCATCAAGCTGATCGACTGCTATGGCGAGAAGATGCCGGAGGAAATCTTGCTGTTAGTCGAGGATTACATTGACGGAAAGCTCCATGTGTTCGATAAGGACTGGCCGGAGCTGCCTTTCGCTCACCGGGAACACATCGGCTGCACTGTGGACTATGTGTCCGGCCGCAACCGCTACATGGGTTACCTGATCAGCTTGGGTGTCTACTCCTTCAAGGGAGTCAAGGTTGGTTTGGACTGCGCCAACGGTAGTTCCTGGAACATCGCCAAGTCTGTGTTTGATGCTCTGGGGGCAGATACTTATGTCATCAATGCACAGCCCAACGGTCTGAACATCAACAATAACGCCGGCTCTACCCATATCGAGGGCTTGCAGAAGTTAGTGGTAGAGAAGGGCTTGGATGTTGGTTTCGCCTACGATGGCGATGCTGACCGTTGCCTGTGTGTGGATGAAAAAGGTAATGTCATCACTGGCGATCATATCCTGTACATCTACGGTTGCTACATGAAGGAGCGTGGCAAGCTGCTGACCAACACTGTGGTCACTACCGTTATGTCTAACTTTGGCCTGTATAAGGCGTTTGACGAGAAGGGCATCGGCTACGCCAAAACCGCCGTGGGCGACAAGTATGTCTACGAATACATGGCTAGAAATGGCTGCCGCATCGGTGGCGAGCAGAGCGGTCACATCATCTTCAGCAAGTACGCCAGCACCGGTGACGGTATCCTGACCAGCCTGAAGATGATGGAAGTCATGCTGGCAAAGAAGGTGCCTATGAGCAAGCTGGCTGAGCCTTTGAAGATCTATCCGCAGGTGCTGGAAAACGTGAAAGTAACGGACAAGAAGGCAGCTCAGGCTGATAAGGCCGTGCAGGAAGCTGTGAATAAAGTGGCAGAGGCTCTGGGCGATACTGGTCGCATTCTCGTGCGTGAGTCTGGCACCGAGCCAGTTGTCCGCGTTATGGTGGAAGCTCCTGATCGCGACACCTGCCAGAAGTATGTAGATGAGGTTGTGGAGACCATCAAGAGCCGGGGTTACGGAGTGTGAGAGAACTGCTGAGTCAGATCCACTACGCCACATCTGCAAACTTGTCGCTATCGGAGCTTGTTCTTTTGGTACTACTGGGCACGATTGCATGGCACAACCGCAAAGAGCATTCCAGTCTCCCACCGGTATACTGTGTCTTTCTGATTCTTCATATCACATTACTACGCCGTGCGCCGGGGTACAACGAGAGCGTCCGCTTTCATTTGAAGCTGTGGTCAAATGCGGGTGTATGGGCGGGCAACTTGCTGAACTTGATTCTCTATGTGCCGTATGGGACAACAAGCTGGCAGTGGAAGCGGGAAGGCAAGAAGACAGTCGCTGTTGGATTTGCCTTGTCCGTGTTCTGCGAAGTGCTCCAGTACTTGACCGGGCGTGGAATGGCAGATGTCAACGATGTGTTATTCAACACGCTGGGGGCATTGGCTGGTGCGTGTATTGCAAAACGGCTAGTGGATAATTGATATGAAAAGCTGAAAATGTTGTCTCTATGTGGTAGACAGTAGGAAACGGAGCGTATCTAAACACATCTCGACTAGCCACATCAGGTGCAGAATGTGTAGCAAGTAGCAACTTGTAGCCACTTTTTTATATAGAAATCTATAAAAGAAAGTATAATAAAAACGAACTCGAAAGGTTCCGTGTGGCGACACGTTAAAGCTGTACTCCGGCTGGGAGGGTAATTACCGGCACAGTGTGATGCTCGGCAGGGCATTGAGCCCCCATCTGGGATATAGGATGAGTCCGCGTTGGGGACTTAAAGTTCCAACGACTTGTGATACTCGGCAGGGTATTGAGGCTGACAGCCAGCAGAAAACACGCCTTTGAAGTATAAAGTGGGAATGCATATCGTGTAATTTCTTGGCAAATGTGGCATTGTTCCTGAAAGAGCTAAGCGAAGAACGAGAACACCAATTCCCTATTAGGCAAAATAGAATCAGTTCTTTTACGGGCAATCGTGCGGCGCGTGCTGCACGATTGCTTCTTCTTACACGATGGTTAGAAATGAACAGCTGCAATTTTTTTCCAACCCGTGCAATATTCCCGCCTCCCACCTCGTCTTATAAGCAAAGAGAAAAACACACCTTCCGGTGTATCGAGCAGAAAGGTGGGCTTGACCATGCGTGAAATCAGAATCCTTCCGAGAGTTTTAACAGGTGCGGCTGCGCTGCTGCTGGCGGGCTACTTGATGTTCACACCGGTGGGCGCCCTGCGCCTGGCGATGGCGCTGTCCGGTCATCCGGTGTCGGCCATTACGATGGAGCTGACGGAGCTGTCCGGCGGGGTGCTGCGCAACAACAGCCGGCGGCAGTACAAGGTGGCGGTGGCCGGGGCGCCGCGGGTTTGGACAGTGACCCGGTGCGGCGTGCTGTATCTGGGCATGTCCGGCATTCAGCTGTGACAGGCTGTGTACCAAAATAAGTCCTGAAGAATGCCATGCATCGGGCGGCAGATCATCTGGTCCGCCGCCCGATTTTTGTATATACTGAAATGGCTGTTCCCGATAAAGGGCATTTCCGTGAAATCGCCCTGGCCCAGCGGGCAGCATTGCAAAAAATAACAGACTTGCTGCAATTTACCGGCAGCGGTATGTGTATTAAAAATGAGAAGGAAACTTCTGCGGGCGTCGAATGGCATGAAAATGCCGGAAGCCGCGGACGCAAAGGAATGCGCCCCACAAAGAAGCGCCCCGAAGTGAATTTTGGAGGAGGCAACAGAGCATGACAGGGACCGCCTTTTTGCAGGATCCCCTGGTGTATGCGATCGAGCATTATACCGATATGGTGCTGCGCCTGGCGGCACATTATGCGCCCAATCTGAGCGATGCGGAGGATGTGGTGCAGGATGTGTTTGAGAAGCTGGTGCGGTTTGAAAAGGGATTTGAAAGCGAAGAGCACTTAAAGGCCTGGCTGATCCGGGTGACCATCAACCACTGCCACACCCTGGCCCGCGCGAGCCGGAACAGCGAGGTGGAGCTTCAGGAATGGCTGCCGGCCCGCGAAGAGGGCGGCCAATGGGAAATGCTGACGCTGGTGCGGCAGCTGCCGCCCAACTACCGGGATGCCATCTACTTACATTATTATGAGGGATACACGGCAAAAGAAATTGCGCAGATTCTGCACACCCGGCCCAACACGGTGCTTACCTGGCTGCGGCGGGGGCGGGAAGCACTGCGCGGGCATATGGAAGGAGACGGCGGATATGAGTGCTGAACAATACCGGAACGAATTGGATCAACTGCACGCCTCGCCGGAACTGAAGGCCCGGCTGGCCGCGCTGCAAAACGAAACGCTGCCGGCGGTGAAACCGCCCAAACTGCACCTGGCAAAGCGTGCGGGGGCGTCTGTTGTGGCGGCGGCTGCCTGCCTGATGCTGTGTGTGGCAGTGTGGCGCGGCGAAATGCTTTCGGGCAAGGGCGGCTTTTCGGCGGAGGATGCGTCCAGCAGCCCGGCGGTGGCCGAGTACAGCGTGCAGATGGACGAATCGATGAGGGAAGCCGCGGCACCGGAGCGTGGAACGGAGACGGCAGCCGCCGAGAGCACCGAGGGGGCTTCGGCGGACAAGGACAGTGCGACCGGCGCGGCACAAGAAACGGACGCCTCAGCCCCGTCTGAGGCCAGCGGCGCTGAGGCTGGGCTTTTGCCCGAGAACGCCATGCTGCGGGTCAACGGCGAGCTGTACCGTTACGCCGGGCGGCAGTCTGACGCACTGCGCTGTGGGATGATGGACGGCATGGTCACGGCGGTGACGGCCAGCGGCGAGACGCCGACGGAGGATAACCAGGCCAATTTTGGAGCGGTCGGCATGGGGTACCAATATGGTCCGGAAGGCACGGTGGAGGTCTATCTGGAAGAGGAGGACGCTTGGCTTGTGTTTGAAGCGGTGGAGGAAGGTGCTGCACAGCCCTGAATCGCATCAAAGTGCAGTGATAGGAAAGCGGCAGAGCGATTTCACATGGCTTCTGCCGGGCAGGGGAGAAGCAGTCCGCCGCCGCAGTCTGCAAACGCGGAAAAGACAAGAACCGGCTGCACGAAAACCAAAGCATCCAGGAGAATCTTTGAAGAAACCGGAGAAATTTGAAAGAAACAAAATGAAAAGCCATGCGGGAACAGGAAAACACCGGAATTTTCCAGAATTCGACGGCATTTTCTCCCATTCTTCCCGGAATGTATTGACAGAGGTTCCCCCTCTGCTATAATGGAACATATGTGCGGCCCGCAATTTCTGCCGGGCCGCACATTGGCGCTTGCGTATGCTGCTGAAGCCGTGGCCGTTGGCTGTTTCGGTGTAACAAACCTTTGCGGGGGCGGCATCAATCGGCGCTGCTCCGTCGTGAGAAGCGGCGGAATGAGGGCCTTGGCCGGCGGGAACGTCCCGCCGCAGCGGCCAACCGCAAAGGGGGATCTATCAAGAATGGACAACAACGTCATCGTATCCTTACAAAACATTGTTGTGGATTTCGACGGGCAGAACATCCTGAATGGTCTGTCGCTGGACCTGCACGACAAGGAGTTCGTCACGTTTCTGGGGCCTTCGGGCTGCGGAAAAACGACCACACTCCGGGTCATCGGTGGGTTTGTGGAACCGAAATCCGGCAGTGTTTTTTTTGATGGGAAGGACATCACCGGCCTGCCGCCCTACAAGCGGCAGGTGAACACCGTGTTCCAGAAATACGCCCTGTTTCCGCACCTGAACGTGTTTGAAAACGTGGCGTTTGGCCTGCGCCTGAAAAAAGAGGACGAACGGGTCATCCGCAGCAAGGTTCTGGAAATGCTGGAGGTCGTGGGCCTGAAGGGCTTCGAGCGGCGCAACATCGCCACTCTGTCCGGCGGCCAGCAGCAGCGCGTGGCCATTGCGCGCGGCCTGGTGAACCAGCCCCGGGTGCTGCTGCTGGACGAACCCCTGGGCGCGCTGGACCTGAAACTGCGCAAGGAGATGCAGCTGGAGCTGAAGCGCCTGCAGCGCGAGATGGACATCACCTTCCTGTACGTGACCCACGACCAGGAGGAGGCGCTGACCATGTCCGACACGGTGGTGGTTATGAAGGATGGCCTCATTCAGCAGATCGGCAGCCCGGAGGATATTTACAACGAGCCGCAGAACGCCTTTGTGGCGGACTTCATCGGCGAGAGCAACATTCTGGACGGCCTGATGCTTCGGGACTTCCGGGTGGAGTTTGCGGGCAACGAGTTCACCTGTGTGGATAAGGGCTTTGCCCGCAACCAGCCGGTGCAGGTGGTGGTGCGCCCGGAGGACATCAAGGTGGTGCCCGCCATTCAGGGCCAGCTCACCGGCATGGTCAACGAGGTGATTTTCAAGGGCGTTCACTTCGAGATGCACGTGGAGCAGGGCGGCCACGAGTGGATCATCCACTCCACCCAGGCCAGCCAGCCGGGCGAGGTCATCGGCATGTGCATCGGGCCGGATGAGATCCACATCATGGCCCGCACGGAGGAGTGAGCCATGGTACAGAAAAAGTCTCTGGCTGCTCCGTATCTGGTGTGGATGGCAGCCTTTATCATTGCGCCCCTGATCATTGTGGTTTACTTTGCCCTCACGGACAGTGCGGGCAATTTTACGCTGGACAATCTAATGACCATCGGCCGGTACAGCACGGTGTTTGCCCGCAGCCTGATTCTGGCGGCGGTGGCCACGGTCATCTGTCTGGTGCTGGCGTTCCCGGTGGGGTACTTCCTCTCCCGCCTGCGCACGTCCAAGCAGCACATCATGCAGATGCTGGTGATGCTTCCCATGTGGATGAACTTCCTTCTGCGCACCTACGCCTGGATGAGCCTTCTGGAGAAAAACGGCATCATCAACCGCATTCTGGGCCTGGTGGGGCTTGGCCCCTTTGAGATGATCAACACCTCCGGCGCGGTGGTGTTGGGCATGGTGTACAACTACCTGCCCTACATGATTCTGCCGCTGTATACGGCCATGACCAAAATTGACCAGAGCGTGGTGGAAGCCGCGCAGGATCTGGGCGCTGGTATGGGCAAGATCCTGACCCGGGTGCTCATTCCGCTGTCGGTGCCGGGCATTGCCACGGGCATCACCATGGTGTTTGTGCCGGCGGTGTCCACCTTTATCATCAGCCGAATGCTGGGCGGCGGCTCCAACCTGCTCATCGGCGATTTGATCGAGCTGCAGTTCCTGGGCAACAGCTACAACTACAACCTGGGCAGCGCCATGAGCCTGGTGCTGATGGTGATTGTGCTGCTATGCATGAGTTTTACCAGCAGCTTTGATGAAGAGGATATGGAGGGCGTTGTGTGATGAAACAAAAACATTGGCGCGCCCTGCAGCAGGCCTACATGGTGCTGATTTTTTCCTTTTTGTATGTGCCCATTGTGGTGATGGCGGTGTTCAGCTTCAACGAGAGCAAGAGCCGCTCGGTGTTCACCGGTTTTACGCTGAACTGGTACAAAAGCCTGTTCACCAACAGCATGATTCTGGACGCACTGGCCCTGAGCGTTGCCATTGCCCTGATTTCGGCCCTCATCTCCACGGTGGTGGGCACCATGGCGGCGGTGGGCATCAGCGGCATGGGGCGCAAGTCCCGCCTGCTCATCAACAACCTGAGCTATCTGCCCATCGTGAATCCGGAGATCATCACCGGCGTTTCGCTGATGCTGCTGTTTGTGGCGTACCGGGGCTTTGCAGCCTGGGCCAACGCCCATATGGGGGCCGAGCTGGTGCCCCAGAACATCTTCGGCCTGCCCACCCTGCTGATTGCGCACATTTCGTTCAGCGTGCCCTACGTGATTTTTAACGTCAGCCCAAAACTGCGCCAGCTGGATGTGCGCATGTACGAGGCGGCGCTAGACCTGGGCTGCAACCCCACCCAGGCCTTTTTCAAGGTGGTCATGCCGGAGCTGATGCCAGCCATCCTGTCGGCCTTCCTGATCTGCATCACCTATTCCATTGACGATTTCATCATTTCCTATTTTACCTGCGGCAACCTGCAGACGCTTCCCATCGCCATTTACAGCATGACCCGCAAGAAGGTCAGCCCGGAGATCAATGCGCTGTCTACCATCATTTTCCTGGTGATTCTGGCCATCATTCTGTTCACGAATCACATGGACAGCCGGAAGTATCGGCGTGACCAGCAGCGGCGCGGCTGAGAAAGGAGCGAAGGGATGAAAAAACGTTTGGTTTCTCTGGCGGCGGTGCTGCTGTGCGCCGTGCTGGCTGCCCTGCCTGCCTTTGCGGCGGCCGGGGATACGGTGCCGGCCGGGCCGGATCTTCAAGTGTCGGCCGACTACGACTGGAACCGGTTCCGCGGCCAGAATGTGACGCTGTACGTCTACAACTGGGGCCTGTACATCTCGGACGGCTCGGACGACAGCATTGACGTGGTGAAGGGCTTTGAGGATCTGACCGGCATCAAGGTGAACTACACCACCTTTGACACCAACGAGAGCCTGTACGCTAAGATGAAGAGCGGCGCGGCCAACTACGATGTGATCGTTCCCTCGGATTACATGATCGGCAAGATGATCGGCGAGGATATGCTGGAGCCGCTGGACTTCTCCAACATTCCCAACATCGACAAGATCGGTGCGGCCTACAAAAACCTGGAATACGACCCGGACAATGCGTACAGCGTGCCCTACACCTGGGGCGTGGTGGGCATTGTGTACAACAAAACCATGGTGCAGGAGCCGCCCACCAGCTGGGACGCCCTGTGGGACATTGAGTACGCGGGCAACGTGCTCATGTTCAACAACAGCCGGGACGCCTTTGCCATTGCGGCCAAAAAGCTGGGAATGAGCCTGAACCCCACCAGCGCCGAGCAGGTGCAGACCATGGCCGAAGAGCTGAAGGCCCAGAAGAGCGTGGTGCAGGCCTACGTCATGGACGAAATCTTCGATAAGATGACCGGCGGCGAGGCGGCCATGGCCCCCTATTATGCGGGCGATGCCATTGTGATGATGGAGGACAACCCGGATCTGGACTTCGTGATTCCGGAGGAGGGCACCAACTCCTTTGTGGACGCCATGTGCATCCCCAAAGGCGCCAAAAACAAAGAAGCCGCCGAGATGTTCATCAACTATATGTGCGAGACGGAGGTGGGCGCGGCCAACTGCGACTTCATCGGCTACTCCACCCCCATCACCGACGTGTGGGAGACCCTGGACGATGACCTGAAGTACAGCCCCATTGCCTACCCCAGCGAGGAAGTGCTGGCCAACACCGAGGTGTTTGTCAGCCTGCCGGACGAGATCAACAGCGCCATGGACATGGCCTGGAGCGACATGAAGAGCTACGATGAGGCGGGAAGCGGCTGGATGGTTCCGGTGCTGCTGCTGCTGGCGCTGGCCCTGATCGTGTTCAACGTCTGGCGCAAGCTGCACCGCCGCCAGCGCAGTGACCTGTATTAAGCGGCTGCCCCCTGCACGGCCGAGGGCGATTGCTTTAAGGCGGATTTAAAAACGAGCAGCTTCGTATTACGCAAAACACCATCGCGCGGTGCGCCGAATTTGGCCGTCTGCGCGATTTTATTATGAAGGAGAGAGGAACATGGACGAATTCAAGCCGGAGTTTACCTGCCAGCGCACGGTTCTTCAGGAACACTGCGATTTTAACGACAATATGCGCCCGGCGGCGCTGCTGCACGCGGTGCAGCAGGTGGGCACGGACCACTGCAATTCCATCGGGATGACGCCTGCTTTTTATAAAGAACATCACACAGCTTTTTTGCTGGCCAAGCAGGTGCTGGAAATTTACCGCACCCCGACCCTGGGGGAGACCCTGACGTATATGACCCGGCCGGAAATGCCCCGGCGAGCCATCTACAAGCGCCTGCACCGGATTGAGGATGAGGCGGGCCTGCCGGTGGCCGAGGTGGACAGCCGCTGGGTCCTGGTGGACGTGGACACCCGGCGCATTCTGCGGCATATGCCCGAGGAGGTGAACCTCTACGCCTGGCCGGAGCCGATTGACGAAGAATTGTCCCTGACCATTGCCAAAGCGGCGGAGATGGAAGCACCGGCGGAACAGGTTGCCCGGTACAGCCTGTGCGACCAGAACGGCCACCTGAACAACGCCTCATGGCTGGATGTTCTGTGCGATGCGCTGCCCATTGAGCAGATGCAGTCGGCCCCGCTGAGCCGTGCGGCCATCAATTACCATTGGGAGGTGCCCATGGGGCACGAATTTACCCTCAGCCGGGGCCGGGTCAAGGGCGGCTGGTACCTAAACGGCCAGCGGGACGGCCGCTGCTGCATTGAGGCAGAGTTGGATTTTTGAGCCAATGGCGGGCTACATCGATTGGTATTATGCCGAGCTGGAGCGGCGGCAGACGACGGAGACTGAGAAAAGCAGCGCCAAAGGCGATGGTCTGGGCGGCACTGAGGTAATCGGCGGCACCGAGTTTATCCTGGACAGCGATGGCGGCGGAACTGCTGGGGACACGTACTACACCCCGGAGCAGCTGGAGCGCGTACGGGAAGCCGAGGCCCGGCGCCCCCAGCTGGAGAAAGAGGCGGCGGAGCGCAGCGCCCGGATGGAGGAAGTCGGAAGAGAGCTGCATGAGTTTTATCAAAGTGAGGAGTGCCAGCAATTTTATTGTGAGCTGTTGAAAATTAAACAAGCACATGATGCGGGCTGACCGGCGCTTGGCCAGGCAGCGCAGAGAAGAAACGCTTTTGCCCGTTTAAGCGTTCAGCAGAAAATTCACAAAGTGCATTTCGGCAGACTAGCCTATTCCTTTGAAACCCGCAGCGAAGAAAAAGAAACAAATTGTTTACAAATTTTGAGACGAAACCAGTTGACAGGTGATGTCAAAAGAGTTACAATTTAGTTGCAAGAGAGTTACAAGCCTTTTCATGTGTTGTGAAGTTGTTGCCGGTGTGTCTCCTCCTTCCGCATTCTCCTGCGGTCTGCACCGGTGCGTGCAAGACACTTCATCATCCCTACAGCAAAGCCCCTGCCGTCCCTCCGGCGGGGGCTTTGCTGTATCCTCTGTGTAAAAAACACCTCAATGCGGCAAAAGTCGTACTTATTCGCCGTACTTAGGCAGAATGTATGTTTTTGATCGGCGCACACGCAGAAAGTTTGTGACAGGCGTATTTTGTAATTGAACCGGAAATGTGGTAAACTATACCCTAATCCCAATGGAACTGACATCGCCGGCGGCTGTGCGCCTTGCGCCGCTTGTCGCCGGCCTGTTCTCAACCAAATAACTATACCAATTTTAAAATGGAAAAGGAGCAGAAGCATGGCTTATTATTATGAAGAACCTTCCCGCACCTTTGGCGAGTACCTGCTGGTGCCCGGTTACTCCTCTGCCCAGTGCATCCCCGATGCAGTGAGCCTGAAAACCCCGTTGGTGAAATACCGCAAGGGCGAGGAAGAGTGCCCCTTGACCATGAACATCCCCATGATCAGCGCCATCATGCAGGCCGTTTCCGGCGAGAAGCTGGCCATCGCGCTGGCCAAGCAGGGCGGTGTTTCGTTCATCTACGGATCTCAGAGCATCGAGAGCGAGGCCGCCATGGTGGCCCGCGTGAAGAGCTACAAGAAGGGCTTCGTCACCAGCGACTCCAACCTGTCTCCTGAGAACACCCTGGCGGATGTGCTGGCCCTGAAGCAGCGCACCGGCCATTCCACTGTGGCCATCACCGAGGACGGCACCGCCAACGGCAAGCTGGTGGGCATTGTGGCTAGCCGCGACTATCGTGTCAGCCGCATGAGCACCGACGTGAAGGTAAAGGAGTTCATGACCCCTCTGGAGAAGCTGGTCACCGCGCCCGCCGACACCACTACCCTGAAGGAAGCCAACGATATCATCTGGGACAACAAGATCAACTCGCTGCCCCTGCTGGATGCCGAGGGCCGGCTGAAGTACATCGTGTTCCGCAAGGACTACGACAGCCACAAGGAAAACGTGAACGAGCTGCTGGATAAGAACAAGAGCTACGTGGTGGGTGCCGGCATCAATACCCGCGATTACGCCGAGCGCGTGCCCGCTCTGGTGAACGCCGGCGTGGATGTGCTGTGCATCGACTCTTCCGAGGGCTTCTCGGAGTGGCAGAGCCGCACCATCGGCTGGATCCGTGAGCATTACGGCGACAGCGTGAAGGTGGGCGCCGGCAACGTGGTGGACCGCGAGGGCTTCCGTTTCCTGGCTGAGGCCGGCGCTGACTTCGTAAAGGTCGGCATCGGCGGCGGCTCCATCTGCATCACCCGCGAGACCAAGGGCATCGGCCGTGGTCAGGCTACCGCCGTGATCGAAGTGGCCAAGGCCCGCGACGAGTATTACAAGGAGACCGGTGTGTATGTGCCCATCTGCTCCGACGGCGGCATTGTGCACGATTACCACATGACGCTGGCTCTGGCCATGGGCGCGGACTTCCTGATGCTGGGCCGCTACTTTGCCCGCTTTGATGAAAGCCCCACCAATAAGGTCCGCGTGAACGGCGCTTACATGAAAGAGTACTGGGGCGAAGGCTCCAACCGCGCCCGCAACTGGCAGCGGTACGACCTGGGCGGCGCGGCCACCCTGCGCTTTGAGGAAGGCGTGGACAGCTACGTGCCCTATGCCGGCAGCCTGGCCGATGGCGTGAGCGTGACCCTGTACAAGGTGAAGAGCACCATGTGCAACTGCGGCGCGCTGAGCATTCCCGAGCTGCAGGAGAAGGCCCGCCTGACCGTGGTTTCCTCCACCAGCATTGTGGAGGGCGGCAGCCACGACGTGGTGCTGAAGAACAGCAGCAACAACTGAGCAGAAACAAGCACAAAGCAGCCCTGGGCCAAGGCCCGGGGCTGCTTTTTTGTGCAAAAAATACGGCCCGAATTCATCAAAGTGCCGAAAAGACCGGACTTCTGCAAAAATATCGGGGAATTCCTGAAGAATTCTGACAGAAAAGAAAGGGGAGTGCTTACACTTTTAATCAGGTACAGCAGCGGGCTTCATTTTCACAGGCGATGCGGCCTTTTTGAGCGTATGTGCACAGTATTTTTCTTTACTTTTTGTGCGGGAACGTTCATATTGACGAAAACCGGAGAATGGGCTATACTAGTACCATGTGAGAAGTAGGAGTTTGAGTGTGCCCTGCTGCGCCAGTGCCTGCCGGTTTGTGCAGGCTGCAAAAAGGTACACTTGCCGAAATCATGAAGAATATCAGGAGGATCTTAACCATGAAATGTCTGATTATCGACGCTGTCCATGAGTCCATCACCGAGGAACTGGGCAAGTACATGCAGGTGGACAACCTGTACACTGCTGAGATGGAGGGCAAGGCTGCCAACGCTCCTCTGACCAGCGAGCAGCTGAAGAACGTGATCGGCGACTACGATGTGCTGATCATGCGTGTTGACCCCGCCATCACCGAAGAGGTGCTGGATGCCGCCAAGAACCTGAAGGTGATCGGCGTGTGCAGCGTGGGCCTGAACCACATCAACATGGATTGCGCCAAGGCCAAGGGCATCCAGGTGTTCAACGCTCCCGGCCTGAACGCCAACGCTGTGGCTGAGCTGACCCTGTCCAAGATGCTGGATATGTCCCGTCACACCATGCCCGCGAACGTGGACGTGAAGGTGAACCATCAGTGGGATAAGTACAAGTTCGTTGGCCGTGAGCTGCGTGGCCGCACCCTGGGCATCCTGGGCTTCGGCCGCATTGGCCAGCTGGTTGCCGGTCTGGCTCATGCCTTCAAGATGAACATCGTGGCTTACGATCCCTTCCTGCCCGATGAGAAGTTCGGCGAGAACAACGCCACCAAGATGGAGACCATCGAAGAGCTGCTGAAGGTTGCTGACTACGTCACCATCCATATGCCTCTGCTGCCCACCACCAAGAACCTGATCAATGCCAAGAGCATCGAGACCATGAAGCCCGACTGCATCGTGCTGAACATGGCCCGCGGCGGCATCGTGAACGAGCAGGATATGTACGAAGCTCTGAAGGCCGGCAAGATCGGCGGCTACGCCACCGACGTTATGGTGGACGAGCTGAGCGAGGGCGCTGACTTCAACAGCCCCCTGTTCGAGTGCGACAACTTCATCGTTTCTCCCCATCTGGGCGCTCAGACCGTTGACGCTTCCCGCGACATCGGCGCTCACATCATCGCGAAGGTGAAGGAAGCTCTGAACCTGGGCTAATCAACGTCCATTTCAGAACTTAATTGAAACGCAAAAGGCTCCGGAAGGTGCAGTATGGCTGCCCTTCCGGGGCCTTTTTTGTCCTGAGCTGCGTTGTGACATACTTTTCTCCTTCGGCCGCATATACTGTTCAGAAGAGGGCAGGCCTGCGGCACAAGGAGCAAATGCATGAAAACGGTGATTTATCTGGATTCCCTTCTGCTGGTCAATTTTGTGATCGGCTATTTTCTTCTGCGGGCCGCCGGCTGTGTGTGCGGGGCGCCGCCCCGTTGGCCAAGAGGGTGCCTGGGGGCAGCGCTGGCAGCCGTCAGCACGCTGATTCTTTTGGCGCCGCCGCTTCCGGTCTGGGCGCAGTTTCTGTATCAGGGCGGCAGTGCGCTGGCCATTACCGCGGCGGCCTTTGGCTGGCAGGGGGCGCGCCTGCTTCTGCGCCGGGCGGCCTGGTACTTTGGGATGAATCTGGCCCTGGCGGGGCTGGTGCTGGCCGCCATTCTGCGGTTCAGCGCACAGAATGTGCAGACCAACAACCTGGCGGTGTATTGGAACGTTCCGCCGCTGCTGCTGCTTTTCTGCTCACTGGGAGTGTATCTGCTGGCCCGCCTTGCGGTTCTGCTGTTTGGCCCGGCCGAACCGGAGCGGCTCTGGCAGCTGGAAGCCCAGCTGCCCGGCGGAACCCTGCGGGGCGAGGCGCTGTGGGATACGGGATTTTCCTGGTACGATCCATTTTCCGGCTGCCCGGTGGTGCTGGTCAGTGCCCCGGCGGCGCAGGCCCAGCTGGAAGAGCCGCTGCGGCAATTTTTGCAGCGGTGGTTTGGCGGCGACCGTGCCGCCCTGCCGCCGCCCGGGGTGCGGCTGCTCTCCTGCGATACCGCCACGGGCGGCGATCTGCTGCCGGCGGTGCAGGCGCAGAGGCTGCGCATCTGCCTTGGAAAACGGGTGCTGCTGTGCGGCCGGGTGACCGTGGCATTTGCCGGGAAAAACCTGTCGGACGGGCGGTATCTGGCCCTGTTCGGGCCGGGTTTGGCGGGCCAGGCCCGGCGGTGCGGGCGAAACGCTCCGCAGAAGCAGGCCGGTGCGGGCTGTGTCGGAGGCCCGCCGTCCAAACCATCCGCACCGGCACAGGAGGGACGAATTTCATGCTGAAGCAACTTTTAAGCGGCCTGAAACGGTTGGTCTTGCGCCTGAAAGCACCCGGCCGTGTCCATTACATCAACGGGCCGGAGACCCTGCCGCCGCCGCTCACCCCGGAGGAGGAAGCCCGGGTGTTTGCCGGGCTGGAAGAGGGGCGGCCCAGCTGCCGGGATCTGCTGATCACCCACAATCTGCGGCTGGTGGTGTACATTGCACGCAAATTTGAGAACAGCGGCGTGGCGATCGAGGACATTATCTCCATCGGCACCATTGGCCTGATCAAGGCGGTGAACACCTTTGTGCCCTCGAAAAAGATCAAGCTTGCCACCTATGCCAGCCGGTGCATTGAGAATGAAATTTTGATGTACCTGCGAAAAAGCTCCAACCGGCGGCAGGACGCCAGCATTGATGAGCCGCTGAACACCGACGGCGAGGGCAACGAGCTGCTGCTCTCGGACGTGCTCAGCAGCGACCAGGCCCAGGTGGGGGCCCAGCTGGAGCAGGACGACGAGTGCACCATGCTGCACCAGGCGGTTGCCCTGTTGGATGAGCGGGAGCGCCGCATTATGGAAATGCGCTTTGGGCTGAAGGATGGAGTGGAGCACACCCAAAAAGAGGTGGCGGACGCCATCGGTATTTCCCAAAGCTACATTTCCCGGCTGGAAAAGCGCATCATCCGCCGCCTGCGCCAGCAGCTGGAGCAGATGGCCTGAGGCACGTTTACAGTGGTTCGGCGTTTGTTTCGCGGACAAAGGCGGCCGTCAGCCCACCGGGCAGGCCTATTTCACCGGCGGGGAAGGTGAGGGCGTAATCGAAACCGTTCCGGCTCCAGCGAATCTGCCCGGTGCCGCCGGGAGAATACAGCATCTCCACCCGAAGGCCATCCACCCGGCGGATTTCCCGCTGGTCGTAGGAGGTGGGCGGTTCGTCCGACAGGGCCAGCGGCTGGCCGCTGCGCCCGACCCGAAGCCAGAAGGCCCAGTTTGGGTCAGCGACAAAATCCAGCTGGGCGGTCGTTCGGCGAATGAGCCAGCAACGCTCCAGCGTGAGAAACTCATCAGCCGGAAGATCAGTCACGGAAAATCCCGCGGCGGGAAAGCTGGGGCGGGGATGAAGCACCCAGTCCTCGGCGTGGGCATGGTTCAGGCAATGCCAGGCCAGAAGAATGGCGGCCAACAGGGCCATTCCCAGAACAAGCGGAAGAAACGGCAGCAGTTCCGTCATAGCGCAGCCCTCCTTGCAAGTTGCAGCTGTTGCCGTCAGCCTATGCCAAACTTTCGCAGCCTGTGCAGGGATTGCCAGCCAGCCCGCTGTTTGGCGGCGCGATGGTGCGGCCCATACTCCCCAAAGGCGGACACGCCTCGGAAGGGGAGCTTTGGCATGTACCACAACAAGGTGGAGCTTTGCGGCATCAACACGGCCCAGCTGCCGGTGTTGACGGAGCGGGAGAAGGCCCAGCTGCTGCACCGGGTGAAGCAGGGGGACCGGCAGGCCCGGCAGGAGATGATTCAGGGCAACCTGCGGCTGGTGCTGAGCGTGGTGCAGCGGTTCTCCGGCCGGGGCGAGAACCTGGACGACCTGTTTCAGGTGGGCTGCATCGGCCTGATCAAGGCCATCGACAACTTTGACCCGGACCTGAATCTTCGGTTTTCCACCTATGGGGTGCCCATGATCATCGGGGAGATCCGCCGCTTTTTGCGGGACAACAACGCCCTGCGGGTCAGCCGCTCGGTGCGGGACGTGGCGTATCGGGCGATGCAGTGCCGGGAGCAGCTGCAGAAAAAGCTGGGGCGGGAGCCGCACATCAACGAGATTGCAAAGGCGGTGAACCTGCCCAAAGAGACGGTGACCCTGGCGCTGGAATCCGTGGTGGAGCCGGTGAGCCTGTATGAGCCGGTGTACAGCGATGGCGGAGACCCCATCTATGTGATGGATCAGGTGGGGGAAACCGACGGGGAGGACAGCTGGATCAGCGGCATTATGTTCCGGGATACCGTGGGAAGCCTGACCGGCCGGGAAAAGAAGATCATGGCGCTGCGCTACCTCTCCGGCATGACCCAGGTGGAGGTCGCCAAGGAGATCGGCATCAGCCAGGCACAGGTAAGCCGCCTGGAAAAGGGGGCGCTGGGGCGCATTCGAGGAGAGATGTGAAGGCGAAGCCCTGCGCTGAAATCAGAAATCAAAGATTAAAAACACAAAAGCGCACAAAAAAGCAGCCGCCCACCGGAAAACCGGCAGGCGGCTGCTTTTGGCTTGAGCTTTTTCAGGTGGGCGCCTTAGACACAAGCGAGAAGCAAATTACTTCATCAGCTTGCAGACCGCTTCCGTGTAGGCGACGGCATCCTCAACGGGCAGGCCCTCGATCAGGCGGGCCTGGTTGTACAGAATGTCGGCGTAAGCGTTCAGCTTCTCGGTGTCGCCGGAAGCCTGCAGGCTCTTCATGGTTTCAAACACGGGGTGGTTGGGGTTCAGCTCCAGCACCTTCTCGCTCTTGGGGGCCTCGCCGCCGGGCATACCCTTCAGCACGCGCTCCATCTCGATGGAGATGGGGCCTTCGCTGGACAGGCAGACGGGATGGCTCTTCAGGCGGGTGGACAGGGTGACCTTGGTGACCTTGTCGCCCAGGGCGGCCTTGATTGCCTCGAACAGGGGCTTGTTCTCCTCGGCGGCTTCCTCAGCCTGCTTCTTCTCTTCCTCGGTTTCCAGCCCCAGATCGCCGGAGTTGATGTTCTTGAACTCCTTCTCCTCGTAGCTGCGCATCATCTGCAGGCAGAACTCATCCACGTCCTCGGTGAGCAGCAGCAGGTCGTAGCCCTTATCCAGAACCAACTCGGCGGCGGGCAGCTTGGCCAGACGGTCGGCGTCCTCACCGGCGGCGAAGTAGATGTACTTCTGGCCTTCCGGCATGGCCTTCACATACTCTTCCAGGCTGACCAGCTTCTTCTCTTTAGCGGAGTAGAACAGCAGCAGATCCTTCAGCAGGTCGCTGTGAGTGCCGTAATCGGAGTAGCAGCCGTACTTCAGCTGACGGCCGAAGTTCTTGAAGAACTCCTCGTACTTATCCCGCTCGTTGTTCTTCATGGCGGTCAGCTCGCTCTTGATCTTCTTCTCCAGCGCGTTGTGGATCAGCTTCAGCTGGCTGTCCTTCTGGAGCATTTCACGGCTGATGTTCAGGCTCAGATCCTGGCTGTCCACAATGCCCTTCACAAAGCTGAAGTAGTCGGACAGCAGGTCGGGGCACTTCTCCATGATGAGCACGCCAGAAGCATACAGCTGCAGGCCCTTTTCGTACTCGCGGGTGTAATAGTCGTAAGGGGCGTGGCCGGGAATGAACAGCAGGGCGTTGTAGGTGGCAGTGCCCTCGGTGCGGCTCACGATGGTGCGGGCGGGGTCGGTGTAGTCGAAGAACTTCTTCTTGTAGAATTCGTTGTATTCCTCGGGCTTGACCTCACTCTTGGAGCGCTTCCACAGAGGAATCATGCTGTTCAGCGTCTCATCTTCCCGGTAGGTCTCATACTCGGGCTTGTAGTCGTCGCCGGCATCCTCCGGGCGGGGCTTCTGGCGGGTCTTTTCGCGCTCCATCTTGATGGGGTAGCGCACATAGTCGGAGTATTTCTTCACGATGTCCACCAGGCGGTACTCGTCCAGGAACTCATCGAAGTTTTCCGTGTCGGTATTCTCCTTGATGACCAGAGTGATCTCGGTGCCGACGGTGTCCTTCTCAGCGGGGCTGATGGTGTAGCCCTCGGCGCCCTTGCTCTCCCACTGCCAGGCTTCTTCGCTGCCGAAGGCGCGGCTGACCACGGTTACATCGCTGGACACCATGAAGGCGGAGTAGAAGCCAACGCCGAACTGGCCGATGATGTCAATGTCCTGCGCAGACTTGTTCTCGGTCTTGAAATCCAGGCTGCCGCTGCGGGCAATGGTGCCCAGGTTCTTCTCCAGCTCTTCCTTGGTCATGCCGATGCCGTTGTCGCTGATGGTCAGGATGCGGTTTTCCTTATCCACATCCAGCCGGATGCAGAAATCATCCTTGTTCATGCCCACGGTCTGGTCGGTCAGGCTGCGAAAATACAGCTTGTCGATGGCGTCGCTGGCGTTGCTGATCAGCTCACGCAGGAAAATCTCCTTGTTGGTGTAAATGGAATTGATCATCAGGTCAAGCAGCTTTTTGCTCTCGGCCTTGAATTGTTTGACTGCCATATGAAAAACTCCTTTTCGCGTCTATTTTCAGCCTGGATTTAATCAGACTGCAATTGTAAAATGATTTAGCACTCATAACTTTTGAGTGCTAATCTACTATAACTCTTTTTCGCGAAAAGTGCAAGGGAATTCACAAAAAGTTTATGAATCGGTTTTAGAAAAGCAAAATCACCGGGCAGTTCACGCTGCCCGCGCGGCCGGGTTTCCGGAAAAACGTCTGCCGCAAGCCCGGTGCACAAAGAGACACTTGCTTCATCCGCGCTTATGGTTAAAGCGGCCACCAGAACACCCGGATGACAGAGCAGCGCCCAGCATGGTATAATAACAATACAAAAGCGCACCGCGGCTTGCGGTGGGATGCGCGAAAAGAAAGGAAGTCGATACAATTGACGCATCGTGAAATGGCCGAGGCCAATTTTAAGGAAGGCTACAACTGCTCGCAGGCGGTGTTTGCCGCGTTCAGCGAAGAGGTGGGGCTGCCGCGCCAGACGGCCCTGCAGCTGGCCAGCGGCTTTGGCGGCGGTGTGGGCCGTATGCGGGAGGTGTGCGGTGCGTTCAGCGGCGCCGTGATGGCGCTTGGGGCGCTGTACGGCAGCGATGACCCCGCCCACAAAACCGCCGTATACGCCATGGTGCAGGAGCTGGCGGCGAAGTTCAAGGCGGAAACCGGCAGCCTGATCTGCCGGGAGCTGCTGGGGCTGGACCAGCCCGAGGGCAGCCCGGTGGCCTCGCCCCGTACCGAGACCTATTACAAAAAGCGGCCCTGTGTGGAGATGGTGGGCCTGGCGGCGGACCTGCTGGAGCAGTATCTGGCGGAGCATCCGGTGCCCCAGCGGGAAGCAAACGCCTGAGGGCACGCTCGCGGGGGCGTCTACGCCCGATTTCAGGCGGTTGCATTTCAGGCGTTCAGGCCGTTTATATTAAAAAAGTAAAAGAATCAGCGGCTTTGGGCCGTGAAACGGATACTCTGCATCACGCGCTCAATACCTGCGGCCGATAGCGGCCAATATCCGCATAGAAAATCTACATGGAAAAAGCGCCAGCTCCAAGGGCAAGGCGGCTGCAAGGCCGCGCCCCGGATCTGGCGCTTTTTGCGTTTTTGCAATGTTATGGTGTATGCGGTGCTCGGTATGCGGCGCACGAAACCCGGCGGGCTTTGGTTCACTGCTCTGCAGTACCCTGATACACCTCCGGGCACAGCTCCTCAATTTTGCCGCGCAGGGCGATGAAGTCGGCCAACGCGGTGGGCTTCTGGCTCATGTTGCGCAGCAGCGCGGCGGGGTGGTAGGTGCCCATAAACCAGGTGCCGCCCTTCTGGATGAACTCACCGTGCTGGCGGGTGACGGAGAACTTCGGCTCGATCAGCCGTTGGGCAGCAATGCGGCCCAAGCACACCAGAATTTTCGGGTGAATGAGCTTGTACTGCTGGCGCAGCCAGTACAGGCAGGTCTCGGATTCCTCCGGAAGCGGGTCGCGGTTTTGAGGCGGGCGGCACTTCACCACATTGGCAATGTAGACCTTGCTTCGGTCCAGGTCAATCACGTCCAGGTACAGATCCAGCAGCCGGCCGCTGCGGCCCACAAAGGGTAGCCCTTGTTCGTCCTCGTGCTGGCCGGGACCTTCGCCCACAAACATGATCGGGGAGGCCGGGTTGCCCATGCCGAACACCACATTGGTACGGCCCTGGCACAGCCCGCAGCGGGTACAGCTCTCGCACTGGGCGCGCAGCTCGTCAAATTGCATGATGGTCACCTCAAATTTTGTCCGCAGTTATTGAACCCTATTATAACACAGAAGAAGCGGCAATGCCATTTTACAAAACGCAAACCGCAGGACTAAAAAGCCCCCCGCAGTGCCGGGCGGCACCGCGAGGGGCGAAGGATTCAGAGGATTGCTCCCCGCAAACTCAGATCAGAGCAGCGGTGATCAGACTCATCTTGTAGACCTCTTCGGCGTTGCAGCCGCGGGACAGGTCGTTGATGGGGGCGTTCAGGCCCTGCAGGATGGGGCCGTAAGCCTCAAAGCCGCCCAGACGCTGAGCGATCTTGTAGCCGATGTTGCCGGCGTTGATGTCGGGGAAGATGAAGGTGTTGGCGTAGCCGGCAACCTTGGAGCCGGGAGCCTTCAGCTGGCCAACCTCGGGAGCAACGGCAGCGTCAAACTGCAGCTCGCCGTCGACCTTCAGCTCGGGATGAGCCTCCTGTACGCGGGCAGTGGCGTTGCGCATCTTGTCCACGGTGTCGCCCTTGCCGGAACCCTTGGTGGAGTAGGACAGCAGAGCCACGCGGGGGTCGATGCCGAAGATCTCAGCGGTGTGAGCGGTCTCGACGGTGCACTCCACAACCTCATCCTCGCTGGGGTTGATGTTGATGGCGCAGTCGCCCATGGCGATGCTCTCCTGGCCGCGGGTCAGGATGAAGCAGGAGCTGACGGACTGGATGCCGGGCTTGCACTTGATCAGCTGCAGAGCGGGGCGAACGGTGTCAGCGGTGGAGTAGGTGGCGCCGCCCAGCAGGCAGTCGGCCTTGCCCATCTTCACCAGCATGGTGCCGAAGTAGTTGGACTTGCTCAGAGCCTTGGCGCAGTCCTCAGCGGTCATCTTGCCCTTGCGCAGCTCCACCATCTTGGTGACCATCTCGTCAAAACCGGCGTAGTTGGCGGGGTCGATGATCTCGGCGCCGGTGATGTCAAAGCTGCCCTTGGCGGCGGCTTCCTTCACGGCCTCGGGGTTGCCCAGCAGGATGACCTTCAGCACCTTGCCGGCCAGCAGGCGGCTGGCAGCGGACAGGATGCGGGCGTCGGTGCCCTCGGTGAACACAATGGACTTGGGCTCAGCCTGGAGCTTTTTCTCGAAATTCTCAAAAATGGACATAAACAAATACCTCCACATCTTTTGCACCAGGCACAGGCGCCTGGTGCGACACACTTACGGCTCTATTATAGCACCGTTTTTTGCCATTGCAAAGAAAATGAGAGATTCGCCTGATTTTTGTGCAATCAGACCGCAAAACGGCCGAAAAGCAGGGCGGATTTCACCGGTTTGTAAAAAGTGCCCCGCCGGAACGACCGCCCGGCGGGGCAAAAACGGCAGGGGAACCTTACCAGAGCAGGCGCTCCCGAATGGGAATGCCGCAGGTGTTCAGCGATTTGTACAGCCGCCCGGCGCCCATATAGTGAATGGCGGTGATGCCCAGATTGTACGCGGCATGTACGTTTTCGGTGCGGTCGTCAATAAAAATCGTCTCACTGGGCTTGAGGTGGTAATCCTCCAGCAATGCCTGGTAAATGCGGGGGTCGGGCTTGTTGATCTTCACATCGCAGGAGGCGATGCCGCCCTCAAACAGCGTCCAGAACTCCTTGTGCCGGAGAAAATCCAGCGCATCCTCGGAAATGTTGGAGAGAAAATACACGTGATAGCCCATCTTTTTCAGGCGGCGGATCAGATCCAGCGTGCGGTGGCGGGGGCGAAGGCTGCGCATCCAGGAATCCAGCACCGCCTGCACCTCAAAGGCGCAGCCTTGCTGGCGGCCTTTTTCCAGCATGATGGCGTCGCCCTGGGCGCGGGTGATCAGCCCGGCGTCCAGCTGCTGCCATTCTTTGCTGCCGAAGGTGATGTCGTAAACTTTCTGCTCAATGGGAGCGGAACAGAAATTTTCCAGAAGAAAATCATGGGGGGCAAAGTCCACCACAACGCCGCCCAGATCAAATGCGATGTTCTGATACATAAGGGAGTCTCCTTATTTATATAGTATAGCAGAGCGTATCTGCCAAGGCCGTAAAATACCGCAGCGCACACCAGACGGCACGCGTTGAACAACAATTATTATACACGAAAAACGGCTGCAATACAAAGTTCCCGCATACTTTTAAGAAAACCGTCACATTTTGCCCGGCCGCCGGCCGGGGCGGCGAAAAAGGAGGAACCCGGTATGACATTGGAGGAGCTGCACCGCAAAGACGTCATTCAGGCGCGCACGGGGGCCAACCTGGGGCGCGTGGATGACCTGGCCTTTTCGCCGGAGACCGGCGGAATCGAGGGGCTGATCCTGCACGGCCGCCCGCGGCTGTTCGGGCTTCTGGGGCGGCAGGAGGACATCACCCTGCCCTGGCGGGACCTTGCCCAGTGGGGCGAGGACGTGATTCTGGTAAACACCGAGGTGGCCATTCCCGAAAAGCCCGGCCTGCTTCGGCGGCTGCTGGGACGGTAATGCGCAAAAAAGATCAAAACTTTTGAAAAAATCGCTTGTAATCGGCAAAGCGCTGTGGTATACTATACCAGCAATACGCACGCATTGCTTTGGTTTCTTGTGCCTTTGGGTTGGAGATCATGCAGGCAATGCGGAGGAAAAACAATTTGATTTGGAGGATTTTTAACCATGGCAGTAGTTTCTATGAAGCAGCTTCTCGAAGCCGGCGTGCACTTCGGTCACCAGACCCGCCGCTGGAACCCCAAGATGGCCCGTTACATCTTCACCGAGCGCAACGGCATCTACATCATCGATCTGCAGAAGACCGTGAAGAAGCTGGACGAGGCTTACAACTTCGTGCGCGACGTGGCTGCTGAGGGCGGCGACATCCTGTTCGTCGGCACCAAGAAGCAGGCTCAGGAGTCCATCCGCGATGAGGCTACCCGCTGCGGCATGCACTACGTGAACGCTCGCTGGCTGGGCGGCATGCTGACCAACTTCCGCACCATCCGCAAGCGCATCGATCGCCTGGAGCAGCTGCGCACCATGAGCGAGGACGGCACCTTTGATCTGCTGCCCAAGAAGGAAGTTGTCAAGCTGCAGCTGGAGATCGAAAAGCTGGAGAAGTTCCTGGGCGGCGTGAAGAACATGCAGGGTCTGCCCAAGGCTCTGTTCATCGTCGATCCTCACAAGGAGCGCATCGCTGTTGCTGAGGCCCGCAAGCTGAACATCCCCATCGTGGCCATTGTGGATACCAACTGCAACCCCGATGAGATCGACTACGTCATCCCCGGCAACGACGACGCCATCCGCGCTGTCAAGCTGATCGCCGGCACCATGGCCAACGCTGTGCTGGAAGGCAAGCAGGGCGAGCAGACCGAAGAGGCTGCTGAGGCTCCCGCCGAGGCCTGAATCACACAGGACCACTTCAACTGAAAGGGGAAATTCAAAATGGCTACTATTAGCGCTAAGGACGTTATGGAGCTGCGCAAGCAGACCGACTGCGGCATGATGGAGTGCAAGAAGGCTCTGACCGACGCTGAGGGCGATTTCGCCAAGGCTGTTGAGTTGCTGCGTGAGAAGGGCCTGGCTACCGCCAGCAAGAAGGCCGGCCGTGTGGCCGCTGAGGGCATGGTTTACGCCACTGCCTGCAGCGAGTGCAAGGTGGGCGTTGCCCTGGAAGTGAACGCCGAGACCGACTTCGTTGCCAAGAACGACAAGTTCGTGGACTTCGTGAAGAAGGTTGCCGACGTCATCATCAAGGAGAACCCCGCTGACGTGGAGGCCCTGATGGCCTGCAAGATGGGCGAGGGCACCGTGGATGACGCGCTGAAGAACCTGATCCTGGTCATCAAGGAGAACATCAAGGTTCGCCGCTTCACCCGCTACGAGGGCGTGTGCGCTGCCTACATCCATGCCGGCGGCACCCATGCTGTGCTGGTGAACTTCGACACCACCGATGAGGTGGCTGCGAAGCCCGAGTTTGCCACTTACGGCAAGGACATCGCCATGCAGATCGCCGCTGCCAACCCCACCTACGTCTGCCGCGAGGAAGTTCCCGCCGACGTGCTGGATAAGGAGAAGGAGATCCTGCTGGCTCAGATGGCCAACGATCCCAAGACTGCCAACAAGCCCGAGGCCGTCAAGGAGAAGATGATCCTGGGCAAGGTGGGCAAGTTCTACAAGGAGAACTGCCTGGTGGATCAGGCCTTCGTGAAGGACGACAAGCAGTCTGTGGCTCAGCACACCGCTCAGGTGGGCAAAGAGCTGGGCGGCGAGATCAAGATTGTCAAGTTTGTGCGCTATGAGAAGGGCGAAGGCCTGGAGAAGCGCGTGGATGACTTCGCTTCCGAAGTTGCCGGTATGGTGAAGTAAGCTTCTTCCGTCTATACTTTGACGACGGTTCGGGTGAAATATCCCGAAAAAGCTGAACACAACGCAAATAAAGCAGGGGCAGTGCCGTAAGGTGCTGCCCCTGCTTTTTTGCTGCCTTTTGGGCAGTGGCAATGCGCCTGCCGCCGGGCAGCGTGGCGCGGGGCAGGTGGTCGCACAGTTGCACAGAACCCGGAAACCCGCTATACTTGAGAGCAACAGAAACGCAGAGCGGAGAAGAGGAGACTGCAATGGAATCTACGGAAAACCTGACGCCGCTGAACGTGGCACAGCTGGTAAACCTTCTTTCGCGGGCCTACCTTGCCATGGTTCGGTCGGGTACGCCGTTCCGAAAATTTCCCTCGGTGATGCTGTGGGGGCCGCCGGGCGTGGGCAAATCCCAGGCGGTGCGGCAGATCGCCGCCGCCCTGGAACAGGGCACCGGCCGCCATGTAGCGGTGACGGACGTGCGCCTGCTTTTGTTCAACCCGGTGGACCTGCGGGGCATTCCCGCGGCCAATGCCGACCGGACGCTGGCTGTCTGGCTCAAGCCGAAAATCTTCCAGATGGATGAGAGCGAAAATGTCCTGAATCTTCTGTTTCTGGATGAGATTTCCGCCGCGCCGCCCTCGGTTCAGGCCGCGGCGTACCAGATCACGCTGGACCGGATGGTAGGGGAGCATCGTCTGCCGGAAAACTGCATTGTGATCGCAGCGGGAAACCGGGTGACGGATAAGTCGGTGGCGTACAATATGCCCAAGGCGCTGGCCAACCGGCTGTGCCACTTTGAGGTGGCGGTGGACGCGGCGGCCTGGCACCGCTGGGCGCTTCGGGCCGGGGTGCACCCCTTTGTGACGGGCTATCTGGAGTACAACCCGGCCGCCCTCATGCGCTTTGACCCCTCCGGCACCCAGCTGGCCTTCCCGACGCCCCGCTCCTGGGAGATGGTCAGCAACCTCCTGAACACGATCTCGGCGGACGTGACAGCGGTTTACCCGCTGGTGGCCGGCTGCATCGGCGAGGAAACCGCCTACCCCTTCAAAACCTGGTGCGGCCTTTATGAAAAGATTCCGGACCCCGTCGTCATTTTTGCCGGGGAAGAGGCGGCTGTTCCGAAGGCACCGGAACTGCGCATTGCGCTGCGCTCGGCGCTGGCGGCCTACGCACAACAGCACCCCGAACAGACAGGGCTGGACCACGCCATCGCCTACGCCTGCCGCCTGCCCTGGGAGTTCCGCCGCGAATTTTTGCGGGACTGCAATCAGATTCCCGCTTTGCGGCCGCTGCTGAGGCAGAATGAAGTGTTCCGCACCGCCCTGCAGAAGGGCCTGCAATGACCGGGGCGCGGATCAAGCGCCTGCGGCGGAACCTGCAGGAGGCCCGCCTGCGCCTGATTCTGGCGGATTGCCCCGGCGCAGACCTTCTGTATTCCATGACGTTTGCGGCCACAAAGCAGGTGTTTCATATGTCCGCCAACGGCCGGTGCATCTGGTTTGACCCGGATTGGCTGGAACGCCTGACCGAGGCGGAGCGGGCGTTTATGCTGGCCCATCAGCTGGCGCACATCCGGCTGGGGCACCTTGATCGCCCGGCGCTGTTTCGGGGCGAGCGGTTTCATCTGGCCTGCGATGTGGTGGTGAATTCCCACCTGCTGGCGGAAGGCTGGCAGCTGGAAGCCTTTACCCATCTGGGAAACCTGCACCACGAGACCTTCTACCCCCGCGTGGAGGGGCGGCTGCTCACGGCGGAGGAAGCCTTCCGGAACATTCCCTTTGACCCGGCGGCCCTGCCTGAGAATAAGCGGCGAGGCTACCGGCTGGATTCCGATTGCTTCTGGGAGCGCCGGGACGGCCCCTGTGCCGGGGAGACGGTGGTGCTCAGCCCGGCCGACCCGGACCCGGCGGACCTCTGCCTGGCACCAGAAGAGGCCGAGGAAAAGAAAAAGTTCAAGTATGAATCCCGCCGCAAAACGCCGGAGAATTTCCGGATGAGCGACGAAGAGACGGAGCTGATTGAAATTCCGGAGGAGCCGCACAAAATCGGCCTGCCTCAGCCCAACGAGCAGAACGACGAGGCCCTGGAGGGCCTTCAGCTGCTTCGGGAGCTGACCGAGAAGGACCGGCGGCGGGGCCGCGACCCGGGAGAGCAGGCGCGCGGCTGGGAGAAAATGCCCGTGCCGGCCCGGGACTGGCGCAGGCTGCTGGACAGCTTTTTGCAGGAAGAAACCTGCGATTACACCTTTCAGCCGCCGGACCGGCGCTTTCAGGAGACGGGCCTGTTTCTGCCGGACTTTTCACTGGATGAGCAGGCGGCCCGCCCGGTGCTGTTTATGGTGGATACCTCCGGTTCGGTGCATTCGACCGAGCTGAACCGGGTGTATGGGGAGATCTGCGGGGCGCTGGAGCAGTTCGCCGGGCAGCTCAACGGCTGGGTGGGCTTTTTTGACACCCGGAGCTATGGCCCGTTCCCCTTTGCCGATGAGGCAGCACTGACTGCGCTTTGCCCTCAAGGGGGCGGCGGCACCGACCTTGCGGCGGCCTTTGAGCCGCTGGCCCGCTTTTCACAGAATGAGCGCCCTGCCAGCGTGGTGGTGTTCACCGATGGTCGAGGGGACTTCCCACCGGAGAGTGCGGCCCAGGGTATTCCGGTGCTGTGGTTGTTCACCGAGCAGGAGGCACAGGCCCCCTGGGGCAAGGCCGCGTGGGTTGGCGGAGAAAAATGAGTACGATGAACGGGAGTGTTGAAACGATGATAAAGGTTAAGGCGGCCGAACCGGCACAGCTTCCGGAGGTGTATCGGTTTTACCAGGAGATCTGCGAGGCGCTGAAGGGTGCGGAATATTCCCCCTTGTGGGTGTATGGGGCACACCCCAGCGAAGAGAGCCTGAAACAGGCCGTGGAACAGCAAACCATGCATTTGGCCTGGCAGGGCGCGCGCATTGCCTCCGCCGTGGTGCTGGAAGAAAGCCCGGCGGGCTGGTGGCTGCACCTGCTGGCCGTGCATCCGGCGTTCCGCGGGCAGAACCTGGGCGGCGAACTGCTGACCCGCATGGCCGACCTGGCCCGCGCGCGGGGCGGTACCACGCTGCTGCTGGATGTGGTGGAGGGCAACCTGCCCGCCATTCGCCTGTATGAACGGCTGGGCTTTGTGCCCACCGGCCGGCGGGAGGAATTTCAGGACTTCTGCGGCCACGTGATGCTGCGTGAATACGCGTGTGCCCTGTGAGATGGCTGACTTAGCCGTGCATAAAATCAGAATTTTCAGATTGTAAAGGGAGCGCCCGGGCGGCGCTCCTTTTTTTATGGCGTGCTTTTGGATGTTTCTAGCGCAAAACCAATGAAAAATGTCCAAACGGGACAGTTACAGCCCGCAATGCGTTGACGGGACCGGTTTGCAGATGCTATCTTTAGTTAGCTAAAACTAACTTGCGGAGACCACAAAAAAGGGCCGCAAAAAATTCTGCAAATCGAACAATCTATGGGCAAAGGGGCGGGCCGGTGGGATCGTTTGCACCGGCATAGAGGGCGGCGCGGTATGCCTGCGGCCCTCGGCCGGACAATGCCGCACAAGCGAGAAAAAGCCGAATTCCGGTTCTATATACAACTGCACGGAAGAGAAAAGGTGAGATTCGATGTTTTTGGAGATATGCCAGATCAAAAAGTCCTTCGGGGCAGGCGACAGCCGGGTGGAGGTGCTGAAGGGCATTCAGCTTTCGGTGGAAAAAGGCGAGTTCTGCGTGCTGCTGGGCCCCTCCGGCTCCGGCAAATCCACCCTGCTGAACATCATCGGCGGCATTGACCGGGCGGACGAGGGCGACATCTTCATCAACGGCGAGCGCATGGCGGCCATGAAGGAAAAGCAGCTCACCCGCTACCGCCGCCGCCATCTGGGGTATATTTTTCAGATGTACAACCTGATTCCCAACCTGACCGTGCGGGAAAACATTGAGGTGGGGGCTTACCTGAGCGAGAACCCCCTGAATGTGGACGAACTGCTTCACGTTCTGGGCCTGTACGACCACCGCAGCAAGCTGCCCAACCAGCTTTCCGGCGGCCAGCAGCAGCGCACGGCCATCGGCCGCGCCATTGTGAAGAATCCGGACATTCTGCTGTGCGATGAGCCCACCGGTGCGCTGGACTACCAGACCTCCAAGGAGATTTTGAAACTCATCGAAACGGTGAACCACAAGTACGGCAACACCGTCATCATGGTAACGCACAACGATGCCATCAAGGACATGGCCGACCGGGTGGTGCGTATGCGGGATGGGGTCATTCGCAGCGACCGACGCAACGAGCACCGGGTGGCGGCGGAAAATCTGGAATGGTAAGGGGGCGCACGATGAAAAATCCCCTGAGAAAACGCATCCTGCGGGAGCTTCGGGACGAACTGGGCAAATATCTGGTGATCTTCCTGCTGCTGACGGCCACCATCGGCTTTGTGTCCGGCTTTCTGGTGGCGGACGGCAGCCTGCTGGCCGCCTATGAGGAGGGCTTTACCCTCTACAACATCGAGGACGGCTATTTCGACCTAGCTAAAAAGGCCAACAAGGCCCAGGTAAAAACCATGCAGGGCTGGGGTGTGCAGCTGTATGAGAACTTCTACGTGGAAAAGTCCCTCACCAACGGCAGCACCCTGCGGGTGTTTGCCCCGCGGGAGCAGGTGGACCTGGTTTGCCTGATGAGCGGCAGCCTGCCCCGAACGGCGGACGAGGTGGCCATTGACCGTATGTATGCGGACAACAACGGCCTGACGCCGGGCGATACGCTGGAAACGGAGGACGGCCGCCGCTGGACGATAAGCGGCCTGGTGGCCCTTTCAGATTACAGCTGCCTCTTCTCAGACAACAACGACAGTATGTTCGATTCCGTCAAATTCGGCGTGGGCATTGTTTCAAAAGACTGCTTTGATGCACTGGGAACGGACCAGCTGACCTATCATTATGCCTGGAAGTACGATGAGCCGCCTGTGGACAAGGCTGCCCAGCAGGACCGGGCGGAAGAGCTGATGAAGCAGATGACGGCCGAGGTGAAGCTGGAGAGCTTTGTGCCCCAATACCAGAATCAGGCCATCACCTTTACCGGAGACGATATGGGCAGCGACCGGGCTATGATGGTTGCGCTGCTGTACATCATCATTGCCATTATGGCCTTTGTGTTCGGTGTAACCACCGTGAACACCATTGCCAAAGAGGCCAATGTGATCGGCACGCTGCGGGCTTCCGGCTATACCCGAAGCGAACTGGTGCGGCATTACCTGGCGGCCCCGCTGATGGTTCTGCTGTTCAGCGCGGTGGTGGGAAATGTGCTGGGATACACACTGCTGAAGGACGTGTGCGCCGGAATGTATTACGGCAGTTACAGCCTGCCCACTTATGTGACCCGCTGGAACAGCGAGGCCTTTCTGCTCACCACCGTGGTGCCCGCGCTGCTGATGCTGGTGATCAACTGGGCCGTTCTGAGGCGCACCCTCACCCTCTCACCGCTGAAGTTCCTGCGGCGGGACCTGAGCCGCAAAAAGCAGCGGCGGGCTATTCCCCTCAGCCCAAGAATGCCGTTTTTCGGCCGGTTCCGCCTGCGGGTGATCGCCCAGAATCTGGGCAGTTATGCCGTGCTGCTGGTGGGCGTGCTGTTTGCCAACCTGCTGCTGATGTTCGGCATGATGTTCCCGCCGGTGCTGAGCCATTATCAGGAGATCATGGAGCAAAACCTGCTGTGCCGTTACCAGTACCTGCTTCAGGTGCCACTTTCGGCTGCCAATGAGGAGCAGAAGCTGCAGAGCATGGTCTCCATGCTCTGGTTCCAGCATCAGGTGGAAACCGAGCAGGAGGGCGCGGAGAAATTCAGCGCCTACACCCTGAACACGCAGGGGGAGCGCTACAAAAGCGAAACGGTGCTGCTCTACGGCGTGGAAGCAGGCAGCCGGTACATTCCCATTGACACCGACGGCGTCTGGGTCTCGCAGGCCTATGCCGACAAATACGGCGTGAAGGCGGGGGATACGCTGACCCTGAAAGAACCCTATGAGACGGACACCTATACCTTTACCATTGACGGCGTCTACGATTACATGGGTTCGCTGGCCCTGTTTATGGGGCGAGACCGGCTGAACGATACGTTTGATCTGGGCCGGGATTACTTCTGCGGTTATCTGTCCGACCAGCCGATCACCGACATTGACGAGCGGTACATCGCGTCGGTGACCACGCTGGACACCCTGACCAAGATCTCCCGGCAGCTGCAGGTCTCCATGGGCAGCATGATGAATCTGGTAAACGGCTTTGCTGTGGCCATTTTCGTGGTGCTGGTGTATCTGCTCTCCAAAATCGTCATTGAAAAGAATGCCCAGTCCATCTCCATGGCGAAGATTCTGGGCTATTCGGACGGAGAGATCGCCCGGCTGTACCTGCTGCCCACCTCGCTGGTGGTGGTGGCCTGCCTGCTTATCAGCCTGCCGGTGGAGAGCAAGGTGATGGAATGGCTGTTCTACACCATCATGCTGGAGAGCATCAGCGGGTGGATCCCGTTGTATGTGGAGCCGAACCTTTACGTGAAAATGCTGGCCATCGGGCTGGCTGCCTATGCGGCGGTGGCCGTGCTGGAGCTGCGGCGCATCCGGCGGGTGCCCATGGACGAAGCTTTGAAAAATGTGGAGTGAGGAGGAACGCCCTATGAAACAGTCTGGATGGATCAAGCGGGCCGGAGTGCTGGCCCTTGCGGCGGCACTAGCCCTTGGTGTGAGCATCCCCGCCTCGGCCCAGAAGAGCGATGCGGCCCGTGTGAGCGTGCCCGCGGTGTGCGCCGGGGCGCCGGTCAGCCCGGCGGGCGACGAAGAGCCGGATAAGACCGAGACCGTCACCGTGAAGGCCAACCCGGACGGCACCGCCCGCAAAATCACCGTGGAAACGGTGCTGAAGCAGCAGGAGGGCGAGAAGCTGGTGGACCGCACGAACCTGCGGGACATCCGGAACACCGAGGGCGAAGAGGAGTACACCCTTGCCGCCGACGGCACTCTTCTGTGGGACAATCTGGGGGAGGCCATTCACTACAAGGGCGAGAGCGATGCACAGCTTCCGGTGACGGTGAACATTACGTATACGCTGGATGGCCAGCCCATCACGCCGGAAGAGCTGGCGGGCAAGAGCGGGCGCGTGGGCATCCGGTTTGATTACGAGAACCACACGGAGTACGCGGCACAGGGGAAGGGCACCGGCCGCACGGTGCAGGTGCCCTTTCTGGCGTTTACGGCCCTGATGCTGGATGAGGAAAAATTCAGCGACGTGCAAGTGACCAACGGCAAAAAGATGAGCATGGACGGGCAGGCTGTGGTGCTGGGGTATGCCTTCCCGGGCCTTGCGGACAGCCTGCGCCTGAACCAATACGAACCCACCGAGGATGTGGACCTGCCCGACTTTGTGGAAGTGACCGCGCAGGTGCAGAACTTTGAGCTGGACTTTACGGCCACGGTGGTCACAAATGGGCTGTTCCGCGAACTGGAAGAGAACGACCTGGCGGACGCGGAGGACCTGGCGGACTCCATGGACGAACTGAACGATGCCAGCAAAGAGCTGGTGGACGGAACCGGCGAGCTGCTGGACGGCGTGAAAGAGTTCGGGGACTATCTGGAGAAATACACCGACGGCGTGAAAAGCCTGAACGAAGGGGCGGGGCAGCTGGCGGACGGCACCGTGCAGCTGGCCGAAAATATGCCTCAGCTGGCCCAGGCGGCCACCCTGCTGCACACCGGGCTGGATGGCCTGAACACCGCCCTGGCGGGAATGGCTGCAGCCCCGGCGGATGAAGAGGCGCTGGCCGCCGTCGGGCAGGCGGCAAAGCAGCTGGAGCAGGACGCCGCTGCACTGCAAACGGCACTGGAAGCCCAGCAAACCCGCACCGAACAGTGGCAGCAATATGCCGCGCAGGCGCAAAGCTATGCCGATCAGGCGGAGAGCGGCGTGGCTGCCGCACTGCAAAGCCTGGAGAGTGCCGGGTTGAGCGCGGAGGACCTGAACGCGCTGGCGGCCGGGCAGGCACAGGAAGCGCTGGAACAGGCGCTGGCTGCGGCGGATCTGGACGAAGAGCAGCGGGCACAGCTGAGCGAGACCCTCGGTGAGGCGCTGGCCGGTGCGGTTGACCTGTCGGCGCCCATTGCGGCCCAGCAGGCGGCCCTGAGCGAGGCCGAAGCGCAGCTGAGCAAAGTGCAGCAGCTGACGCTTCCCACGCTGCCGGAGGGCGAGGATCAGGGGGAGACGATCCTTGCGCTGGTTGACCGGATGGAGCAGAAAGTGGAAACGCTGAGCGGCTTTGCCCAGACCATGGGCGGGATGAGCGAGACCGTGGCCGGGCTGAAAACCACCCTGACCCAGCTGGCCCAGCTGGCGGCCGGGGTGGACGAAGGCACCGCCGCCCTGAGCCAGGGCGTGGAACTGCTGCGGCAGGGCACGGACGGCCTGCATCAGGGTACCGATGCGCTGGAAGAAGCGGGCGATGCCCTGTGCGAAGCCATGGATACCCTCATTGAGGGAGTACAGGCCCTCAGCGACGGGGTGAAAACCTTTGATGAGGACGGCATTCAGGAGCTGACCAGGCTGGCCGGTGACGATCTGCGGGAGGTGATCCGCCGGGTGAAGGCGGTGAAGCAGGCGGACGAAGCCTACGCCAACTTCGGCGGCCTGGCCGAGGGGCAGACCGGAAGTGTGAAGTTTATCATCGAGACGGACGAAATCAAACACTGAGGCAAGGGCGCAAGCCCAAAAAACCTGCCGCCGGCCGGAATGTGCAGCTGCATTTTCGCCCGGCGGCTTTTTGGTTTGCGGGACGGCAAAATTTGAGTTTGCTGCAGCAAACTACACAAATCCGGCTGCCCTTTTGGGACGATTTTAACCCAAAGGGAAAAAAAGAGGGGAAGGCTTGCTTTTTAAAATGGAGTGTGTTATTCTTCTTTATGGTTAGCAGATACTAACTGATAGAAATAGACGATGCGTTGAAAAAGAATGCCCGCCGGTGTGCCAAAAGCGCGGCAGGGCGCCCGAAGCATCTCAGCCACCAAACGTGCACGCAGACCGGAGAAACGGGCATGAAAAAAACAACCGAAGGAGGTGAGGGCTATGCTGACACAACTGCTGAACGGGTCTGTACCGTCTGGGGCACAGGCTCAGGGGGCCGTGGCCTTCAGCCGCCTGGGCGATGGCAATCCCCACAACAAAACGACCGCCGGTACGGCAGGGGCACCGCTGGAGGTGCTGTTCTGCCAGGCGGGCAGCCTGGAGGTGGAAGCGCCCGGCCGACGGGCACAGGCCAAAAAGGGAACGGTCCTGCTGTTCAGCGCTGTTCCGGGCACCTGGAGCGTCTGCGCCGATGCGGAATTCCGCGGGGCCGTGCTCACGCTGGAACGGACAAAGCTTTCGGCCTTTGGCAGAGAGTGCGGCGGCTTTGTGCTGAATGAGGACTCGGCCTGCCGTCTGGAGGCCAGCGGCGGCTGCGCACTGCTTCAGGCCTGCCCGTGGGAGGTGTCGGTGTTTGCATCGCTGGAGGCACTTCCGGCGGAGGAACAGGCGGACTACCTGAAGCTGAAAACCGCGGAGATGTTTTACCTTTTGGGCCGGGAGGCTCTGCGCCTGTGCGCCCCGGCGGCCTGTGCCTATTACGACAGCCACCAGCGGGAGGCGGTACGCCAGGCCCACGACGATATGCTGGCGCGGCTGAACGAACCCATTACCATTGCCCAGCTGGCCGACCGGCATCACCTCTCCCAAACGCTGCTGAAAACCTGCTTCCGGCAGGTGTATGGCCGGTCCATTCACGCCTTCCTGCGGGAACAGCGGCTGCGGAAGGCCGCCCAGCTGCTGGAGACCACCGGGCTGCCGGTGCTTCAGGTGGCGGCAGACGTGGGTTACGGCAGCGTCAGCCAGTTCGGGCAGGCGTTCCGGCGGCAGTATGGGGTTTCACCGGCCCAGTATCGCCGGATCAACGGCTGACATAAAATGTCCGTTTGGGACATTTTGAATGCAAAAATGACTTGATTCTGAAATTGCGTGTTTCTATAATAATTAAACAAAACAGGCAGGGCGGCAGAGCACAGGCTGCTCCGCCGCCTTTTGGGCACAAAGTACAGGAGGAAGGCTTTATGAAACACCATCGCTTCTGGGCGTGGGCCACGCTGTTTTGCATGGTTATGACGATTGTGACCGGTCACAAAAAACGCTGAGCCGCCGGGCATTTTGCCCGAGGCTCCGTAACATTTAGAGGGAGGCTTTTTTATGAATGTTTATTCTAAGCTGGCGCTGTTTGCAGGCGGCGCGCTGTTTGGCTCTGCCGGCATCAAGCTGCTGAGCAGCAAGGACGCCAAGAACGTTTACACCCACACCACCGCGGCTGTGCTGCGCATGAAGGAGTGCGTGATGGACACCGTTTCCACGGTGCAGGAGAACGCTGCCGATATTCTGGCCTCCGCAAAAGACATCAACGAGCAGCGTGCGGCCAAGGAAGAAGCGGCTGCCTGCGGCGAAGAGGAAACTGCTGCCGAGGAAGAAGAAACCCAGGAGCAGGCGTAACAAAAAGCAGAGGAGGGGCCGCACAAGCGGCCCTTCTTTTTTGGAGGGCCTATGAAATTTTCAATCAAACATGAAAGCCGGGGTCGCATCCGGGTGCAGCTGGCCCAGCGTCGCATGACGCTGGACCAGGCAGACCTGGTGGAAACCTGGCTGCAGGGGCTGGATGCGGTGGATCAGGCCGCGGTACATGAGCGCACCTGCTGTGCCATCATCTATTATAAAGAGGGCGGCCGCGCCGCCGTGCTGAAGGCACTGCGTGGTTTCTCGTATCAGAGCGAGGAGGCTGCCAAGCTGGTGGTGCCCCACACCAGCCGCGCCACCAACCGGGAGTATCAGGAAAAACTGGTGGGCATGGTCTGCGGTAAGGCGGTGCGGGATATGTTCTTCCCGGCGCCGCTGCGCATGGCGTGGACGCTGTGCCGCTCGCTGCCCTATCTGGGCCGGGCGGTGCGCTGCCTGTGGCGGCGGCAGCTGCACGTGGAGCTGCTGGACGGCCTGTCCGTGGGCATTTCCATGGCGCGGGGCGATTTCGGCACCGCCGGTTCGGTGATGTTCCTGCTGGGGCTGGGTGAGCTGCTGGAGGAGTGGACCCACAAGAAGTCGGTGGAAGATCTGGCCCGCAGCATGTCCCTGAACATTGACCGGGTCTGGGTCAAGACGGAGGACGGCGAAGTGCAGCTGCCCCTGAGCAAAGTGCGCCCCGGCGACCGCATTGCCGTGCATATGGGCGGCATGATCCCGCTGGACAGCGTGATCGATGAGGGCGAGGTCATGGTCAACCAGGCGTCCCTCACCGGCGAGTCCATCCCGGTGGCCCGCCGTCCCGGTTCCACCGTGTATGCAGGCACGGTGGTGGAAGAGGGCGAGTGCGTTCTCCGCGTGGAGAAGCAGTGCGGTGGCAGCCGGTACGACAAGATCGTCTCCATGATCGAGCAGTCGGAGAAGCTCAAGTCCTCGGCGGAGGATCAGGCTTCCCATCTGGCGGACAAGCTGGTGCCCTATACGCTGGCGGGCAGCGCCATTGCCTATCTGCTCACCCGCAACGTGACCCGCGCCCTCTCGGTGCTGATGGTGGACTTCTCCTGTGCGCTGAAGCTCTCTATGCCGCTGGCAGTGCTCTCCGCTATGCGGGAGGCAAGCATCCATCACGCGACGGTCAAGGGCGGCAAGTTCCTGGAGGCCATCGCCAAGGCCGATACCATCGTGTTCGATAAGACCGGCACTCTGACCTATGCCTGCCCGGTGGTGGCCCAGGTGGTCACCTTCGGCGGCCGGGAGGAGAGCGAGATGCTGCGCCTGGCGGCCTGCCTGGAGGAGCACTTCCCGCACTCCATGGCGAACGCCGTGGTGCGTGCAGCTCAGCAGCGCGGCCTGACGCACGAAGAGATGCACTCGCAGGTGCAGTATCTGGTGGCCCACGGCATCGCCAGCACCGTGAAGGACGAGAAGGTCATCATCGGCAGTTACCACTTTGTGTTTGAGGACGAGCAGTCCACGATTCCCGCAGGGGAGCAGGCGAAGTTTGACGCGCTGCCGCCGGAGTATTCCCATCTGTATCTGGCCGTGGGCGGCGAGCTGGCGGCGGTCATCTGCATTTCAGACCCGCTGCGCAGTGAGGCTCGTGAGGTGATCCAGCGCCTGCGCGAGCTGGGCGTGCGCAAAACAGTGATGCTGACCGGCGACAGCGAGCGCACCGCGGCCGCCATTGCGGCCCAGGTGGGCGTGGATGAGTACCACGCCGAGGTGTTGCCGGAGGATAAGGCCCGCTTCGTGGAAGAAGAGCGGGCGGCCGGGCATACCGTGATTATGCTGGGCGACGGCATCAACGATTCTCCGGCCCTGTCGGCGGCCAACGTGGGCATTGCCATCAGCGACGGCGCGGCCATTGCCCGGGAAATTGCGGACGTGACCATTGCGGCCGAGAACCTGTTTGAACTGGTGACGCTGCGGCAGCTGTCCAGCAGCCTGATGAACCGCATTCACTCGAACTACCGGTTCGTGATCGGCTTCAACGGCAGCCTGATCGTGCTGGGCGCGGCCGGTATTCTGCTTCCGGCCCAGTCGGCCATGCTGCACAACCTGTCCACGCTGGGCATCAGCCTACGCAGTATGACCAATCTGCTGGATGACACGGCGACCGGCCTGCGCTGAAAAATGGCCTGTGCAGCGCCTATATCCTGAATAAAAAGAGAAGCCCGTTCCTGTGTGAGGCCATACAGGAGCGGGCTTTTTGCGTGCCGCCGGAACCCCAATGGGATTGACGGTACGCCTATCATAGAATATAGATGCAAAAAGAAACGCACATCTCTCACAAGGAAAGATGTGCGTTTTGGCAGGGGCAGAAGGATTCGAACCCTCGGCACGCGGTTTTGGAGACCGCTGCTCTACCAGCTGAGCTATACCCCTATTTAAATGCTGCAATCACGTGACTGCTTGTATATAATAGCAAATTGGGGCGATAATGTCAAGCAAATGCCGTAAAAACTTTTTTGAAAGTTTTTTGCAAAATATGCTTGACAGAATGCCCCTGAGAGTATATAATCAATACCGTTGCAGCGATGCAACACCGCATGTGGCCCGGTAGTTCAGTTGGTTAGAACGCTAGCCTGTCACGCTAGAGGTCGTCGGTTCGAGCCCGATCCGGGTCGCCATATGCTGTCATAGCTCAGTCGGTAGAGCACATCCTTGGTAAGGATGAGGTCGTGCGTTCGAATCGCATTGACAGCTCCATGCGTAAAGCCCCAGATGCACACGCCGTGCGTCTGGGGCTTTTTCTGTGTCAGGCCGCGCCTGGCTGAATTTACAAGCGGCGCGTTATCTGGTATAGTTAAACGTAGATTTATTCGTTGCAGATCTGTGCCATGAATCAGAAAGGAAATTGAAAGCAATGAGTCAGCGAATCAATTATGTAACACCGGAAGTGGCCGCGCGCGCCGTTCAGTCCGGCGATTGGGTGGATTACGGCTTCGGCGCGGGCTTCCCCGAGCTGCTGGACAAGGCTCTGGCCGCCCGCAAGGGAGAAGTGAAGGACGTGAAGGTGCGCGGCGGTCTGGTGATCCGCCCCCGCATCGAGGTGGTGGAGAGCGACCCCGAGCAGGAGAGCTTCTCCTATTACAGCTGGCATATCGGTGATTACGAGCGCAAGCTCCAGACGCGCGGCCTGGTGAAGTTCATGCCCACCATTCTGCGCTCGCTGCCCTATCTGTACCGGGACGGCCACATCCGCTGCGATGTGGCGTTTGTACCCGTTTCCCGGCCGGATGAGAACGGCTACTGCGGCCTGGGCATTTCCAACTATGCCTGGCGCACCATTTTTGAGAGCGCCCGCACCGTGATCTTCGAGATCAACGAGCGCTACCCCCGCCTGCAGGGCGTGGAAGGCTCTCACCGGGTGCATCTGTCCGAGGCGGACTATGTGGTGGAAGGGGAGCACGAGCCGCTGCCCATCCGCACCTACCGCGCCCCCAGCGAAACTGACATCGCCATTGCCAAGCTGGTGGTGGAGCAGATTCCGGACGGCGCTGTGCTGTCGCTGGGCGTGGGCGGTGTTCCCTATACGGTGGCCAAAATGCTGGCGGAGTCGGACCGGAAGGACCTGGGCTGCCACACCGGCACCATCAGCGATGCGTTTCTGGAGATGTACAAGGCCGGCAAGCTGACCAACGCCCGCAAGGAGCTGGACAACGGCCTTTCCGCCTGGAACCTGGCCATGGGCTCGCAGGAGCTGTACGATTGGCTGGATGCAGAGCCGCAGCTGTTCCACCCCGGCGATCTGGACTACATCCACTCGGTGGAGCGCATTTCCAAGCTGAGCAACGTCATCAGCATCAACGGCGGCGTGCAGCTGGACCTGATGGGCCAGGAAAACGCCGAGAGCGTAGGCACCCGCCAGCTTTCCGGCATCGGCGGCCAGATGGACTTCTTGGAGGGCGCGTTCCGCTCCAAGGGCGGCAAGGGCTTCATCTGCATCAACTCTTCCCGCGTGACGAAGGACGGGCAGCGCAAGTCCAACATTCTGGCCACGATCCCCAGCGGCAGCACCATTTCGGCCCCTCGCACCATGATTCAGTATGTGGCGACAGAATACGGCATTGCCTCGCTCTCCGGCAAAACCCTGCGGGAGCGCGCAGAGGCCATGGCCTCCATCGCGCACCCGGATTTCCGGGAAGAGTTGCTGAAGTATGCCCGTGAGAATTTTAAGTAAGCATCGGCGGCAGTTTCCCGGCCTATGAAGAACGGGCGAGGGCCGCTGTTTCAAATCCCCGGCAGAGCAATTTCTGCCGGGGATTTTTTGGCACAAGCGTGAAGAAATGCGCACCGTCCGGCCGGGACTGCGTGAAAAAATCGAGCCACCGGGCGAAAAAACAGGAGAAAATCGGCCGGTTTCAAAAAATTACAGCAAAAAGCAATATACGAAAATGTCCGATTAAACGATTCAAATTCGCGCAGAATGCCGCCGCACGGCCCTTCATGCATCGTTCACAAAAAGTTTTTAATTTAGATACTTGATTTTTACGAGGCAAGTGGTTAAAATAAACTTAGCACTTAAAGATACGGAGTGCTAAAACAACAAGAAGCTTACAATTTAAGATTCAAATAGGAGGCTATCAACCATGAAAATCAGACCTTTGGCCGATCGCGTTGTAATTAAGACGGTGGAAGCGGAAGAGACCACCAAGAGCGGCATCATCCTGGCGGGCAGCGCCAAGGAGAAGCCCCAGGTGGCTGAAGTGCTGGCTGTGGGCCCCGGCGGCTTGGTGGACGGCAAAGAGGTGCAGATGATCGTCAAGGTTGGCGATAAGGTTCTCACCAGCAAGTACTCCGGCACGGAAGTTAAGGTGGACGGCGAGGAGTGCACCATCGTTCGTCAGAGCGACATCCTGGCCATCGTGGAGTAAGCGCCCCGTTTCAGGCAAACAACGACAAGAACGCAGCGCCCCGCAGCGGGCCGCTGGATAGAATAAGGAGAGATTATTATGGCAAAGCAGATTCTGCATGGTGAAGAAGCCCGCAAGGCTCTGTGCAATGGCATTGATACCCTGGCGGATACCGTCAAGATCACCCTGGGCCCCAAGGGCCGCAACGTGGTGCTGGGCAAGAAGTTCGGCAGCCCCGTGATCACCAACGACGGTGTGACCATCGCCAAAGAAATCGAGATTAAGGACGCCTTCGAGAACATGGGCGCTCAGCTGGTGCGCGAGGTTGCCACCAAGACCAACGACGCTGCCGGCGACGGCACCACCACCGCAACCGTTCTGGCTCAGGCTCTGGTGACCGAGGGCATGAAGAACGTGGCCGCCGGTGCCAACCCCATGGACGTGAAGCGCGGCATGCAGAAGGCCGTTAAGACCGCCGTTGAGGCCATCAAGGCCCACAGCCAGTCTGTGAACGGCTCCAAGGACATCGCCCGGGTCGGTACGGTTTCTGCCGGTGACCCTGAGATCGGCAAGCTGATCGCCGAGGCCATGGAGAAGGTCAGCAAGGACGGCGTGATCACCATCGAGGAGAACAAGACCACCGCTGAAACCTACTCCGAGATCGTGGAAGGCATGCAGTTCGACCGCGGCTACATCACCCCCTATATGGCCACCGATACCGAGAAGATGGAGGCCGTCATCGACGACGCTCTGGTTCTGATCACTGATAAGAAGATCAGCGTCATCCAGGACCTGCTGCCTCTGCTGGAGCAGATCGTGCAGGCCGGCAAGAAGCTGGTTATCGTGGCCGAGGATGTGGAGGGCGAGGCCCTGTCCACCCTGATCGTGAACCGTCTGCGCGGTACCTTTACCTGCGTGGCCGTCAAGGCCCCCGGCTTCGGCGACCGCCGCAAGGAGATGCTGCAGGACATCGCCATTCTGACCGGCGGCCAGGTCATCAGCAGCGACCTGGGCTATGAGCTGAAGGACGCCACTCTGGCCATGCTGGGCAAGGCCCGTCAGGTGAAGGTCACCAAGGAGACCACCACCATCGTGGGCGGCGCCGGCGACAAGAAGGCCATTGCGGACCGCGTGGCTCAGATCCGCGCTCAGATTGAGACCGCGACCAGCGATTTTGACCGTGAGAAGCTGCAGGAGCGCCTGGCTAAGCTGGCCGGCGGTGTGGCCGTCATCAAGGTCGGTGCTGCCACCGAAGTTGAGATGAAGGACAAGAAGCTGCGCATTGAGGACGCCCTGAACGCCACCAAGGCCGCCGTTGAGGAAGGCATTGTGGCCGGCGGCGGTACTGCACCCATCAACGCCATCCCCGCCGTGAAGGCTCTGTGCGACACCCTGGAGGGTGACGAGCGCACCGGTGCCCGCATCGTACTGAAGGCTCTGGAGGCTCCTCTGCGCCAGATCGCCAAGAACGCCGGCCTGGAGGGCAGCGTCATCATCGATAAGATTCTGGCGGCCAACAAGCCCAACTTCGGCTTCGACGCCCAGAATGAGGAGTACGTGGAGAACATGATCGAGGCTGGCATCGTGGATCCCACCAAGGTCACCCGTTCCGCTCTGGAGAACGCTTCCAGCGTGGCCGCGATGGTGCTGACCACCGAGAGCCTGGTTGCCGATGAGCCCGAACCGGCTGCAGTTCCTGCTGCCGGCGGCATGGGCGGCGACATGGGCGGTATGTACTAAGCAATCCCCCCAAAGCCACATGACCGCTTGACTTTTTGAGGGCGAAAAAGCGGACGTACGCCGCTTGCGACCCAAAATCAAGCGCATGATAAGGTAACTGAATCGGCACCTGCTGTAAAAGGCAGGTGCCGATTTTTTTGCTTTTCTGCGAAAAAATCCTTTGAAACGATTTTAAAAATCTGCTAAAACATAACTATGTTCAAGGCAACATGAGAGTGCATCCGGTGCAGTGAGCGTCGGCGGCAGACTGGCGCGCACAAGCGGTTTGTTCACTGATCATCTCTCGAAAAAGGCATCCGTACTGACCGGGCGGAAGCTGAGGGAGGTGAAATGAATGAAACGTGTAAAAGCAGCCTGCATTCTGCGGGATAAGGCGGACTGCCTGAAGGTCTTTATCCATGCGGATCTGAAGTTCCGCGCCGAGCGCATTGTGAAGGTGTACGGAGAGAGGGAACAGTCCCCGGAGGAGCGCCTGCGGGATAAGGACAAGCGCCGCGCCGCCTACCACCGCTTCTACACCAACATGAAGTGGGGCCATGCCCAGAACTACCACCTGACGCTGGACAGCGGCGTGGTGGGAATTGACCGGTGCGTGGAGATCATCGCGGGGCTGTATTGAGATAGAAACGTTTGAGGCCGGCTGCAATCTGCAGCCGGCCTCAGCTTTTTCTTGGGGAATGTTCAGGCAAAGTGCTCCTTTGCCATCTGTAAAAATCGGCGGGCAGCCTTGCTCAGGTAGGCGTCCTTGCGGGTGACGGCCTCCAAAGCCCATTGAGAGTGGCCGGGCATACAGAACAGCTGCACACCCTCCGGCGCCGGGCAGCACAGGCCGCCGGGAACCAGCGAAACGCACAGCCCGGCGGCGGTCAAAGCCAGGGCAGAGGCGGCCCCGGCACTCTCAAGCAGAATCTGCGGGGTGTATCCGGCCTGCTGGAACAGACGGTCCACATACTCACGCAGGCAGCTGCCGGGCTGCGGCAGGGCAAAAACGGCCCGCCGGAGAAGGCTGAGGTCCAGAACCGGGAAGTGCCCTTCCTCAGGGCGGGCAAACGCACAGGCGGGGTGCCCGGCGGGCAGCGCCAACAGCAGCTCCTCCTGCCGGATGGGCATATAGTGGTCGTCGGTGCGCTGGCTCTGGGCCAGGGCGACAAAGCCCAAGTCCAGCGTGCCTTGGGCGATGGCCTGTTGCTGGCTGCGGGTGTCCAGCTCCTGAATGCGGAGGGTGATCTGGGGGGATTCACGCCGGAACGCTGGCCCCACGGCCGCCAGCAGCGCCCCGCCCCGCTCCGGGTCAAGGCCGATGGAAAGGCTGCCCCGATCGGGGTCTGCAATGTCCTGCAGGCGGTGGTAGGTGATCTGCTTCATCTGAAGCATTTCGCGGGCGGTGTCCAGATAAACTTCCCCGGCCAGGGTGGGCTGCCAGCCGCTGCGGGCGCGGAAAAACAGGGGCAGGCCCAGCTCACGCTCCAGCCGAAGAAGCTGCTGATTCAGCGCGGAAGAGGTAATGCCCAGCCGCTCGGCTGCCCGGGTCAGGCTGTGTTCATCCGCAATTTTTACGATATATTCCAGTTCTTTCAGGTTCATATGAATTCCTCATTGCCTCGAACGTTGTCAACCGCTCTCATTATAGGAGCATTTTCGAAGATTGGCAATGTTTTACACGAAAAAAGAAAGAAAAACTTTATAAAACTGCATGATTTGAAAAGAAAAAGAACTTTAAATGTTGGAAACGATACTTTTTTCACAAGAGCACCTGAAGATTGAACCGGCCGCCCCACGGTGCCGGCTCATTCAAACAGGTCCTTTTTGACGGGGGCTTCCTGCTTGCGGTAGGCCTGAAAATTCCCCGCCTGGTCGCACATGGCCAGAAACACCTCGCTGATTTGCCCGATGCCGCACCGGCTCAGCTGCTGGCGCAGCCAGCGCTCCTCCCGCCCGGCGGCGGCCAGATTTTTGGTGAGAATTTTTCCGTCCAGAATCAGATCCGCCCAGAGGCTGGCGGGCGGCGGGTTCAGGTTCAGATCCTGCGGGGTGGCAGGGCGCTGCTCGGCCCGGGGCAGAAAGCTCATCTGGCCGTTGGTCTCCAGCACAACGGCGGCCAGCTGGCTCAGGTCGTGGTAACCGGCCACCCGGCACTGGGTCAGAAACTCGTTCACGTCCAGCTTGGCCCGCAGAAGGTTGGCCTTGTAAAGGTTCCCGTTCTCAAACAGAAGAAGCGGCGTGCCGTTCAAAACCTTGCGCAGCCCCAGCGATTTGCAGGTGAGATAGCCAATGAGGGCAATGGCCGCGCCGTACACCACCATGGCGGTCAGCGTGCGCTGCCAGTTCTCCAGGTCGGTGGCCAGTTCCGCCGCGATGGAACCGATGGTGATGCTGTTGATGTAATCGAATAGACTCATCTGGCTGATCTGCCGTTGGCCGTTCAGCCGGCAGAGAAAAAACAGCACCACAAGCGAGAGCAGGCTAGTGCCGATCACCTTGAAAACGTCGGGCATGGTGGGCCTCCTTACAGAAAAAGTCGAAACAGCAAAACAGATTCCTGCTTAGTATGGCCGAGAATAGGCCCGGCGATACGGAGTACTTCTTGTAAAAGCACAGAAGGTTTCGTATAATAAATTGGTAAGAGAAACAAAAAATTTGCTTTTCAGGATAAAGAACTGCTTTGGAATAAGAAAGCTCCGCAAAAGACGGCAGAGGGGGAAGTTGGCGTGGAAGAACTGAGTGCAAACGGTGTGCTTCGGCAGATCGCACCCTGTGATATTGAACGGCCTTATATTTTTATCAGTTACAGCAGCGCGGACAGTGACCTGGTCTGGCGGGACGTGCTGGAATTTCAGAAGCGCGGGTTCAACATCTGGCTGGACGAAAAAAATCTGGACAAAACCAAAAGCTCCTGGAAAAACGACGCGCTGGAAGCGGTGCAGGACATTGACTGCCGCATGGTGGTATTTTATGTGAGTGCATCGTCTCTGCGCAGCGAGAACTGCTATCAGGAGATGAGCCGCACCATGCAGCCCACCGCCGTGGCCCTGCACCGCGGCCCGGTCAAGTTTATTGCGGTGGAAGTGGAGCAGATCGGGGACATCCGCAAGTTTTCCGAGCGGGTGTTTGAGGACATTCAGGAGAGCGGGCAGGACAAGAGCACCCGTCAGGCCCAGGCTATGGCGCTGGATGGCTTTATGACCCAGTTCTTCAACAGCAACAACGAAAAGGTGCGCATTCACCCGAAGAACGAGCTGGACCGGAAGCTGGACTACTACGAGGAGATCGTTGCGGCTTTCCCGGATAAAACGCGGGTGGGGTTCTGCCCCGGATATGAGCCGAAAATGCCGGTATGCCCGCAGCAGGAGGAGAGCCACCCCAACGAAACGCCCCAGCCGCAGGCCCAGGCCACGGCCAAGGAGCGCCAGCAGGAGGGGGAGACTTCGGCCCCGGCCCCGCGCCCGGCCGAGACCGCGGCCTCGGCGGAAGAGCGTGCAGAGCTGCTGCAAAGCCTGACGAGCCTTTGGGAGGCCCGGCCGCAGGAGACACCGGAGACGTTGGAAGAATTGCCGCCGGAGCAGCCAGAAGAGCCGGAGCAGAAGCCGGTGGCCCCGGCCGCCGAGCCGGAAGAACCGGCGGTGCGGGAAGAAGAGCCGCCGCTTGCGGAAGAATTGCCGCAGAACGACCTGCTGGCGGCGATGATGGCCCAGCTGGGCGGCGAGAAAAAGCCCGAAGAGAAGGCCGCCGCCCGGCGGGAGCCGGAAGAAGCCCCGGAGGAACCGGCCGCTGCCCCGCGCCCGGAAGAAACTGCCCAGCGGAAGCTGATGGAGATGCTGCTGGCCCAGGAGCAGGAGAAACCCCGGAATGGGCCGGACAAGGCAGAGCCTTGCACTCCGCCGGAAGAAACGGTGGACGAAAACTGGTACACGCAGGCGCGGCCGCACAAAAAAGAAGAGCGGCCCGGCCGGACCTTTACGAAAAAGGACTGCGCCCGCATTCTTGCCCGGCAGAGCATTGTGCGGGTGGGGGACGAATACACCGCCATTGATACGCCGCTGTTCGGCTCGGTGTTTGCGGGCAACCAGGAGGTCCGCAGCATTGTGCTGAGCAACCAGCTCTACCGGCTGCATTCCGGCCAGTTTGAGCGGTGCCGCAAATTGCGGGAGGTGGACCTGCCCGTCTATCTGGAAGAGCTGCCGGACCGGGTGCTGATGGACTGCTCCTCGCTTCAGAAGCTGAGTGTGCCCGGCGGTGTAAGGCGCATTGGTGTCTCGGCGGCCGCGGGCTGCACGGAGCTGAAACACCTGCGCCTGCCGCTGGAATTGGAGGAGCTGGGCGAGGCGGCCTTCAGCGGCTGCGAAGCGCTGGAAGAGCTTCACCTGCCGCCCCATCTGCGGCGGATGGGCGCGCGCTGCTTCCACGAGTGCCGAGCGCTGGAGGAAGTCACGGTTCCCGGCAGCCTGCGCGTTCTGCCGGAGTGCACGTTCCAGAACTGCACGGATCTGGAAAAGGCGGTGCTGCACGCCGGGGTGGAGCGCATCGGCGCGGAGGCCTTTGCCAGCGCGGAGAGCATTGCGCTGCTGCACGTCTGGATTCCCGAGACCGTGACCGACATTGCGCCAGGGGCGTTTGAGCGGCCTGGCGGCACCGTGCTGCACGGGGCCAGCGGCAGTGAGGCCGAGGCCTACGCCCAAAAGAACCAGCTGCCGTTTTGTCCGGAATGACAGCCGCGAAGAAAAGGGGGACGCCTATGCGCCATGTGTTTCTTGTAAATCCGGTTTCCGGCAAGGCGGACGCCAGCCTGACGCTGGTGCCGCGCATTGTGGAAGCCTGTGCGGCGGCCGGGGTGGACTATGAGATCGCCCTCACCGAATACCCGGGCCACGGGGCCAAGCTGGCCCGCCACTGGGCCAGCAGCGGCGAGCCGGTGCGCCTGTATGCCTGCGGCGGCGACGGAACCTTCAACGAGGTGCTGCGCGGCGCGATGGGCTGGGCCAATGCGGCGGTGGGCTGTGTGCCCTGCGGCAGCGGCAACGACTTCATTCGCAACTACGGCACGGCAGAGCAGTTCCTGAATCTGGACGCCCAGCTGAATGGCAGCGAACAGGCCATTGACCTGATGGAAACCAGCGCCGGGCTGTGCGCCTCCATCTGCGCGGCGGGGCTGGATGCCCAGGTGGCCTACGGCATACCCAAATTCCGGCGGCTGCCCTTCTGTGGGGGCAGCATGGCCTATAAACTGTCCATCGTGCAGAATGTCTGCGGCCCGCTGGGGCACCGGCTGGCCATTCAGATGGACGACGAGCAGATGGAAGAGGACTGCCTGATGGTGGCCATCTGCAATGGCTGCTGCTACGGGGGCGGCTTCTGCGCCGCGCCGCAGGCCAGCCTGCAGGACGGCCTGCTGGACGTGATCGTGGTGCGCAAGGTGAGCCGCCTGCGCATTGCCAGGGTGGTGAGCCTGTATAAAACAGGGGCGCACCTGAAAAACGGCCAGGTCGTGCCGGAGTTGGCGGACGTGATCTTGTACCGGCAGGCCCGCCAGGTGCGGCTGAATTGCCTGGACGGGCAGCCCATTGTGGCTACGGTGGACGGCGAGTGCGCCCCACGGCAGGAGCTGAGCGCTCGGGTGCTGCCGCTGGCCGGGCGCATTCTGCTGCCCCGGGGCGTGGCAGCCCGGCAGCCGGCTGCTTCCGCCGCAGCGGCACGATAAAAATACATACGAAAAGGCAGACAGGCGATGCTCGCGTGAGCATATCACCTGTCTGCCTTTTTTGTGTTTGTGAAATGGTCAGTTGGCCTCATCCTTCGGAGTCTGGCGCTGGTTGCTGCGCAGCCACAGGGGAAGGGTGTGCTCCAGGTCCATGCCCAGGCGCTTGTCCAGCTCGGAGGGGTGCAGCATCGAGATCACCAGGCTAAACACCACGCCCACGCCGGTGTCAATGATGCGTGCCAGCGTGTAGGACACATAGTTTTCGGTGGGCTGGGTGAACATGACCACGAAATACACCACAGTGCCCGGCTGGATGGCGTTGTTTGCGCCGAACACCAGATTGATGTAAATCACGCAGAACAGCCCCACGATGAGGTAGACGCTCTGGGGAATGCCCAGCGGCTGGTGATAATACAGCCAATAGAAGGGAATGACCATCAGGCCGCCCAGCAGCGTGCCCACAAAGCGGTTGAAGCCGTTGCGGAACCCCTCCTGAAACTGATTGCCCATGCCGTACACCGCGCCGATGCAGGCGAAGCACGGGTTGCGGCCGCCCAGCAGATACTGGTAAACCAGTGCCACGGCCAGGCAGGAAACCAACGTTTTTACGATGCGCAGGCCCACATGGGGCAGATGGTGGGAATGGGAGGTTTGCATGGGAGTCCTCTTTTCTGGTTCAAATCCGCAATTTTTTCAAGATATATTTATTATATCACCAAGAACCAGCAAAAAAATATGAGCGTTTTATACAAACATCCTGTACGGCCTGGCAGAAAATGAGAAATTGTGAATAATTTTGAGCTTTTGAGAAAGAGGTGATTTGAGCGGGAGTGTTGATGGCGATGAGAAAAAGCCTTCCACTTGAGGGGAAGGTGCCGAACGAATGTGAGACGGATGAGGTGGAGCGCGAATCATTGCTGCAACCTAATTGTGAAGGAAAAGGCAAACGACCGCTGCGTTCATCACCGCCATACCCCAACCGCAAACAGAAGATGCCACCCCTCTCACTCTCGTGAAAATTAGACAACTTGTAAAAAGTTCTTGACAGCCGCTCTAAAAAGCATTATCCTAAAGTTAGACAAGATGTAAAACGACGGGGCCGAACCCTTTGTAATGGGGACAACCCCAAAAAACAGGGCCGAACCCTTGGAAACAAGAGCACACCCGAAAACAAAAAACTAAGGGCAGCCGCCCGGAAGGAGCAAGCAATGAAATTATCCGGTACAGAATACAAAATCATGCAGGCCATTTGGCAGAAGGGCGGGGCCGTTACCAGCCAGGACGTGCTGGATCGCCTGCCGGAGGCCGAGTGGAAACAGCCCACGGTGCTGACCTTTCTGGCCCGATTGCAGGAAAAGGGAATGCTGGTCAGCGAGAAAAAGGGCCGTGTTCGGTACTTTACGCCCTGCGTCAGCCAGGAGGAGTACGCTCGCAGCGAGGCGCAGATCCTGGTGGATGACCTGTACGGAGGCAGCGTGGGCCGCATGGTGGCCTGCCTGACCCGGGGCGGCCTGACGGAAGAGGACAAACGGGAACTGAAAAAGCTTTTGGAAGGAGAATGGAAATGAATGTCTTGTTTTGGCAGATGATCCTTCCGCTGGGGGTAACCGGCGGGTGTGCCGTGTTGGTGCTCTGGCTGTGCAGCCGGGCGGCCCGCAGGCTGGGCGGCGGTTCGCTGCCGCCCTGGCTGCTGGCGGGGGCAATGGCGTTTTATCTGTTCCCCCTGAAGGGCCTGCTTCCGGCACGGGTGCAGGCTTCCGGGGCGGCGGCTGCCATCGGCGGCACTGGCCGGGTGTGGGTGGGCACGGCGGTTCCGCTGGCCCAGGCACCAGTGTGGACCTGGCTGCTGCCCCGCCTGTGGCTGGCGGGCGTGGGCCTTTTGTCGGCGGCCTTTGCCGGGCGCTGGCTGTGGTTCCGATTTCGGCTTGCCCGCCTTCGCCGCCCGGCCGAGGAGACGCTGCCGCCCGAGCTTGAAAACGTGCGTGCGGCGCTGTATCGGCTGCCCGGGCTGACCAGCCCCTTTGCCTGCGGGCTGCTGGCCCCCTGCGTGTACCTGCCGGAGCAGGCGCTGACCCCCATGCAGTTGCGCCACAGCCTGAGCCATGAGCTGTGGCACGTGCGGGCGGGGCACCTGTGGTACAAGGCCTTTGCGCTGGCCGCGGCGCTGCTGCACTGGTACAGCCCGCTGGCCTGGGCGGCCTGCTTCTGGATGGACACCCTGTGCGAGCTGGACTGCGACCGGCGCGTGGCCCGGAGCATGACCGGCGATGAGCGGCGGCAGTACGGCGCAACGCTGGTTCAGCTGGCGGGGGCGGTATCGCAGGGCAGCGGCCTTTCGCACAGCGGCCGCCAACTGGCGCACCGGCTTGCCGCCCTGCGCGCGGCGGGCAGCACGCCCCGCCGCCGGGCCGGGGCCTGCCTTGTGTGCGGGGCAATGGCCCTTCTGGTGGGGTGCGGCGCGGCCGGGCAGGTGCAGGCCGCCTCGGCGCCAGCGTTGTTCCAGACGGCCCAGGCGGAGAGCGCCGCGCCCGTGCAGGCCCAGCCGGAAGAGGGCTACATCTGGCCGGTGCCGGACTATACCTATGTGAGCCGCCGAATGGGGGACGGCCACCGGGGCACGGACATTGCCGCCGAAGAAGGGGCGGACATTCTGGCCATGCAGGGCGGCACGGTGGTGACGGCGGAGTACGACCCCAACGCCGCCTATGGGTATTATGTGGTGCTGAACCACGGCACGGCCACCACCCTGTATGCCCACTGCAAAGAGCTGTATGTGGAGCCGGGCCAGCAGGTGGAGCAGGGGCAGGCCATTGCCGCCGTGGGCAGCAGCGGCTATTCCACCGGCAGCCACTGCCATGTGGAACTGCAGGTGAACGGGGTGCTCAGCGACGCGCTGGAGCAGATGTTCCCGGAGGCGTTCCGCGAGCCGCAGGCGTGAACTTACGGCTTGACCAGGCAGAATTTTGATTTTATAATTCTGGCGTAACGGGCGCAATTTGAAATGATTTGAAATAAGACTTGGAATAAAGAGATCCGGCGCGTGGTTTGGAAAAGAACCATGCGCCGGATCTTTTTTGTAAAATGATTGGTTTGCACAGGGCGTAAGCCGTTACCCGAACGTCCCGACCCAATAGTGGCAGCCATCGCCATCGTACATATGAACAACGGCGCCGCGCGTGTAACCCTCGTAGGTCATCTGTGCATAGTGGTTTTTGCTTCCCTGCCAGGCCGCCACGACGGAGGCCGCGTCAGGGTAACCCATTGCGATAATTTCGGGGGCCGTCATGCCATTGTGGGAGAAGTCATCCATGATCTGCCGGCAGCGAAGGGCGGCAACGTCGCCAAGCTCACCGTCCCATTCAAGCGCCCCAGGCTCAAAGAGGCGCGCAGTGCATTGATGGCGTCAAGGGCATCGCCGTCGCCATAAACGGTCCAGTAGCCATGTCCACCCTCGGCGGCCGGTGCCGCGGCTTCCGGCTCGGCCTGCTGGGGCGGTTCCGGCGTGGGGGTCTCCGTGGGGGCCGGGGTAGGTGCCGCGGTGGCGGTTGGGGCGGCCGTCGGCTCCGGCGTCGGGGGCCGGGGTGGCAGTGGGCGCCGCAGTCAGCGATGCAGTGGGGGTGCTTGCGGCCGCACTTGCCGCACTGCTGGCGGCCGTGCTTTCCGGAGCCGATGCCGAACCACTCTCAGATACAGCGGCGCTTTGCCCGCAGGCGGCGAGCGGAAAACCGTACCGTTTAGAATTTCGAGTTTGAATCGGCGGTTGGCCGGTTTGAAAAAGCCTGTGATTTCAATAAGCCCGAAATTTCAAACTTCAGCCCCAAAAAACGAAAACGCAAAAAAGGCCGGGGCAGCCCGCCTCGGCCTTCGCATAGGACAAAGCTCGCTTTGGCCGCTGCACCAAAACAGGCTGTTTGCTTTGCTCATGCGGGAAACATCACACCTGCTGGCCCAGCGCAAAGGCCCGGGCCAGGGCGGGATGCCCCTCAATTTCGCCGGGGGCATTTACGCCGCCCGCGAACACACTGCCCTTCAGGCTGGCCCGCTCAAAGCAGTCGATCCAGCCCTGAAGGCCGCTGACGGCCCGCTGGGGCACAAAGGCTTCATCCTCGGCGGCGGTGGTCAGCATATAAATATCGGTGAATTTGTAGTCGCTGCCGTACAGAGAGTTGGCCCGGTCCAGCAGGGTTTTCATCTGGCCGCTCATCTCATAGTAGTAGATGGGGGTGGCAAAGGCGATCACATCGGCCTGCTTCATTTTTGCGGCGATCTCCACGGCGTCGTCCGGAATGACACAGTGGCCCTTTTCCAGGCAGGCCATGCAGCCGGTGCAGAAGGTCAGGCGCTTGCCGCGCAGGGTCAGCTCCTCCACCTGGTGGCCCGCGGCGGCCGCGCCTTTGGCGAACTCCTGGGCCAGCCGCTCGGAATTGCCCTTGCGCAGGCTGGTGGAGATCACAAGTACGCGCTTGCTCATAAGTCGGTCCTCCTTTTTTGAGGCGGCAGGGCAGGCCGCTGCCGCAGATGAAAAACGCCCGCCGAGGCAGCGTTGGGCCGCCGCCCGGCGGGCTGAACAAATGCAAAGGTTACAGCTGCACCTTGGGGAAGGGCTTGACGCCCTTCACAGCATCGGCGGGCTGAATGACGGCGTCGCCGTTATCCAGATCCAGAAGCTGGTAGCGGTCGTTGCCCATGCCCAGCTCTTTCATGTAGCTCAGCTGGCGCAGGCCGTGCCGGGTCTCCATGCGCTCCACCAGAGCCTTGCGGTCATCCGGCGAGAGGGCGTAGATCAGGTCCACCGAGGCCTGGTCAATGGCCAGAATGTCGGTGGAGGCCAGAATGCCGATGTTGGGGGTGACCACCGGCTGGGCGGACACGCCCTCACAGTCACAGGAAACGGACATATTGCGCATCACGTTCACAAAGGTGATGTGGGGGGCAAAGTAATCCACCGTGGCCTTGGAGGACTCGGCAATGCGCTCCATCAGCTCTTCTTCGCTGATGCTCCACATATTGTCCGACCCGGTGACGGTGTGGATCATGGCCTTGCCCACGCGGCCGTCGGCGCAGCCGATGCCGATGTTCTTGTTGGAGCCGCCGAAGCCGCCCATGGTGTGGCCCTTGAAGTGGGTGAGCACCAGCATGGAATCGTAGTTCGTGATGTTTTTGCCCATGGACATCTCGGTGAACCACTTGCCGCCCTTGACCGGCAGCATCACGGTGCCATCCTCGTCCATGATGTCCACCGGGCAGAAGGTCCAGCCGTTCACCTTGAGGGTTTCGCGGTGCTGCTCGGTGGTGTAGCGGTCGCCCTCATAATAGGTGTTGGTTTCCACAATGTGGGCGTCGGGCAGGTCGTTTTCAATCAGCGACTGCACCCAGGGGCGGGGGATGATGTTGGGACCGTGCTGCTCGCCGGTGTGCAGCTTGACCGCCACCTTGCCGGTCAGGCAGCCCCCGACCTTCTCAAACGCCTTGCGCAGGCCCTCGGCGGAAAGGTCACGGGTGAAGTACACCACGGACTGCTCGCCGGTGCGCTGCTCCATCGGGATGTAATGTTCGCCGCCCACGCCGGGCTTCTTAACCGATTCACTCATAAAAAGCGCCTCCTTGCTTATAATACGCTTCAAACGCTTTGGCGCTGCAATGGGCTGCATAGAGACAGAGCGGCCCGCAGTACACACGCTTCTTATTGCCATTGTAAACCATGAAGCCGACTTCAGGTCAAGAGCCGCGGCCTGAAAATTTTGCCAGGGGCAAAAGAATTATTCCTGCTGCTCGGCCGGGTCCAGATAGCGGAGCACCTTGGCGGGCATGCCGCCTGCCACCGCGTAATCCGGAATGTCCTTGGTTACCACGGCACCGGCGGACACCACGGCGTAGCAGCCGATGGTCACGCCCGGGCAGATGGTCACGTTCATGCCAATCCAGGCGTTTTTGCGGATGGTCACCTTGCCGTAGGTGTAGGTGGTGTGCCGTCGGTTCATATCGTGGTTGATGGTGGCGATGCGCACGCCGGGGGCCACGAGAACGCCGTCCTCAAATTCGATGCCGCCGGAAGCGGAGAGGATGGCCGAGTGGTTGAGAAATACCCCTTTTCCGAACTTGATCCGATTGCCAAAATCGCACAGGAATGGGGTGAGAATGCGCACGTCGCTCAGGTCCCGGCCGAACAGCTCTTCCAGATAGGTCATATAGCTGGGGTCATCCGGCAGCACGGCGTTGGCCTTGGCACACAGGGTGCGGGCGCGGATCATCTCCTCGCTGGCCTCCTTGAAGTAGGCTTCGCGAGTGTCGGTGGGGCCGCCCTGATCCATCAGGCGGTAAACGGTTCCTTTTTCTTCAGATCCATGCCTCCAGCTTCGCCGCGGCCTGGTCGGCCTCGCTGCCGCGGATGGCCAGGCCCGGCTTTACCACGGCACCGGGGGCCGCTGCCTGAATGTCCTGCTCAGTGCGGGAGAGACCGCTGCCCTCGTGGGTGCAGAAGGGGTGAATGACCTTGCCGGTGAAGTCATACCGCTCCAGGAAGGTGTAAACGGCCATGGGCATGGTTCCGCAATAGTTGGGGTAGCCCAAATAAATTTCGTCGTACTGGGCCAGCGTCTCGGGCAGGTTCCGCAGGGCAGGGCGGGCCTTACTCTTCAGGTCCTGCGCAGCCTGGGCCACACAGGTTCGATAGTCATCGGAATAGGGGACGACCTGCTCCAGCCGCAGCAGGTCAGCGCCGGTCTTTTCAGCCAGCAGGCGGGCCACTTTTTCGGTGTTGCCCACCGGAACGGTGCGGTATTTGCCGCCGAAATAATTTTCACCGGCGCGGGAATAAAATACAATCAGCTTTGCCATTGTAAAAACCTCGTTTCATTCAGTTGGATTTGAATTTGAATCAGAAGGGACCGGTTTGTCCCACACCAGCCGGCCGGTTTTCAGTGCGTCTTGGTAGTGCTGAATTTTGTAGGCAAGCCGCTCCATGGTGGCCTCCAGCTGGGTCTTCTGGGTGCGCAGAACGTCCATTTGCTCGTTCAGCAGCTCCAGTCGGGCGGGAATGGTGGCGTCCCCATCCTGAAACAGGCGCAGATAGTCGATCATCACCTCAATGGGCAGTCCGGCGCTGCGCATGCAGATGGCAAACTCCACCCAGCGCAGGTCCTCGGCCTGATAATCGCGGATGCTGCCCGGCGTGCGGTGCACCGGCGGGATCATCTTCATCCGTTCATAATAGCGCAGGGTATCCTGCGAGATGTGGTAGCGCTCGGCCACTTCTTTGATGGTCATGCTCTGTGCCTCCTTTGTGCGAACAGCCACAGTATAGCACTTGGAGTTGGCTCCAAGTCAAGAGATTTTTGAAAAAATCTGCAAAAACGGTCGGAAAGAACCCGCCCGGCCCAAAATTCGGTCAATCCGGCAGGCTTTCGGCGCACAGCACAAACTGGCTGCGGTGCACCTGAATCAGCCCCTCCCGCTGCATTTTGCTCAGTTCGTTGGAGAGCGCGCTTCGGTCCACATTCAGGTAGTCCGCCAGCTGCTGACGGTCAAAGGGGATGGAGAAGCTGCGGCTTTGGGCGCGGATGGCCTGATCGGAGAGGTAGGAAAGCAGCCGCTCCCGGATGGTTTTTGCGCTGGTGTGAAAGATCTTCCGGGAGAGCGTCAGGTTTTTCTGGGCAAACAGGGCCAGAAGGTTCTGCACCAGGCGGTGCTGGTGCGGGCAGCCGTCCTCCTCGGATTCCAAAATGCGGGAGACCTGCAGAAACAGAACCTCACAGGGTTCGGCGGCCAGCACGTTTACCATCAGCGGCTCGCCGGGGGTGCAGGCGTAGGTTTCCGCAAAAATCTGCCCGGGGCCAAGGCTGTCCATCACCGTGGCCCGGCCCCAGGCGTCCTCGCTTTGAATCAGGACGCTGCCGTGCAGCACCAGCCCCAGGGCGGTGACGGTCTGGCCCGCCCCGTAAATCAGCGCGCCCTTGCCGTAGCGGCGCGTCTGAGCGGCCAGGCAGCCCAGCATGGCCTCGATTTCATCCGGGTTTGCCCCGCGGAACAGGGCGCTTTGAGAGAGCAGGGCGGTATCCATAAACATCTCCTTGATGTGGTTGGGTAAAAAGCGGTTTGTGGTATAATTAGCATACCCCGAACGGAAGCGGGCCGTCAAGAACGGGGCCGTTTGAAGTGGGCCGATGTTAACGCGAGCGAAGCGAGAACATTGCAGAAACAGGAAAGCAGGGCGAAGAGAAACCATTCGGCCTGAAAGGAGAGAGCGGTATGGCGTTTTATGTATTCGGTGACCTTCACGGCCCGGTCGAGATTGGGAAGCTCGCGCCCCAAAAATTTCCGGCCGAGCCGATGCTCACCAAAGAGGACTATGTGGTGATCTGCGGCGATTTCGGCTTCCCGTTTTTGCCGACGGATGTACTGGAGGAGGAGCAAATCCCCTTTGACCTGCCCTTTGCCCGCCGCCAGGCTGTGCAGAACCGCCGCGCCTATGCGAAATGGGTCGATTGGATGGCGCAAAAGCCCTATCAGATCTTGTTTGTGGACGGCAACCACGACAACCACGCCTTCTGGAATGCACAGCCGGTGGAGGCGTGGAACGGGGGCAGGATCAACCGCCTGCCGGATGCCCCCAACGTGATTCACCTGCGGCGGGGCGAGTACTACACCATTGCGGGAAAGACCTTCTGGACCATGGGCGGGGCCAGCTCCATCGACCGGAAATACCGGCTCGAGGGATATTCCTGGTGGCCGGAGGAGCTGTTGTCGCCCCAGGAGATGGAGCATGGGCTGCAAACGCTGGAGGCCCATGGCAATCAGGTGGATTACATTCTCACTCACACGCTGCCCCGCGTTTTGATTCCCATCTATTTTGGGCGGTACAGCTTCCGGGAGAACGACCCGGTCAGCGGCTACCTGGACGAGGTGTATCGGCGGGTCAAGGGCCTGAAGCAGTGGTACTGCGGCCATATGCACGCGGACCTTGCCAAGGAAGCCTACCGCCTGACGGTGCTGTACGACGATTACGCAGCGATTCCCTAAAAAGAAAACATCCGCTCGGTGCGGCGAAGAACTTCTTCGGGCGCAGGGCGGACGTTGTTGTTACAGGGGGAAACTGTGCGGCATTCAGGCCCGCTCGCTGACCAGATGGAACCCGGCCTCGGTGAGCGCCTTGCGGATCTCTTCGATCTGGGTATGGTCACGGGTTTCCAGCCCCAGCTTCAGGAAGCAGCTGGTGATGGTCATGGAAGTGTCGGCCCGGTCGTGATGGACGCTGACCACGTTGGCACCGCAGCGGGAGATGATCTCGGAGACACCCTGCAGCTGGCCGGGCTTGTCCTCCAGGGCGATCATCAGGTTGGTGTTGCGGCCGCTCATCACCAGGCCGCGGGTGATGACGCGGTTCAGGATGTTCACGTCGATGTTGCCGCCGGAAACCAGGCACACCGCGTTTTTGCCCTGGATGGGCAGTTTGCCGAACATGGCGGCGGCCACGCTCACTGCACCGGCACCCTCAGCGATGAGCTTCTGCTTCTCGATCAGGGCCAGAATGGCGGCGGCGATCTCGTCCTCGCTCACGGTGACGATCTCGTCCACATACTGCTCCACCATGGCAAAGGTGGTGTCGCCGGGGCGCTTAACGGCAATGCCATCGGCAAAGGTGGAAACCGCGGGCAGGGTCTCCTGCACATGGTCGTGCACGCTGTTGAACATGCTGGGGGCACCGGCCGCCTGCACGCCGTACACCTTCACCTCCGGGCGCAGGCTCTTGATGGCAAAGGCCACGCCGCTGATGAGGCCGCCGCCGCCGATGGGCACGATCACGGCATCTACATTTTCCAGCTGGTCCAGAATTTCCAGGCCGATGGTGCCCTGACCGGCGATCACCATGTCGTCGTCAAAGGGGTGGATGAAGGTGGCGCCGGTTTCCTGCTGCAGTTCGCAGGCCTTGGCGTAGGCATCGTCGTAAGCGCCGGGCACCAGGCACACCTCCGCGCCCAGGCGCTTTGTGGCCTCCACCTTGCTGATGGGGGCGCCATCCGGCATGCAGACCACGCTCTTGATGCCGTTCTGGGTGGCGGCCAGGGCCACGCCCTGGGCATGGTTGCCGGCGCTGCAGGCGATGATGCCGCGGGCCTTTTCCTCTTCGGTCAGCTGGCTGATCTTGTAGTAAGCGCCGCGCACTTTGAAGCTGCCGGTCACCTGAAGGTTTTCGGTTTTCAGGTAGATGTTGCTGTCGGCAGACAGGTTGGGGGCGGCGATCAGGTCGGTTCTGCGGGCAACGTCTTTCAGAACAAAGGCGGCGTGATAGATTTTGTCCAAAGTGACCATGGTGAGCAGTTCTCCTTTTCCTCGTTTCAATGACCTGTTTGTGCGGGGGCATACAAAAAGGCCCCCGTCTCTTACCATGCAAGAGACGGAGGGCCTTGAACGTTCGCAATTCGGTCACTCCGCGGTACCACTCTTGATTGCTGCTGAAAAAGGCAGCCACTCAGTGCGGACAGAAACATCCGCTGGCAGGGTAACGGCAGCCGGCCGGCGATCCTTACTAAGCAAAAGCGGTTCAGGACGCTGCTTGCGGGGAGATTTGCTGCGGCACCCGGAACCGCCTTGCACCAGACGACGGCTCTCTGCATCCGGGCGGGGCCGCAGCCGGGCCCCGTTTCTAACGCATTTGAATGGAAATTATTATACCGGGAAAAATCCGCTTTTGTCAAGCACAGCTTTGAAGTATTTGGGAATGCTTTGAAAATATTTTCGAGAAAAACGCGGCAGCCCTAAAGCGCGGCCGATTTTGCTTGAAGCGGCCGCAAAAGGAGAGTATACTAAACGAAATATCCCCTTTTTCGCCGGATGCTCCGCTGCGGCACAGGGCAACAGCGGAACGGATAAGATTGGACGGAGACACAATGGAACAACATGAAATTGCCCTTCGCATGGAGGGGCTTGTGGTATTTCGCGGCCTGCTGAAGGACCCGGTGGTCGCGGCCTTTATGGAGATGCTGCGCGGCAGCGACGAGCGCCGCACCGAGCGGATGAGCCGCTATGGGGCGTTCTGCGCGGCCCTGTTTGCCCACACGGAAAACTGGAGCGATTATCTGCTGGAAGCCGTTCTGGAGGATGAGAACCTGTATGTGGTGAAAAGCTGCACGGCGGCAGGCGTTGGCCCGCAGCTGAAGCGCAGCCTGGAGCTGGAGCTGGAGTTTCTGGCCCAGGCGGCCCGGGTGACCAGCGAAGAGATGCTGGCCGGGCTGCCCGGTGTGACCCAGTGCCTTCCCCAGTGGGAGACCAGCACTTTGGATTTTGCCGCGGCCTACCGCCAGCGTATGAACGACGTGAGCCACAAGGGCTACGGAATTTTTGCACGGTACCATGTGTTTACGCTGGAAGATGGCCATCTGGCCCCCGTGAAATACCCCGACCCCCAGCGGCTGGACCAGCTGCCCGGCTACGAGCGGGAGCGGGAGAAGGTCATCGCCAACACAAAGGCCCTGCTGGCCGGGCAGCCCGCGAACAACGTGCTGCTGTACGGCGATGCGGGCACCGGCAAGTCCAGCTCCATCAAGGCCATTGCCAATGAGTTTGCGGGTGAGGGCCTGCGCCTGGTGGAGATTAAGAAGAACCAGCTGTATCAGCTGCCCGAGCTGATGGACAGCCTGGCGGCGAACCCCCTGAAGTTCATTCTGTTTATTGATGACCTGTCCTTTACCGCCAACGACGACAACTTTGCGGCACTGAAGGCCATTCTGGAGGGCAGCGTGGGCGGCCGCAGCCAGAATCTGGTGGTGTACGCCACCTCCAACCGCCGTCATCTCATCAAAGAGACCATGAGCGACCGGGAAGGGGACGACATCCACCACGGCGACACCATGCAGGAGCTGATGAGCCTGTCGGCCCGGTTCGGCCTGACGGTCACTTACAGCCGGCCGGACAAGGAGCGCTTCGAGCAGATCGTGCTGGACCTGGCGGCCCAGTACGGCCTGCAGATGCCGGCGGACCGGCTGATGATGAAGGCCGAGGCCTTCGCCATCCGCAGCGGCGGCCGCAGCCCCCGCGTGGCAAAGCAGTTTGTGGAACTGTGCAAGGCCGGCGTGCAGATGTGACCGGCCTCTGAACCCTGAAAATGATTCTAAAGCAGCGGCGTTTCTCATTTTGCGGAAAAACGCCGCTGCTTTTTGCAATTTGGATGCAAGTCGGTGCTATAACGCTTATACAGAAAGAAACTTCGTAAATCGAACAGTGAGGTGAATAACGATGCAGCAGGTACAGTGGCAGGCGATTTACCTGCACGGCAAGGGCGGAAACGCCCAGGAGGCAGAACATTACCGGGCCTTGCTTCCGGGTTGGCGCGTGACCGGGTTCGATTACCGGGCGCAGACCCCCTGGGAGGCCCGGGAGGAATTCCTGCCCTATTTTGAAGCAGCCCGGCGGGAGGGCACAAAACTTCTGCTGATCGCCAACAGCATTGGGGCGTTTTTTGCCATGCAGGCGCTGGATGAAACCCAGGTGGACCGGGCGCTGTTCATCTCCCCCGTGGTGGATATGGAGCAGCTGATCGAAGCGATGATGGCCGGGGCAGGCGTCACCGAACCGGAACTGCGGCAGTGGGGCGAGATCAAAACGGAATTTGGCGAGACCCTGTCCTGGCGGTATCTGCAGGATGTGCGACAGCACCCGATTCAGTGGCGGGTGCCCACGGCGATTTTGTACGGCAGCGGGGACGCCCTCATGCCCCGCGAAACGGTGGAAGCCTTTGCCCGGCGCACCGGTGCGGCTCTCACCGTGATGGAGAACGGCGAGCACTGGTTCCATACGGAGGAGCAGATGCAGGTTCTGGATGCGTGGGTCCGGACCAACACAGCGGAGCTTGCAGCCGAACCCACCGAACGAGAGGTGATGGATTGAAATGAACGCGCTTCTGGACTTTGTGCGTGCGGCATTCCCCTGGGTGCTGGCGGGCGTAGCCGTGGCGGTGCTGTGCGTTCGCCACAGCAAACAGCAGAACCGGGAGGAAGCCCGGCAGGATTACAGCACGGAGGGTATGTGCCTTGGAATGTGCCTGGGTGTGACGATGGCCACCACATTTGGCGGAATGGAGAATCTGGGGCTGGGCCTTTCGCTGGCAATGCTGGTGAGTATGGCCATTGGCGCCTGCCTGGAAAAGCCGCACAAGCGAGCAAACTGCGCTGCTTTTCGGTGAATTGACCCGATGGGCCGCGATGAGGCATAAAAAGCAAAAAGGGCAGGATGTTTTGCGCATCCTGCCCTTTTTGGCTGTGCGAGAAAAGAAAAGTTACTGTGCCGCAGCGTCCTGCTTGCGCAGGCGGCGATACACCGACGAGTGGTACAGCACAACGAACATCCAGCCAATGCCGGTGGCCAGCGCAACGGCGCGCAGGCCCATGCGGCCGGCCAGCAGGTACGAGAGGATGACCCGCACCGTGATGTGCAGGCAGGTGCCGATGACCGGCACCTGAACCATGCCGCGGCCGCGGTAATAACCCACAAACACATTGCCGGTAAAGCACAGGAAGTAGAACACCGAGATGAGCCGCAGATAGCCAACGGCGCTGGCCACCGAGGCCTCCTGCCCGGAGCCGATGAGCAGGGCGCTGCAGGGGGCGGCAAGTAGGGCCATGATGACGGAAATGGTGAGCACCAGCCCCATCATCAGGCCAAAGCCGATGCGGAAGCCCTGCTGGGTGCGCTCACGCTTGCCGGCGCCCTCGTTTTGGGCCACAAAAATGGAGAGCGCCGCAGAGCCGCTGTCGCCGAAGGAATTGGCGAAGCCCTCAATGCGGGTGGTGGCGGTATAGGCTGCAATCACCTGGGTGCCCATGCTGTTCACCGCGCCCTGAACCAGCAGCTTGCCGATGTACAGGCTGGATTGATGCAGGGCCGACACCAGCCCGTAGTTGGCCGACTGGGCCGCCAGCTGGTGGTCGTATTTCAGGTCGGCCGGGCCGCACATCAGGTGGGGGAAGCGGGTTTTCCAGTAAATCACACAGAGAATGACCGAGAGCAGCTGGGCCAGCACGGTGGCCAGAGCCGCCCCTTCAACGCCCATGCCGAAACGAACCACAAACAGCAGATCCAGCACCAGGTTGGCCGCCATGGCCACGGCCAGAGCCGCCAGAGCCGCAGCAGAATTGCCGGCCGAGCGCAGAGCAGAGGCGCACAGGTTGTAAAGATAGGTGGTGACAAGCCCCAGAAAGATGATGCGCAGATAGCCCGCAACGAGCACACGCAGGTCGGCCGGGGTCTGGATCAGGCGAAGCAGCGGCGACATGGCCGCAAAGCCGATCAGGCTGATGACGGCGGTGCCGCCCACCCCCAGAGCCGTGGCCAGCCAGACCTCCTGACGGAAACCGGCGAAGTCGTCCCGGCCGAAGAACTGGGCCAGAATGATGGAGATGCCGGCGCAGAAGCCGCTGAGCACGAACACGAACAGGTTCATCACCGTGCCCGCAATTCCGATGGCGGCAAAGGCGTCCAGGCCCACGTACCGGCCAACGATGAAGCTGTCGATGGTGTTGTAGAACTGCTGAAGAATGTTGCCAATCAGCAGCGGAAGGGCCAGCGTGACCAGCTGCCGCGCAATGGGGCCGGATGTGAGATTTTGCGTTTGAGTCATGGAGTTCGACATCCTCTTCTGTGGAATTTTGCCACGCCGCCGCGGGAAGAAAAACCGGTGCGGAATGGCCACGAACCAAGGGTACCACAGAAGAATATATTTGTAAAATGCGAATTTTCTTGCTATTATATAAGCAAAACTTATAATTTTGGAGTAAAAACAAGCCCGGCACGGCCGCCGGGCTTTGACGCTGAATCGAAAAAACAGAAAGGAGAAACCAAGGATGACACAATCAGAGCTGGAAGCCTTTTTGGCGGTGGTGCGGTGCGGCACTGTGTCCGGCGCGGCACAGCAGCTGTTCATCACACAGCCGGCCCTCAGCCGGCGGCTGGGTGTGCTGGAAGAGGAATTGGGGTACCCGCTGCTGCAGCGGGGCCGGGGCCGCCGCAGTGTGGAGCTGACCGCGCAGGGGCGGGCCTTTGTTCCGGTGGCGGAAAAATGGTTGGCCATCTGGCAGGAAGCCAAGGACCTGAAAAAACTCAATGGCTCCGTCACACTGCGGCTGGAGTCCATTGTCAGCGTGAGCACCTACCTGCTTGGCCCGGTGCTGCGGCGCTTTTTGCAGCTTCGGCCGGACGCCCGGGTGCGATACCACACCTGCACCTCCCGCATTGGGTACGACGATGTGGGGCTTGGTCTGGTGGATCTGGCCATCATCTCGGACCGGATGTACCATCCCCGGGTGGAAAGCCTGCCGGTGTTCCGGGAGCCAATGGTGCTGGTTATGAACGGCCCGGCCCCGGCGGGGACCATGCTGCCGTCGGCACTGGATCCGGTGCGGGAGGTGCGGATGCCCTGGTATCCAGGGTGCGACCAATGGCATGACTACTGGTTCGGGCCGGATGTGCAGGCCACGGTGCTGCTGGATCAGATGGCCTGGATGGAGGATCTGCTGCTGGACGAAGGGGCCTGGGCGGTGGTTCCGGCCTCGGTGGCGCGCCGCCTGCCGCAGGGGCAGGGCATTCAGCGATGCAAGCTGGAGCAGGGCCCGCCGGACCGAATTATTTACGCGCTGCTGGGGCAAACCCGAAAGCCCCTGATGGATGATTTTCTGGAAGCCATGCGGCAGGGTTTGGCCGGGCAGCCGGAGTTGGAGTGCTATTTGTAACCAACCAAAAACATAATCTCGAAAAAACGAAAACAGGGTGCCGGAATCTGGATTCTGACACCCTGTTTGTGCGTTGTTTCATTTTTAGAAAGTATACGGAACGATCGGCCGGGGAAAAACGGGGCTGTTCAGCTCCATACAGAGCAAAAATCAATCGGCAGCTTCCTGATTGTCGCTGCTCAGATTTTCGTCCACGGTGGGGGCCTCTTCAATTTCAGCGTTCATGCTGCGGCCATCCACGGTGCAGTAATCGTACATTCCATAATCGGAGAAGCCGATGTAGGTCTTGCCGCAGTTGATCTCCACGTCGATCTCGTTGCCCTGATTGTCCACAATGCGCAGGGGATCGGTGGGCAGGCCCTTCAGCCAGCGGATGGGTTCCATCTTGCCGCCGCAGAAGTAGTAGCCAACGCCGCCCCAGCTGTATTCCACGTGGGTGAGCATACCGGCATCGTAGCCCAGCTGGCTGTACGGCTTGATGTCCGCAAACAGCAGCAGAACGTTGGTAAAGCTCAGCTGCTCGCCGGTGTTGCCGTCAATGTGGGGTCCGCCCTTGGTGTTGGTTTTCAGGTAGGTGCCGCTGGCGGCGTCGTAGCTGAAGCCGGAATAATAGCTGCTGGAGTACTGGAAATGCATCTCATTGGCGGCGTTCCCGGTCAGTTCCCGGGCAGGCTCATCGTACCGCACAAAGTTGAAGATGGGGGAAGGCTCAAAGTTGTCGTCTGCGCCCTTGGCCACCGCGTTGGCCACCAGCTCGCCGCTGGTGTAGGCGCACATCTCCTGGCTGCGGCTGGCCATGCGCTGCTGGTCCCACTTTACCACCGTGCCGAAGGGGCCTGCGTTGTACAGGTCGGTGGCGGTATAATCGTAGGTGCTGTAATCGTTGGGGTCGTAGCTGTACAGGCCGTATTTGGCCACAGGCTCCCGCATCAGGCGGGCGGCAAAAATGCTGGCGCCCTCGTGCACATACAGAGCCTGATAGGGCATCATCAGCTGCACGTGCTGGTCGCGGGCGGAGCGCACGGGGCCAACGGTGGGCATCTTGGTGTAATCGGAGAATACCGCCATCAGGCGGGTAATGCCGCCCTCGGTGACGATTTCATACAGCAGGTCGGCGTCGCCAATGCCCCACTGAGGGAAGGCATCGTTGCCGGAACTGGACTTGATGTTGTTCACCATCACCGCAACCGGGCGCTTGCCGTTGGGATAGTCGGCCGCCTTTTCCAGGCCGGTGAGCGGGTTGGGGTTCAGGGGAACCGGAGTCGGTTCCGGAGTCGCCGTCGGTTCCGGGGTAGCGGTGGGGGCCGCTTCCGAGGAAGCGGAAGAGCCGCAGGCAGTGAACAGGCCCGTTGCCAGGGCCAGAACCAGCAGCAAAGAAACTACACGCCGCAAGAGAATACCTTCTTTCAAATGTGGTTTTGGAGCAATTGTGCGTGCAGGAAAATCTGCGCCGCCTTACGAAAAGTATTGTAGCATAAAAAGCAGGTGCGGAAAAGATGAAAATGACAAAAAAGTTTCAAATTGTGGTGTAAATTGTGAAAATGATCGAAAATCGTTGAAAAAATGGGGCTGGATACAGATTTCTTAAGAATTGCTCCATATGCCATGCAAGGAGAATGACAAAATCCGCCAGCGCATTGACGATGCAGGCAACTGGAAACAAAGCGGAATGGGGCAGGTGTGTGAACGCGCATACGTATATAAATAATTAAGAGCCTGAGGATAAAATCCAAAGGCTCTCATTGGGTCATTATTCATCTTTCAGTTCCATGTGATCCAAAGCGTATCGCAAAGCCATGCTGATCAGTTCGTTTCTCGAACGATTTGTTTTTGCTGATAATTCATTGTATCTTTCCTGCAACGCCCGATCAATGCGAATTGTCATTGTGACACTTGTATCTTCTTTGGGCGTCACGATAAATTTCTCCATAATGCAATCCCCCATGCTTCTTTTAGGTACATTATAGAGTTGACAATCTGCATAAAACTATAACACAAAATTGAGTTTATAATACACTATACTTTTGTGTTACAAATTGATATAATGTTTAATATCAAATGAACTCGGAGGTAGGGTATCATGAAAGAAAAAGAAGCAAAAAGCAAAGGCAAGAAACCGATTTTTAAGAAGTGGTGGTTTTGGGTAATCATTGTTGTCATTTTGCTTTCTGCTGCAGGGAACGCAGGATCAAAGGAGGAGGCAGCGGGTGAAGTAAAAGATACTGCCGTTTCAACGGAACAGCAGTCTGAGAAAACGCAAATTGAAAGCGAAGCCAAAGACGATATAAACTTTGTAGTTACCAAGGTTCGCAATGATGTTACTGGAAATTGGCGAATTGCAACAATTGCAGAAAATATCCAAATGGAAGACTATGCGTTGGACTACTACAAAAAGTATTTCAAGAGTGACGACGAAATCCATGCAATTGTCAACTTCAATTACAAAACAACAACCAAAATCTCCGTTGTGGGAAATCTGCTGGATGTGTCTGTATATGAATATGTTGACAAAGAAGAACATGACGCAAAATTGCTTTTCAGTGGTATGCTGCTTAAAGAATATCATGTAGACAAAGACACTGGCGAAATAGAAGAAGTACAGTAAAAATAAAGCCTTGACCATGTACAATGGTTAGGGCTTTTCTGTTGTAATATGCAATTTATTCCGCCAAGTACAACCTTACAGCGAAAAAGACAAGCCAGGACAATCGAAAAGAAGGCTGTTTCTGACGAATCAGACAGAGCCGAACTGTGCCGTGCATCTGTCACCGCGGATTCTACAAAAAACACGAGCAGACACAAACAAAAACTCCCCGCACTGCCCTTACAAAAAGGCAGTACGGGGAGTTCAATCAATCGTTACAGCATGGCAGCAACCGCTTCAGGTACCACTAAAAAGCAGAGAACCGAAAACAAACCGCTTACTGCACCACAGCACCCAGGTTGGCGCTGGTGACCATGCGGGCGTAGCGGGCCAGCCAGCCGGTCTTGATGTTGGGCTCAGGCTGCACATAGGCGGCCTTGCGGGCGGCCAGAACCTCCTCGCTCACATCCAGATGGATGCTGGCGTTGGGAATGTCGATCTGGATGGTGTCGCCCTCCTCGATCAGGCCGATGGGGCCGCCGGAAGCAGCCTCAGGGCTGACATGGCCGATGGCCGCACCGCGGGAAGCGCCGGAGAAGCGGCCGTCGGTGATGAGGGCCACGGTGGTGTCCAGCTTCATGCCCGCCAGAGCGCTGGTGGGATTCAGCATCTCGCGCATACCGGGGCCGCCCTTGGGGCCTTCGTAGCGGATGACCACCACATCGCCGGGATGAATGCGGCCGTTGTAGATGGCATCGATGGCCTCATCCTCGCTGTTGAACACACGGGCGGGGCCGCTGTGAACCTGCATCTCGGGGGCCACAGCGCTGCGCTTGACCACGCAGCCGTCGGGCGCGATGTTGCCCCACAGGATCTGCAGGCCGCCGGTCTGGCTGAAGGGATCGTCGATGGGACGGATGGCGTTGTGGTTCAGGTTGACCGCACCGGCGATGTTCTCGCCCACGGTCTTGCCGGTCACGGTGGGCAGGCTCAGGTCCAGCAGGCCCTTCTTGGCCAGCTCAGCCTGCACGGCGGGAATGCCGCCGGCTGCGTCCAGCTCGGGCATATGGGTGGGGCCTGCGGGGGCAAGGTGGCACAGGTTGGGGGTCTTGGCGCTGATCTCGTTAAAGACCTTCAGATCCAGATCCACACCGGCCTCATGGGCAATGGCCAGCAGGTGCAGCACGGTGTTGGTGCTGCAGCCCAGGGCCATGTCGCAGGTCAGAGCATTGCGGATGCTCTTCTCGTTGATGATGTCGCGGGCGGTGATGCCCTTCTTCACCATCTCCATCACGGCCATGCCGGCGTGCTTGCCCAGCTGCAGGCGGCGGGAATGCACGGCGGGAATGGTGCCGTTGCCGGGCAGGGCGATGCCGATGGCCTCGCACAGGCAGTTCATGCTGTTGGCGGTGTACATACCGCTGCAGCTGCCGCAGCTGGGGCAGCAACCATGGGTGCATTCATCCAGCTTGGCGTCGTCGATCAGGCCGGCTTTGTAGGCGCCGACGGCCTCGAACATCTTGGACAGGCTGACCTCCTGGCCATCGTAGCTGCCGGCCAGCATGGGGCCGCCGCTGCAAACCACGGCGGGCACGTTCATGCGGCAGGCCGCCATGACCATGCCGGGCACGATCTTGTCGCAGTTGGGCACCAGAACCAGACCGTCCAGCTGATGGGCCATGAACATGGTCTCCACGCTGTCGCAGATCAGCTCACGGCTGGCCAGAGAATACTTCATGCCGATGTGGCCCATGGCAATGCCGTCGCACACGCCAATGGCGGGAATCAGGATGGGGGTGCCGCCCGCCATGCGGACGCCGGCCTTGACGGCCTCGGCCAGCTTATCCAGATTCATATGGCCGGGCACGATCTCACTGAAGGCGCTGACCACGCCGATCAGGGGGCGTTCCAGTTCTTCGTCGGTGTAGCCCAGAGCGTAAAACAGGCTCCGGTTGGGGGCACGCTCAGGGCCCTTGGTAACATTATCGCTGCGCATCGTTGTCTCCTAACTTTGCAAAAAAACGAAATACGGTCGAACTAAAAAGCAAAAAGCGGGCCGGGCTGGCAAGCAGCTACGGGAAGAACCCATGCCGCCAGGCCATGCCCGGCCCGCTGCTTTTCGCTTATGGAAAAAGGGGAGCGCGGGGCTTACTTCTTCAGCCAGCTCATCATCTCACGCAGCTCGGCACCGACCTTCTCCACGGGGTGCTCGGCCTGGATGCGGCGCTGAGCCAGGAAGTGAGCCTTGCGGCCGCTGCTCATCTCGGTCATGAACTCGCTGGCGAAGGTGCCGTCCTGAATCTCGGTCAGAACCTTGCGCATCTCCTTGCGGGTCTCCTCGGTGATCAGGCGCTTGCCGGTGCGGTAATCGCCGTACTCAGCGGTGTTGGAGATGGAGTAACGCATCTTGCCGAAGCCGCCCTGGTTGATCAGGTCAACGATCAGCTTCATCTCATGGATGCACTCGAAGTAAGCCATCTCGGGCTCGTAGCCAGCGGCAACCAGAGTGTCGAAGCCGGCATGCATCAGCTCGCACACGCCGCCGCACAGAACGGCCTGCTCGCCGAACAGGTCGGTCTCGGTCTCCTCACGGAAGCTGGTCTCCAGGATGCCTGCACGGCCGGCGCCGATGCCGGAAGCATAGGCCAGAGCGGTCTCCTTGGCCTTACCGGTGTAATCCTGCTGCACAGCGATCAGGCTGGGCACGCCCTTGCCCTCCAGGTACTGGCTGCGAACGGTGTGGCCGGGGCCCTTGGGGGCGATCATGATGACGTCGATGTTGGGCTGGGGCTTGATGAACTGGAAGTGGATGTTGAAGCCGTGGGCGAAGCACAGGGTGTCGCCTTCCTTCATGTAGGGAGCGACCTGCTTGTTGTAGATGTCGGCAGCCAGCTCATCGGGCACCAGCATCATGACCACATCACCAGCCTGAGCGGCCTCTTCGATGGTGGCAACGGAGAAGTTCTCGTTGGTCTCGGCGAACTTCTCCGCCTTCTCCCAGTGGGCGCTGCCCTTGCGCAGGCCGACAACGACCTTCACACCGCTCTCGGCCAGGTTCATGGAATGAGCATGGCCCTGGCTGCCGAAGCCGATGACGGCGACGGTCTTGCCGTCCAGCACGCCCAGGTTGCAATCGGTGTCGTAATACTTCTTGATCATGGTTCTTACACTCCTTGTTTTCTTTGTCAAGTTAAGTGGTGGCGTATTTACGAAGATGGGAAAGCGCTGCGATGCGCCCTCTCGAATTTATTTTCTCCTGCCATGCCGGAAAGAGGGCTCCGGATGCAGGTGAAAAGCAAACGTTTACTGTTGCTGCACGTGGCCGTGGGCGCCGCCCCGCTCCAGGGCGGTGATGCCGGTGCGGCACATCTCCAGAATCTTGTATCCGGCCAGCATCTTCAGGAACGCGTCGATCTTCTCCGGCTCGCCGGTCAGCTCAAACACCATGCTGTCGGGGGAGAGGTCGATGATCTTGGCCTTGTAGATGGAGCAGATCTCCTTCAGCTCGGTCCGGTTGGTCACATCGGCCTGCACCTTGATCAGCAGCAGCTCACGCAGCAAGCTGTGGCTGATGTCCAGCGCGAACACCTGCTGGGTCTCCTGCAGGTTGGCGCTCTGCAGAATGATCTGCTGCAATTCGGTCTCATCGTCCACATGCACCACAATGGTGATGCGGCTGATGGCGGGATTGTTGGTGGCGGACACGGTCAGGCTGTCGATGTTGTAGCCGCGGCGGCCAAACAGGCTGGAGACCCGTGTCAGAACGCCTGCGTGGTTGTCCACCAGCAGGCTGATCACATGGCGATTCATGGGTGGTTGCCTCCTTAAAAACTGGGAAATGCTTTGGGCAAAAGCCGTCAGCTCATCATCATATCGTCAATGGTGCCGCCGGCGGGAATCATGGGCAGAACCTTCTCGTCCTTGTTGATGACGCACTCGATCCAGGCGGGCTTGTGGCTGGCCAGCGCCTCGGCAAAGGCCGCCTGGAACTGCTCCAGATTCTCGCAGTGGTAGCCCTTCAGGCCGAAGCCCTCCGCCACCTTCACGTAGTTGGTCTGGCGATGGGGGTCGGTGCTGGAGTAGCGCTTGCCGTAGAAGGCGGTCTGCCACTGGCGGACCATGCCCAGCACCTGGTTGTTGAAGATGACCGTGATCACCGGCAGGTTGTAGCTGACCGCTGTGCAGGCCTCGTTCATGTTCATGTGGAAGGAGCCGTCGCCGGTCATCATGATCACGGGGGTCTCGCGGCCCAGGGCTGCCTGCGCACCCAGCGCGGCGCCGTAGCCGAAGCCCATGGTGCCCAGACCGCCGCTGGTGAGGAAGCCGCGCTCCTTCACGTGCTTGATGTACTGGGCGGCCCACATCTGGTGCTGGCCCACGTCGGTGACGTAAACGGCGTCCGGCCCGGCCAGCTCACAGCAGGTGCCGATGATCTGATGGGGCATCAGCCGGTCATCGTGATCCTGCGGATGGAAATCGTTGGCCTGCCACTCGCGGATCTGCGCCCACCACTTTTCGTGACGGGCGGGCTGAATGTAGGGGAGCATGGCGGAGAGGATCACCGCCGCGTCGCCCACCACGCTGTGCCCGACGGGCACGTTCTTGCTCACCTCGGCGGGGTCGATGTCGATCTGCACGATGGTGGCGTTGTGGGCAAAGCTCTTGGTGTTCAGGGCCACACGGTCCGAGAAACGGGTGCCGATGGCCACCACCACGTCGGCCTCGTCCACCGCCTTGTTGCTGGTGAAGTTGCCGTGCATGCCCAGAATGCCCAGGTTCATGGGGTCGCCGTAGCTCAGCACACCGGCGGCCATCAGGGTATGGGTGGCGGGAATGTCCGCCTTGTGAATCAGCTCCTGCAGATGGGTGCGGCCGCCGTTGGTGTGGGTGCCGCCGCCGAAGTAGATAATGGGACGCTTGGCCCGGTTGATGATCTCAGCAACCTGACGCACGGCGATGGGGTCATACTCGGTGCTGGGGGGCGCAGGCTGGAAGGCCGGAGCCGGGGTGTATTCGGCGCGGGCGCTGGTCACGTCCTTGGGAATGTCCACCAGAACGGGGCCTTTGCGGCCGGTCTGGGCAATGCGGAAGGCCTCCCGCATGGTGTCGGCCAGCTCTTCCACATGGCGCACCACGAAGTTGTGCTTGGTGATGGGCATGGTGATGCCAGTGATATACACTTCCTGGAAGCTGTCCTTGCCGATCAGATTGGTGCCCACGTTGCCGGTAAAGGCCACCATGGGAACGCTGTCCATGTATGCAGTGGCGATGCCGGTGACCAGGTTGGTGGCACCCGGGCCGCTGGTGGCCAGCACCACGCCGGTGCGGCCGGTCGCGCGGGCGTAGCCGTCCGCCGCGTGGGCAGCGCCCTGCTCATGGGCGGTCATAATGTGGGTGATCTGATCCTGTGCCTTGTACAGTTCGTCGTACAGATTCAGGACCGAACCGCCGGGATAGCCGAACATGGTGTCTACACCCTGTTCGATCAGAACTTTTACAAAAATCTGTGCGCCTGTCAGCATCATGGGGAACTCCTCCTGGAACGTGTGAAACTTTGCTGTATCGAGAAAAACAAAAAGCGCCTTTGCCTCCTGTTAAAGAGACAAAGACGCTCAGAACGTTCTCTGCGGTACCACTCTTCTTTGCCATAGCACGCTATGGCCACTCAACGGCTTCCGGTTGAAAGCCATGCACGGTAACGGGTGCGCCCGTCCGAGCCTACTGAGCGGGCACATCCTGCTTGAAAAGCACGGCTGTTTTTCTCAAGGCCCGCCTTTGGGTCGGCTGCTCCAAGATGACTTCCCGCTTCCGCTGCACCTGCTGCCTTTCACCATCCGGCAGTTCTCTCAAGGCCACACGGAAGGGTACTTGTTCCCTTCACTGCATTTGAATTCTGTGTGATTGCTTCTTATTATATCGCGCACTCTTTGACACGTCAACGGACGAAAGAGAAAAAAGGCTCTGCTTTTTCTGTAAAAAATCTACAAATATTACAATTTCTCGAATGCTCCGGCTTCGTCCCGGGGCAGCTGGCGGAAAAAGCGCAGCAGTAGAGGCACAGAAACCACAAACGAGAGAATGTCCGCCAGGGGCTGGGTGATCTGCACGCCGGTCAGCCCGATGATCCGGGGCAGCACCAGAATGGACGGAATGAAAAACAGGCCCTGGCGGGTGCAGGAAAGAAAGGTGGCCGGCTTGCTCTGGCCGATGCTCTGGAACAGCATGTTGCCGCAGACGTTCAGGGGCTGCAGGGCCAGCGCCACACACTGGCAGCGCAGGGCAAACCCGCCGATGAGCACCACCTGGGGGTCATTCCGGAAGAGCTGCACCAGCTGGGGCGCAAACACAAAGCCCAACAGGGCCAGAACGCTCATGGAGATCTCGCCCAGCAGGAAGGTGAACCGGAACGCCTGCTTGACCCGGGAATACTTGCCCGCGCCGTAGTTGAAGCCGGCCACCGGCTGAAAGCCCTGCCCGATGCCCAGCATGACGCTGAGCACGAACATACAGATGCGGGAGACGATGCTCATGGCGGCCACTGCTGCGTCGCCATAAACGGCGGCGTTCTGGTTCAGCAGCATACTGGCCAGGCTTGCCAGCCCCTGACGGGACAGGCTGGGCAGGCCCTGCTTGAGAATTTCCAGCAGTTCCCGCACATTCCGGGTGTAATAGCGCAGCGAAAGGCGGCACTGGGTTTTGCGCAGAAGAAAAATGGAGAGCAGAATGCTCCAGCTGATCAGCTGGCTCAGGCCGGTGGCGATGGCGGCCCCGGCAATGCCCAGGCGAAACCCGAAGATGAGCAGCGGGTCCAGCACCATGTTCAGAATGCCGCCGGTGGTCAGGCCGATCATGGCCAGCGAAGCCTTGCCCTCAAACCGGAGGATGTTGTTCATGGTGAAGCTGCTGGCCATAAAGGGGGCGGCCAGCAGAATGTAGCGGCCGTAGTCTTTGGCATAGGGCAGAATGGTCTCGGTGGCGCCCAGCAGGCGCATCATGGGGTTCAGAAACAACAGCCCGACCAACGTAAGCAGGCAGCCAATGCCGAAGCAGGTGAAAAAGGCGGTGGAGGCATAGCGGGTGGCATCCTGCGTCTGCTGGCGGCCCAGCAGGCGGGAGATGATGCTGCCGGAGCCCATGCCCAGAGTGAAGCCCACGGCCTGAATGATGGCCATCAGGCTGAACACCACGCCCACGGCGCCGGAGGCACTGGTGCCCAGCTGGCTTACAAAGAATGTATCCGCCATGTTGTAAATGGAGCTGACCAGCATACTGACCACGGTGGGGGCTGCCAGCGTGAGCACCAGCTTCGGAATGGGGGTGCCGGTCATTTTTTCATATTGGGCCTGGCTTTGTGCCCGGGAATCAGTTTGTGCGGACATAGACAACCTTCTTCTTTGGAATTTTGAAATCTTTTTGCCTTTTAAATTTGCAATTTGGCGGCCGAACCGGAAAACCGGCCCGGTGCGGGGGTTACAGCCGCATCCGCCGGATGATGCGGAAGGCCACCGTGTGCTCGGTGCACAAAGGGTGGTGAATGGCAAAAAAGATGGTGCCGCTGGTGGGGCTGCGCAGTTCGGCCCGCACCTCGCCGGTGAAGGGGTCCAGCAGCTGGCCCAGGACCTGGCCGTATTCGGCATATTCGCCCGGCCCCAGCAGGCGGCGGAACACCCCGCCGCAAGGGGTGATGACTGAGGTCAGGTCACCCTCATGCAGCACGCTGGGCAGGCAGCCGCTGTGGCAGGTGTATTTTACCACGCCCAGCCGGGAGAGAAAGCGCAGCACGGCGGTGACGGCCTGGGCGGCGCTGGCATCGTCGATGCGGTCGGTCTCTTTGGTGTAAATGGAAAAGGCGTTGGTGTCCCACAATTGCCAGTTGTAGTTCAGGGTGGCGGTGTCGTAAGGGCCGGGTTTGTGCAGCATGACAAAGGGCAGCCCGAACAGATTGGCCAGGCTGGCGGTGTGGCAGCCGGTTTCCATCATGCGCACATGGGGCACAAAATCGCCGGGCATATAAAAGCTGGCGAACTGAATGCCGTACTGGTATTCTTTTACAGTGTCAAACAGGGCGGCGGCAATGCGTTGGGTGGTTTCGCCGTCCGCATAGCCGGGGAACATACGGTTGATGTCGGTGTGGTCCATCGCCCAGAAGCGGGACCCTACGTTCATGGAAAAGTGGTTCACGCAGGGGATGACCAGAATCTCGTGGCCGGCGTACAGGTCGTTGTGGGCTTCCATCCACTTCAGCTGCTGCACCAGCTGGCTGCAAACGTACATCTGTTGCACCTCGTTGCCCCGCAGAGCGCCCACGACGCACAGGCTTTTTTCCCCTTTGCCGAATCGGAAGCCCTCCACATCCAGCTTCTGCCGGTAGGGGGTGTCCAGCGTGAACAGGGTTTCCTGCCTCATTCGCTTAGCCCTCCTTTCAGAATGCGGGCCAGCAGGCTGCCGGGGTACACCACCGGGTATTCCCGTAGGGTGAACAGCAGCCCGGCGGCCGGGGCGGTGACCACCTCGCGGGTGCCGCCGGTGAGCGGGTCGGCAATTACGCCCAGGGTCTGCCCGGCCTGCACCATGCCGTTGTGCTGCACCGCCGGCAGAAAAATACCGGCTTCGGAGGCATTGATGAACGCCACTTCGTCCCGGCTGACGATGGGGATGCGGGTCGGCACGGTGGGGCCGTCCCACAGGCCCAGGTGCTTCATCAGGGCAAAAATGCCGTCGATGAGCTGGTCGCCGTAGCTTTGGGTGATACGCATTCCCACGCCCATTTCCACCACCAGGCAGCGGGTGCCCGCCGCATTCAGGCTGTGGGCCAGGGTGCTCTCCAGCACGGTGGAGGCGGCGTGGATCCAGACGAAATCCACATTCAGCAGCTTGGCCAGGGGCACCAGCTCCCCGGCGCTGGCTTCGTTCACCCGCACCTGGGGCAGCTCCCGCAGGAAGATGTTGCTGGCGTGGATGTCCAGTGCGGCGTTGGCCCCCTGAATGTCCTCCATGACCTTCATGGCGGCGTATTCGGCCATATGGCCCTGATCGGTGCCGGGAAAAATGCGGTTCATGTCCAGATCGAACAGGGGCACGCCGCGGGTGATGCTGTTGATGCCCAGCGGATTCACGGCAGGGTAGAGGTCCACCGTGCCGTGCAGGTACTCCGGGTGGGCGTTCAGGCGGCGGGTCAATTCCCAGATGACGTATTGGCCCTCCAGCTCATCTCCATGTACGCCGGTAACAATGCAGATGCGCTTGCCACGGTCCTGCCCGGCGGGCGGCACAATGCGGTTTTTGCGGATCTCCAGCGCCTCCTGCACCGGCAGCTGGAGAGAAACAATGGTCTGTTCCATGAAAGAGGCTCCTCACTTTAGTAAGCGGCTTTGCCGAGGGCGAGAGGCAGGCGCGTCACCGCTCCTGAATCTCCTTCCCGCTGAGGTGTTCGATCGTGATCTCGTACCACTGCACGGCCCGGCCGGACTGCGCAATTTCTTCCTCCACCAAGGCCTCGCTGGGGTAATACTTCAGGGCAAACCGCCGGAGCGTTTCCAGCGCGTCCGGGGTGAGCGGCTGCAGATGGCAGCGGCCGAACACCACCACACTCTGCCAATAGGGCGCCCGGGGTTCGTCCTTGATGGTTTCATTGCCGTAAACGGTGAAGCATGCCTTGTCGCAGGCCTTGAGCGCATCGACCTTGTGCCCGACTTTCGCTCCGTGAAAATAGATTTTCTGCGCGGCTTCGTCGTACAGGTAGTTGATGGGGATGGCATAGGGGTAGCCGTCATCGCCGTTTACGGCCAGAACGCCCCGGCGGGCCTCCCGCAAAAGCTGTTGGGCGGCCTGAAGGCTGATCTCGTGTTTCTTTCTGCGAATGGGTCGAAACATACGATTGCACTCCTGTTTTTCTAAATGTAAACGATTGGGCCGCTGTGCGCCGGCCGGAAACGGCGCACAGCAAAAGAGAAACCGGGCGTTCCGGGCTATGGAAAACGAACCGGCACCATTCCGCTTTTATACATCTTCTATATAGTATGATATTACTGCGAAACACCGGGCTTTGGCAAGTGCGGAACGGGCCTTCATAATTTGTTTACGCTTTTTTGATTGCATTGGCAAATGCGGCGTGCTATACTGGAACACACCTTCCGACCGACTGGTCGGTCGGAACCATTTCGGACGAGGGAAAGGTCCGGTGCGTTACTGGATAGCCCGGCGGCACAGACCCGGGCGAAGGAGAAACTTATGTCAAAATACAGCGTAAAGAAGCCATACACGGTACTGGTTGCCGTGGTGCTGGTTCTGGTGCTGGGATTCGTGAGCTTTACGAAAATGACCACGGACCTGCTGCCCAGCATCAACCTGCCGTACCTGATGGTGGTGACCACCTACCCCGGTGCTTCCCCGGAAAAGGTGGAGAGCAGCGTGACCGCGCCGCTGGAGAGCGCCCTCGGCACCGTGACCGGTGTGGAGAACGTGACCAGCACCAGCGCCGAAAACTACAGCATGGTCATGCTGGAATTCGAGGAAGATACCAACATGGACAGCGCCATGGTCAAGGTTTCCAGCGCGGTGGACCAGGTGTCCGGCCAATTGCCGGACCTGGCGGGGACCCCTTCCATTATGGAGATCACCCCCGACATGATGGCCACCATGTATGTGAGCGCTTCCTACGACGGCAAGGACATCTACGACCTGAGCAGCTTTGCCGAGGACGAACTGCTGCCTTATCTGGAGCGCCAGAGCGGCGTGGCCAGCGTTTCCACCGTGGGCATGGTGGAGCGGCAGGTGGAAGTGCGCCTGAACCAGACCAAGATCGACCAGGTGAACGACAAGATGCTGGTGAAGGTGAGCAGCAAGCTGGCCGACGCCAAGCAGGAACTGGACGATTCCTATCAGAAGCTGGTGGACAGCCAGCAGGACCTGACCAACGGCAAGAACGACCTGCTGGACGGCCAGCAGGAGCTGGACGACGGCAAGAATGAGCTGACGGACGGCGCCAAAAAGACCTACCAGACGCTGGTGGACAGCGGCTATCAGCTGAGTGCCCTGGTGGAGCAGCTGAATGAGCGCCAGAGCCTGCAGACCGAGCAGCAGCTGCTGAAGGCCGGCCAGCAGGCGAACACCCTGAAGCAGGCGATCACCGGAATTGCCATGGCGCAGCGTACCCCCGCGGCCATTCAGGCCACGGCGGCTCAGCTGGTGGCCCAGGGCATGGATGCAGAAACGGCGGGCAACCTGGCGGCCGCCTTCTGCACCGGGCAGCTGCACGAGGGAGATACCGGCTATGAGCAGGCGGCTGCTGCCTATGGGGCAGCGCTGGCAGCGGACCCCTCCCTCGCGCTGACGGTGGTTTCCGCCATGAGCGCCGAGGACTGCGCGGGCAACAGCGTGTTCCAGCAGATCAACGGCGCGATGGGCGGCACCCTTGCCACCGGCGCCGATCTGGTCAACCTGTACCGCACGGCCGCTGCGGCCGCCAACGCCTACGGCGGCGACGATGCGGCCATGACCGCCCGCGCCCAGGAGATCGAGCAGCGGCTGGCCGTGCTGAACCTGACCTTCCAGCAGGTGGAGGCTGCCACCGGCATGAGCGCGGAGCAGATTCCTGAGCTGTATAAGCAGATTGAGGCGGGCAAGCTGCAGGCAGCCGCGGGTTTCGGCAGCGGCGACGCGCAGCTCAGCTACGCCCAGAGCCAGCTGGATTCCGCCAAGGATCAGCTGGACAGTGCGCAGGACCAGATCGACGACGGCTTCGATCAGCTGAACGACGCCTACGACAACTACGAAAAATCCCGCAAAGAGGCGCTGGAAAATGCCAATCTGGACAGCCTGCTGAACATGAGCACCCTGTCCGGCATGATCACGGCGCAGAACTTTGATATGCCGGCCGGTTACATCAAGGCCGGAGACGGCAGCGACGACCAGTGGCTGCTGCGCGTGGGCGAAGACTTTGAGAGCGTGGACGAGCTGGAGGGCATTCTGCTGTGCAGCATTGACGGCATCGGCGATGTGCGCCTGGGCGATGTGGCCACGCTGACCGTGATCGACAATGCGGGCGATGCCTACGCAAAGGTAAACGGCAACGACGCGGTGGTGCTGTCCATCTTCAAGGGCTCCACCGCGGGCACCAGCGAGGTTTCCAAAACCTGCAACAAGGCCATTGCACAGCTGGAGGAGAAATACCCCGGCCTGCACATTACCCCGCTGATGGATCAGGGCGATTACATCAAGCTGATCGTGAACAGCGTGCTGAGCAACCTGATCTGGGGCGCGCTGCTGGCGGTGATCGTGCTGGCCTTCTTCCTGAAGGACGTAAAGCCCACCATCGTGGTGGCCTTCAGCATTCCCTTCAGCGTGATGGTGGCCATTGTGCTGATGTACTTCAGCGGCGTGACGCTGAACATGATCTCGCTGTCCGGCCTGGCGCTGGGCGTTGGTATGCTGGTGGATAACTCGGTGGTCGTCATCGAGAACATCTACCGTCTGCGGGGCCGCGGAGTACCGGCGGCCCGGGCGGCGGTGCAGGGTGCAAAGCAGGTGACCAGCGCGGTCACGGCTTCCACCATCACCACCATCTGCGTGTTCCTGCCCATGGTGTTTACCAGCGGCCTGACCCGGGAACTGCTCACGGACATGGCCCTGACCATTGCATACAGCCTGCTGGCCAGCCTGATCGTGGCGCTGACCGTGGTGCCCTGCATGAGCGTGACCGTGCTGAAAAAGTCGGAGCAGAAGGGCCATCCCTGGTTCGACAAAATGCTGGACGGCTACGAAAGACTTCTGCGTCAATGCCTGAAGCACAAGGTGGTGCCGCTGGTTCTGGCGGTGGCGCTGCTGGGCGCGGCGGCCTGGTCCGCCACCCGCATGGGCATGGTGATGATGCCCAACGTGAGCGGCAACCAGATCTCGGTGACCGTTACCATGGACGAAGGCACGGACAAGGACACTGCCTATGCCAAGGCCGATGAAGTGATGGACCGCATTCTGGCCGTGGACGGCGTGGACACCGTGGGTGCCATGTCCGCCTCGTCGGCCGGCGGCATGCTGGGCAGCATGGGCGCGGCCGCCTCGGACAATTACACCGATTACAGCTACTATATTATGCTGAGCGACGAGCAGAGTTCCCGCATTGACGAAATCGCCCAGGCCATCACCGACAGCACCCGGGATATGGGCTGTGAGGTGGAGGTCTCCACGTCCGGCGCCATGGACATGAGCTCCATGATGAGCAGCGGCATGGAAGTGGACCTGTACGGCAAGGATCTGGACGATCTGCTGAGCGCCAGCGAGGACGTGATGGACCTGCTGGGCCAGGTGGAAGGCTTTGAGGAGATCAGCAACGGCCAGGAGGATGGCGATGCGCTGATTCATCTGGTCATTGACCGGGATGCCGCCATGCGCCAGGGCCTGACCGTGGCGCAGATCTATCAAGAGCTGAGCGCGGCCCTGACCACCGAGACCACCTCCACCAGCGTGAGCATCAACGGCACCGACATGGACGTTGTGCTGGTGGATGAGGACGATCCGCTGACGCTGGCCAATTTGATGGACTATGACTTCAAGGTGAGCAAGACCGACGAGGACGACGGCTCCACCTACACCGAGCACCACAAGCTCAGCGAGTTTGCCACCCGGCAGGACGGCACCAGCGTGGCCTCCATCAGCCGTGAAAACCAGACCCGCAAGATGAGCGTGACGGCCACTACGGCAGACGGCTACAACACCACGCTGCTCAGCCGCCAGGTGGAAACCCTGCTGGCCGATTACCAGGCCCCCGACGGCGTGACCGTGTCCATCGGCGGCGAGAGCACCAACGTGGCGGATATGATGACCCAGATGGTGCAGATGATTGCGCTGGCGCTGCTGTTCGTGTATCTGGTCATGGTGGCACAGTTCCAGAACCTGATCGGACCGTTTATCGTGATCTTCACCATTCCTCTGGCCTTTACCGGCGGCCTGCTGGCGCTGTCCCTCACCGGTACGGCGCTGAGCATGGTCAGCATGATGGGCTTCCTGGTGCTGTCTGGCGTGGTGGTAAACAACGGCATTGTGTTTGTGGACTACGCCAATCAGCTGTGGCAGGGCGGCCTGGATAAAACCACCGCGCTGGTGGCCACCGGCCGTACCCGTATGCGGCCCATTCTAATGACGGCCCTCACCACCATTCTGGCCATGTGCACCATGCTGTTCAGCAACGATGCAGGCAGTGCCCTGGGCAAGGATATGTCGCTGGTGATCATCGGCGGCCTGACCTATGCCACGCTGATGACCCTGTTCATCGTGCCTGTGATGTACGACATCATCTTCCGCCATGCACCCAAGGTGGTGGACACCGGCAGCGACGACCTGGACGATGTGCCCGACGATGCCGCTGAGTATATGGAGGAGATGAAGCGCCGCCAGCAGCCCGGCTCGGCCGCCGATGGGGTGTAAGCCATGGAGATGCAGAGAGACTATTCGCCCCAGCAGCTTGCCATTTTTGAAGGGGTGTACGCGCTGGCGCGCCAGGGCCGAGATCTGAACACGGTTCGCGTGCAGGAGATTGCGGACGCGGCCGGAATGGGAAAGGGTTCGCTCTATGAGCACTTTAAGTCCAAAGAGGACATTCTGAACGAAGCGGGCCGCTGGTGCATGAACCGGGAGCTGGAGCAGATCCATACCCAGATGGAACAGGCAGACGGCTATGACGCCATGCTTACCGTGTGCCTGCGCTATCTGCGGGAGGTGATGACCTGCCGCATGGAGACGTACAGCGCCCTGGGCCGGTATTACCAGATGACCGCCCCGGAACAGCGCCAGTGGGTGGTTCAGTCCAAGGAGCAGATGAAGGAGCATTTCCGGCAGATCGCCGAACAGGGCCGCCGGGAAGGGCAGGTGGACCCCGCGCTCTCGGAAGAGGTGTGCTGTGACATCCTGATCAGTTCCCTCATTGGCTTTGCGGTGGCCTGCCGTGCCCGCTGCATGGATGCAGCCTGGCTGGACCGGCTGAGTGTCTCGGTCCGCGAGGGCCTGCACCGGGCGCTGGCCCCTCAGCACTGACCGGATGCCGCGAAAATAGAAGTAAAACAGAGTGCCTCACGCGCCGGGTTCGGCGGTGAGGCACTCTGTTTTTGTTTGTATCGGTGGGGCCGTCTTGCCCCGGCGGTGCCGGGCGGCCCCGGCGGGCTAAAAGCAATTGCGGGTTCAGCTGCGGCCCTCGAAGATCTCCTTCACGCGGGAACCGTCCATGTGGCTTTCCTGCATCAGGGCGTTTACCAGGCGGTCCATGGTGGGCATACCCTTGCGGATGATCTCCACCGTGTTGGCCAGCTCCTGGGTGAGCATGGCGTTCACCTGATTGTACAGCTTTTCGCCGAGCGGGCCGTCCAGCTCCTTGCCGGACAGGCTGGCAAGGCCGAACTGGTCGTCCATGCCGTAGGTGGTCAGCATATTGCGGGCCAGGCGGGTGGCGTTCTTCAAATCGCCGCTGGCACCGGTGGTCAGGCCGGCCTCTTCGCCGTAATAGGCGATCTCGGCTGCGCGGCCTGCCAGGCAGGTGCGGATGCGAGCCAGCAGTTCCTCGCGGGAATACGAGCCTTTTTCTTCCTGGCTGGACTGCTGCATGTAGCCGCCGTAGCCGCTGCGGGCCACGATGGTCAGGTAATTCGGCTCGCCGCCGCCCTGCCAGCACACGTAGGCGTGGCCGGCCTCATGGCGGGCCGTACGCAGCAGCTCATCCGGGCTCCACTGCTTTTCTTTGCCGGACTGGAACGTGTCCAGCGCCTCGGCAAACAGGGCATCGTCTACGGCGGAGCGGTTCTGGCGCAGTGCGGTGCGCAGGGCCAGCGCAATCACCGAATCCAGGTTGGCAAGGCTCATGCCCGGGGTGCGGGAAGCCATGCTGCGCAGGGCGCTGTCGCTCAGCGCCAGGGCGGGGTTCTTGTCCCGTGCGCGCGTCAGGAACTCGAGCCGTTCGCTCTGGGAGGGAAGCTCCACCAGAACCGCCCGGTCAAAGCGGCGAACCAGGGCAGAGTCCAGCGAGTCGGAACTGCCGTCCACGCCGAAGTTGGTGGCAGCGATGACGAACACCGGCTGGGGGTCGTCACCGCGGAAGCCGTCCATCTCGGTGAGAAGGGCGTTCAGCACCTCCTTGCCGGTGTGCTGGGTGTCGTCGCCGGTACGGGGGCGGGCGATGGCGTCGATCTCGTCAATGAACAGGATCGACGGGGCATAGCGACGGGCCGTCTGGAACAGCTCGTGCACGGCCTTCGGGCCTTCGCCCACGTACTTCTGAAGAAACTGGCCGCCCTCAGCCGCGAGAAACGCCATGCCGGTTTCCCCGGCCATGGCCTTGGCCAGCATAGTTTTGCCGGTGCCCGGCGGGCCGTACAGCAGCAGGCCCTTGGGATTGCGCAGGCCGGCGGCGCTGTATTTGCGGGGGTTGCTCAGGTAATCGGCGAAGAACCGAAGTTCTTCTTTGGCATCGGCCGCGCCGATCACGTCCGCAAAGCGCACATCCGGGCGGGAAACATCGCTGAGCAGCTTCTGGGCGTCCTGCGCCTGCACCGCGCGCTTGCGCCGCAGCCGGAACAGCTGGATGTGGGCGGTCTGGCCATCTGCTTCCAGCGTCTGGGCGGTTTCAAAGGTGATGACCTGATTGCTGCGGGCCAGCTCGTTCATGCTGAGCTGGCGCTGAGTGTTGAGGTACGCCGTGTGCAGAATGGCGGGCAGGCCTGCCCCGGTGGTGGTGAACACCTTGCGGCAGCCCCGGCGGGCAAAGGAAAGGCGTTCCTCCTTGTTGATGCGGGCATCCGGCGTTTGCAGCAGGTACAGCGGCACCTGCGGGAAGCGCTCATGCACCTGATTGAAGAAGGTGAGTGCGGGCGAGTCCATGTCCTCCAGATTTAGGTAAGGCTCGTCGCCATGGGTCGGCTCCACAAACACGGCCAAAATGTCCCGCTCTTTCAGCAGGGCCAGGGCGGGTTCGGGGCGGTGGAACACATGGGCCAGCACATGGGGGAAGCGGTGGTCGCCCTCCGGCAGCAACTGGGTGAACAGCAGCATTTCCGCCTCGCGTCCGCTGCCGTACAGAGAGCGGATGGCGGGGTCGTCGCCCATGTCCACGGAGAAGCGCACCGTGCGCAGACGGTCGGCCGCCTGCCCGTGTTCGGCCATCAGACGCATCAGCTCAAACAGCTCGCCCAGGAGAAAATGCTCGGCCCGGGCCGAAACAGTGCGGGCATCCGCCAGGCCGCCCTCGGCGAAGAGCACGGTGGCCATTACGGCGCTGTTCATCTTGATGGAGAGGTGATAGGCGGCCTCCAGCTGGTGGCGGGCGGTTTCGATCCGGTCGCACACAATGCTGTACAGGTGCTGGGCCTCCAGATGGTTGAACAGGATCACGTTGCCGCTGGCAAAGCGGGAGCAAATGGCGGCCGGGAACGCCGGTTCGCCGGTGACGTCGCTCACGTCGTCGGCCAGCGCCTTCAGAATGGTCTTGCGGGAGACGTCCGCCAGATTGCGATGGGTGGGGTCGCTGTACAGCTGGCGGCCTGCGTTGGTGGTGAGAATGATCACCGCATCCCGGAAGGGAACTTCCTGATTGGTGTGGTTGTCCCGCAGGAAACCGCGGTCCAGAATCTGCAGGAACAGATGGATCACATTCAGGTGCGCTTTTTCAATCTCATCAAACAACAGAACGCAGTGGGGATTCTTGCTCACAAACTCGGTGACCAGGCCGGGGGCGGAATCCTTGAACACCTTGTTGGAACCGGCGAAGAGCTGCCCGGCGTCCTTGTCAGAGTATTCGCTCATGTCAAAGCGGCGGTAGGGCAGGTCCAGCAGCTGGGCGGCCTGCTCAGCCAGGTAGGTTTTGCCCACGCCGGGCGAGCCGGTGAACAGAAACGTGGCCAGAGGCTTGGTGCGTTCCCGATCGGCCATGGCCATCACCTGTGCCTGAAAGTACCCGGAAACAAAGGCGTACACGGCGTGATCCTGCCCGGCAACCTTGGCCAGAAGGGTCTCCTGCATGGTGCGCACCTTGTCGGTTAGGCCCATCAAGGTGGTGGCCTGAGGTGTGCCGGTCGGCGCGGGGTCGGCGCTGCGTACAGGCTGCCGGGCTTCGCGAGAGTCATGAGCACGGGCGGCAAAACTGGGGGTGCCTGCGGCGGGCGTATGCCGGGGTGCGGCAGGCTCCGGATGAGAATCGGACTCCTCAGTCTCGCCCCACAGGGCGGCGAGAGCCTCGGCCAGAGAGCCGTATTCCTTCGGCGAGTCGGGTTCTTCGGCCTCAACGGGTTCCGGTTCGTCGGCCGGGGAAGAAGAGGTTTGGGCGGCTTTGGTCTGTGCGATGTGCGCGGCCAGCTCGTTGAGCCGCTGATCCAGCAGCTCGTTCAGGCGGATGCGCTCGGCGCGGCTGAGGGGTTTTCCGGCGGAAAGGGCAGCCTGCAGGCGGGCCAGCTCGGCGTCCTCGTCCTCCGGAACCGGAGCGGCCGGTGCAGCGGGGGCATCGCCCCGGCGGGGCAGCTCCGGCGGTTTGGCGGCGGAGGACTGCCGCCCGTTGCGGCGATCCTGTTCGTCCAGCATGCCAGCCAGGATGTCTTCCAGGTCGTCGTTGCGGAAATCAGCCATGAAGATCAACTCCTTTTATCAATTCAGCAAAAGGCTGCGAGATGGTTTCGATTGGAAGGTATTTTGTAAGTACGGAACAATTCTCGAAGCGGTTTGCAAAAAGTCGGATGGGTTTTGCACAGGCTTATGCCTCTATATTGCCAGAGCCGAGCGCATTTTACAAGAAAAACCGGCAAATTCAGACAGCAGCTGCCCCCACAATCTCAGAGCGAAAGCCCCGGCGGCGGAGTCAGGTCAATGGGAACGGGCTGGTCGATGGTCATGTGGTCGGGCGCAACGCGGCAGTCCATGGCAATCAGGCGGACCCCGGCGGCCTGGGCCGCGGCCAGCGCTCGGCCAAAGGCGGGCTGGGTGCTCCAGTTGGGCGCAAAGGCGTGCACACCCTTCATCTGAATGACGATCAGCACCGCGCAGTGCCAGCCCTGGGCCGCAAGGGCGGTCAGTTCCTGCACATGCTTCAGCCCGCGCAGGGTGGGGGCATCCGGAAAGCGGGCCAGCCCGTCCTCCTCCAGTGTGCAGCCCTTGACTTCCACCAGAAGCCGGTCGAAGGCACCTTCGCCGTAAAAATCAAAGCGGGAATCCCCCAGACGGTATTCGGGTTTTAAAACGGTAAGGGTGCCCAGCCCGCCGGCGGCCAGCCATTCCCGGGCGGCAGCGTTGGGTGCGGCGGAATCCATGTTGATGAGCCGCGGCCCGGCGGGGGTGGGCTTTTCCACCGCGATCAGATCAAAGGGCGTTTTCCGGGCGGGATTCTGCCCGGGCGTCAGGTACACCGCCGCGCCGGGCTGAAGCAATTCTGCACAGCGACCGGTGTTTTTTACGTGCACGGTGAGGACCTGGCCGCCCTGTTCCACCAGGGCGACAAACCGGTTGGGGCGGCTGAGAAAGCGGGCCGCGATGACGGAAGAATACTGCATCAAAGTTCCTTTCCTGAATGCTTTCCATGAAAAAGGCGGGGGTCAAAATGAAACAATTGGATAAAACAACGGTATTTGAATGAGTTTGCTTGACGGAACTGGAGAAGACGAGTATAATTTTACCAAGTTGCGAGAACAAAGGCAACACACGCGTGGGTACCGCAAGGGTGCGAGCGGCGCTGCCGAAACCAATCGCAGTGCGGCACATCCGCCTGCACAATGAGGGGGAAAGCATTATGAAAAAGATGGAGCAGACTTTGATCGAGCCGGAGAAGTTTTATACCATTGCCAACGGCAATGGCAAAGTGCTGGAAGTGAAGGATTACAATCCCGACAACGGCGCCGCGGTTCAGCTGTGGGACTACACCGGCGAAGAGTGGCAGCAGTGGTCCTTTGTGCGGGCCGGCCAGGGCGTGTACCGCATCTGCAACCGGTTCACCGGCAAGATGCTGGATCTGGTTGCCTGCGGCACCAGCGACGGCACCTGGCTGCACCAGTGGGAAGGGGCCAACGGCTCCAGCCAGCTGTGGGTGCTGGAGGCAACCAACGACGGCCGCTTTAAGGTGAAGTCCAGCGTGTCCGGCAAGTGCGTGGATCTGGTTGGTATGAGCGCTGAGAACGGCACCCGCGCCCAGATCTGGCAGGATGTGGACGGCGAGAACCAGTATTGGACCATCACCGAGGCAAAGCCTGTGAAGAAGCGCGCCGCCCGCAAGCCCGCTGCCAAGAAGGTTGCGGAAACCGCCGATGCTGCCGAGAAGAAGGCCCCGGCCAAAAAGGCCACCACCCGCAAGCCTGCCGCCAAGAAGGCCGCCCCGAAGGCTGCCGCCGAGAAGGCCCCCGCAGCTGAGGCCGTGAAGCAGGAGGCCAAGGCCCCTGCCAAGAAGCCTGCCACCCGCAAGGCTGCTGCCGAGAAGGTGGAAGCCCCCAAGGCTGCCGAGAAGCCCGCTGAGGTGAAGGTGGAGGCCCCCAAGGCTGCCGAGAAGCCCGCTGAGGTGAAGGTGGAGGCCCCCAAGGCTGCCGAGAAGCCCGCTGAGGTGAAGGTGGAGGCCCCCAAGGCTGCCGAGAAGCCCGCTGAGGTGAAGGTGGAGGCCCCCAAGGCTGCCGAGAAGCCCGCTGAGGTGAA
>CAKSWY010000007.1 GCA_934513685.1 uncultured Oscillospiraceae bacterium | reverse complement strand
ACCAATACGGAGATACCGACATTGTATGGAACTGCAAATCGCCGCTCTCCGGGGATAACTCTCAAGCAGTTTCATATCAACAAATAACGAACGCGGTATGCAGTTTGACTCAACGGCCAAAGCAAAAACTCCGCTAAAAGCTGCTGGCTAACATCTGACCCACTTTTGACCCAAAATCCGAAAAAAGCAGGCAGGGCTGGACGGAAACAATGGAAAATCCGCCGAGCGAACGGTGGTAAAAAGCACAAATCGGAGCCGAAATGACTCCGATTTGTGCTTGAGACTGCCTCATAACCCGGAGGTCGCAGGTTCGAGTCCTGTCTCCGCAACCAGAAAGTCCTGATTTCTTGCGAAATCAGGACTTTTTCCGTACTTTTTTGCTCAATAACTTACTTGCTGTTTTTTCTGACCCAAACGCTGACCCCAACGGGAGCGGATAGCGGAAACCATCAGACAGCACGGGATAGGATATTGCCCATCGTTTGCGCCGCCTTGAGCTGCGCGTCGGTGGTGACGTGGGCGTAGGTGTCCAGCGTGAAGCCTGCGGAGTAGTGACCCAGCATACTGCTGACGGTCTTGACGTCCACGCCGCTTTGCAGCGCCATCGTTGCGAAGGTGTGCCGCAGCAGATGGGGCCGCAGGCGGGCAATTCCGGTTTTCTTTTTCAGCTTACGAAACAGCTGCGTGATGGTGCTTCTGCGAATGGGATTCAATGCGGACGTGATGAACACCTGATTGGTCTGGGCACAGCCGGGCCGCCGCCGCAGATACCGCAGCAGCATCTTCTTGGAGCAATTGTCAAGGGGAGCAGAACGCTGCTTGCCGCCCTTGCCGTCCACAATGGCATATCCTTCATGAACGTGCAGATTGTCGAGCGTGAGCGTAGCCACTTCATTCATGCGAAGGCCGCTGTCCAGCATCAGGGCGCAGATACATTTGCTTGATGCGGCACAAAATAGCATTTATAATAATGGCAGTAAAGGGCTAGCAGAGATTTTAAATCAGCTTAAAGAGAAAAACGTAGTATTGGAGGTGTTCAGAGAATGACATATTCTGATATATGTAAAAAACTTGGATTTGACCCTGTTGTGGATGGGTATAATTACAAGTACTCTGGGCACGAAGACGATTCCCAGGTCAGTCCATTCCATATTTTGACGGAAGAGGAATCAGATTTTCTTTTGGGCTATATGATTGCCCATAGAAAAGAAATGAAGTCAGAACCAAAAAAATAAAGGCATTGTGCATCGGTATGGTGCTTTTTCTATGCCTATCAATGCGCGTTACCGGCAAGTTAATTCGCAAAAAGGTAGTTGTTCGGGAATCCCGAATGGCTGCCTTTTTTATTACATCAAAACGAAAGGATGAAACAAAATGGATATTATGCAGACTGGAACCGTGCTGGCTATTGTGGTGATCACCTATCTGATCGGCGCCGCCGCAAAGCTGATCCCCCATATCAAGGATGAATATATCCCCGTTATTGTGGGCGTGGCTGGCGGTGCGCTGGGTGCGGCTGGTATCTCTTCTAGGCCCGTGTAGAATTCTCGTGTCCGGAAGTTGCGGATGTTCCAGACGCTGCCATTCGGACTGCGGAAAATGCGCTGGCCGGGCTTTGTGTCGTTGCAGAAGTGCATAAACACGTCCCACGTGATAGGATCGAGCGAAATGTACTGGTTCTTTCCGGCAGCGGTTTTGGAACCGGCCAGCCAGAACCCGGAAGGTGCTGAAAGTTGGCGCACAGAATGAAATTCCGTATTTGAAGCCCGTTGACAGCACGGGAAACACAGGATATGATGGAACCAATGAAGCCTACACAGAAGGTGCGAGCTATGACGGAACGGGAAGAACGAGCGGAAGTATTGCGCAACCGGACGGAGAAGGACGAGAAGGAATTCCAGAATTATTACGCAACCCTGAAAACAGGGGGTGGCAAGGAAGCGGCGCAAATAATGTGGCAGAGAGGAACTCCATTGGAGGAAGTCAAGTATTACATGGACTTCTGACCGATTCCCCAGAAATGCAAGCAGCCCTTGAACGGAGCGGGGCTACCCCGATTGAGCTGAGAGACATGACCAGTGACCCTCAGCTCTTTTGACTTTGGGAGATATGGACAAGAGCGGAGAGGTGTACAAGCGAGCTCTTGCCCAGAAGATGAAGCTTACCCACAGCGGATTAGTGAGTCCAACACCATGAACGCGCAAGCACTGCAAATGATGGAACCAATGAAGCCTACACAGAAGGTGCGAGCTATGACGGAACGAGAAGCGAAAGCGGAAGTATTGCGGAACCGGACGGAGAAGGACGAGAAAGAATTCCAGAATTATTACGCAACCCTGGAAACGGGGGGAGAGCGCAATCTGGCGAGAGCCTTGTGGGTGAGCGGGACACCACTGGAGGAACTCAAGTATTACGTGGATTTTTGACGGTCTCCATGGAAACGTAGGAAGTCATCGAACAGAGCGGTGCCACACCCATTGAGCGGAGAGACACATGGTTGGAAACGGCCCCGGCCTTGATGCGGCTGTGGATGCATACCATACGTTTTGATGGACCGGGCATTTGCGCTGGTTTCAAACAAGCTGATGGAAAAGAGACAGCAGCCGTCCGGCCGAGTGCATTCCGGGCGGGCCTGCCATGAAAGGAAGGGAAGAGCAGGATGGTGTATACGGTTACCTTCAACCCGGCCCTGGATTACGTGGTTTGGGTGGAGAAGCTGACGGTGGGCGGGGCCAACCGCGCCGGGCAGGCAGAGATTCAGCCGGGCGGCAAGGGAATCAATGTTTCCTGTGTGCTGCACGAGCTGGGCGTGGAGACCACGGCGCTGGGGTTTGTGGCCGGGTTCACCGGCTGTGAGCTGGAACACAGCCTGGCCCGGCGGGGCGTGCGGACGGAGTTTGTCCGCCTGGCGGAGGGCCAGACCCGCATCAACGTGAAAGTCAAGGGGCAGGAGGAAACCGAGATCAACGCCGCCGGGCCGGTGATTCTGCCCGAGGCGCAGCGCCGCCTGCTGGAGCAGCTGGACGCCCTGCAGGCGGGGGATGTGCTGGTGGTCTCCGGTTCGGTTCCGGCCTCCATGCCGGGCGGCAGCTACGAAACCCTGCTGCGCCGGGTGGAGGGCCGGGGCGTGCTCACGGTGGTGGACGCGGCCGGCGGCCTTCTGCGCGGGGCGCTGCCCTGCCGGCCGTTCCTCATCAAGCCGAATCATCTGGAGCTGGGGGAGCTGTTCGGGAAAAAGCTGACCGGCGAGGAAGAAATTCTGGAGTGCGCCCGCGCTCTGCAGCAGCAGGGGGCGCGCAATGTGCTGGTGTCCATGGCGGGGGATGGCTCGCTGCTGCTGGACGAGCGGGGCGAAGTCCATTGCCTGGGTGTGCCGAAGGGCAATGTGCGCAACTCGGTAGGCGCAGGGGACTCCATGGTGGCCGGGTTTGTGGCCGGATGGCTGACGCGGGGCGATTACGCCTACGCCCATCGTCTGGGGGCGGCGGCCGGAAGCGCCACGGCCTTTTCCGACGGGCTGGCCCGGCGGGCGGACATTCTGGAGTTGCTGGAACGGCTTTGAGCGTTCCCCGGAAAAGGCAGCAGACGACAGACCAGAAAAAAACAAAAGCGAGGAGCACCGAAAACGCTCCTCGCTTCTTTTATAAGTCATTCTATGCCGCCTGCAATCGGGAGATGGTGGTTCGTTGGGGGAAAATGCCCGATCAGCGCCCCGCTGGCTCTCACAGCCCGGGAAACACCTCGTCCAGGTAGGCCTGCACGTCGAAGGGCTGGGGCGCTTCGTCCTTGCGCAGATACAGCGGGTGGTGGGGGTGCCCGGCTTTGCTGCGCTTGCCGAAGGTGACCCAGGGAATGTCGTACCGCTGGGTGATGGCCACCATGCGGCGCATCATGCCGGGCAGGTAGGGCCGCTTTTCAATCAGGGTGCCCCAGGCGGCCCACATCACCGGGCGGGTCTGGGCCAGCATGGCCTCCAGCCACACCAGATTTTCCTCGGCCAGGGCAGGGTCCGGCTGGGCGTCCATATCGTTGGGGTCTGTGGCCCGCTGGGGGCTGACGTTGAACATGAGAAAGCTGTCAAACCCGTTGGCCAGGGCCAGCCGCTGCACCGATTTCAGGGTGTTGTCCAGCGCGCCGGGGCGGGCGGTGCTGGGGTTGATGCCGATGCAGGCCAGGGGCTTTTCCCCCACGGTGCCCAGAATGAACCGGTGGGGCATATAAACCGGCGGCTCGTAGTACCAGGGCACGCCGTCGTAATCCCGGGCGACGAGCCGGGGAAGGGAAGAGGATTCCATACCGTTTACCTCACAATCAAATCAGAAAAGAGCCGGGTTTTCCACGCGGGACGCACTGCTTTGTGGGAAACCCGCGCCGCTCAGGGCCGGACGACCAGCCCCAGAAGGCGGGCCAGATCGACGGCCTGCTCCGTGGTGACAATGGCCCCCTTCAGCTCGGCGCCGTTTTCGGTGCACACAAGCCCGCTCAGGCGGCAGCGGGTGAAGTCCACCCCGGCCAGCGGGGTGCGGAAGAAGTTGGGATGGGCCAGGGTGCAGTCCTCCAGCGCCAGCTGCTTCAGCTTGCACTCGGTGAACCAGACATCGTTCAGGCTGCAGCCGCGAAAGGCCAGCTTTTCCAGGCTTGCGCCGTCCAGATTTGCCAGTTCCAGCATGCAGTCCTGCAAGAGGGTGTTGACCAGCTTGCTGCTGGAGAAGCTGGTGCCCATCCCCTTGCAGCCCTGAATCACGCAGCGGCTGAAATAACTGCGGGAAAACCGCGCACGGGACAGTTCACACCCGCGCAGCAGGCAGTCGCGGAATTCCGCGCCATCCAGCTGGCAGGCGGTCAGGCGGCAGCGCTCCAGCACGCAGCCCTCAAAGGTGATGCGGCTCAGGTCGGCCCCGGTCAGGTCCAGGCCGGTCAGCTGCCAGCCGGTGATCTCCGCCTCCGGGGTGAGGGCGCTGGCCCCCAGCGAGGGCAGAGAATCGTCGATGCGGGGCGGAAGAATTGCAAAATCAGCCATAGGTTCTCCTTATCGGTTCGGAAGGGGCGGCCGGCACGGGGTGCAGAACTGCCCGGAACGCCTGCCAGCCAAAGGGGGTCAGCGGCTCCATGGGGGTGGCGCGGCACAGCTGCTCCACCTCGTCCGGGGTGCGCCAGCGCCAGTCCGCCACCTCCTCCGGCTGCATCCGGATGGCTGGTGCGGCCGATGTCAGCTGCACCAGAAAGTGGTCCAGAATAAAAATGCCGCCCTGGCCGTCGGTGGGGTGCTCCAGCCGCCCCAGATACTGAAAGGCGGCGGGGCCGGGGGCAAGGCCGGTCTCCTCGGCCAGCTCCCGCACGGCGGCGGCCAGCCCGTCCTCCCCGGCCTGAGCGGTGCCGCCGGTCACCTCCCAGCAGCCGGGATAGTAGTCCTTCTGGGGGCTGCGGCGGGTGGTGAGAAAGCGGCCGCAGCTGTCCCGCACAAACACGGTCACCACCAGATAGCGCTCACCCGGCTCAATGGGGTCGCCCCGGCGGCGCAGGCGGCCGGTGGGGCGCTGGCGTTCGTCATAAATGTCCAGCCATTCGTCCATGCTGCACCCCCGTTTCTGCGTTATGCAAGCCCCAGCTCTTCCAGCAGCTGGGCCACGCCATCCTCCTCCACCGAGGGGCAGGTGCGGTCGGCCTGGCGGGCCAGCTCGGGGCTGCCGCCACCCATGGCCACGCCCAGGGCCGCCGTCTGGATCAGCTCCAGGTCGTTCATACTGTCGCCCACGCCGATGGTGTCGCTCAGGGGCACGCCAAGAGCCTGGCACACGGCCCGCACCGCCTGGCCCTTGTTCACGGCGGTGTACATCACGTCGCCGTTCACCGTGGTGGTGTCGCCGAACACATCCTGCACCACAAAGCGGAACCAGGGGGCCAGCGCCTTGCGGGGGCCTTCCAGCGCGGCGGCGTTGGGACCCATAAAACTCAGCTTGTAAACCGGGCGGCCGTCGTACTCGTCGATGGGCCGGATGTCATACAGGCCGGACAGCACTTCCCGCATCCGGGCCAGCTCGCTGTTGGCGGTGGGGCCTTCCAGTTCGGCGGGGTCCAGCGGGTCGCCGTAGGTGATCTCCTGGCATTCCAGATTGCGGTACAGGCCGGTCATGGCGTCCAGGGCGGTGCGCACGATGGGCGCGGGGATGGGCTGGTCCAGAATCACCCGGTCGCCCAGGGTCACATAACCGCCGGCGCTGCACACGATGCCGTCAAACCCGAAGGCCGTCAGCTCGGCGGGCAGCATCACCCGGCTGCGGCCGGTGCACAAAAACAGTTTGTGGCTGTTTTGCTTTGCACGGCGCAGGGCCTGCGCCACCCGCTGGCTCATGGGGTGGCCGGGCAGAAGCAGCGTGCCGTCAATGTCCAGAAAGATCAGCTTGGGCATGAAAAACCTCCGGTTTGAATGGGTGGGGCGAAACCGCTTTCATTATAGCACTGCGCTTTCGGCTTGGCCACCCTGCCCGAAACAGCCCCAAAGACCGGCCATTTGACGAAAAGTGCACAAAGGCTTTGGCGCGCTGCTGTGAGAAATATACAATTGGATAAATGAAACGGCCTGAATTTCAAAAAATTTTGAAATTTTCGTCACATTTTCTTATTATTCTAAAGAAGGATGACGCACAATACCGTTTGTTTTTACCACACTCTCCCAATTTACACAATAAAGGCTCATTTTTTTCGTTGAAATCTGTTGCAAAAGTAAATTCTATTGTGTAAAATATACACATGATCCGTTTGAAATTGTTCAATAATCACAAACGGGCCGTTTGCAAAACGGAAAAGTACGACCCCGTCACAGAAATCGGAAGGTCAGCGCGCGAAGTTCCTCTCAGCCATGGTGCGCCTGCGGTTGGGAAAGGGGCGTTGTGCGCCGCTGCGTCCTGTGTGCCACGGCGTCGTTGACCAATGCGGAAAAGGGGAAACATGTTATGGCAAACAGAGTGTTTCAGGGCGTTATCTTCCAGATGAAAGAAGCGGTGGGGCGTACCCTGGGTGTGGTGGATGAGACCGGCACCGTCATTGCCTGCACCGAGCTGAACTGCATCGGCGAGGTGCGGGAGGGCTTTGCCGCCGACCGTCTGGTGGCGGGCGACAGCTTTGTGCGGGACGGCTATACCTACCGCCAGTTCAGCACCACCAAACACAACGACTATGCCGCGTTTGTGGAAGGTACTGACGAAGAGGCTGGCCAGTTTGCGGGGATGCTGGCCGTCAGCCTGCAGAGCATCAAGCAGTATCACGACGAAAAGTTTGACCGCACCAACTTCATTAAGAATGTGGTGCTGGACAACATTCTGCCCGGCGACATCTACGCCAAAGCGCGGGAGCTGCACTTTACAGCCGATGTATCCCGCGTGGTGCTGCTGATCCGCGTCACCTCCGGCAACGACATTTCCGCCTACGATGTGGTGAGCGGCCTGTTCCCCGACAAGACCAAGGACTTTGTGTTCAACATCAGCGAAACCGACACCGTGCTGGTGAAGGAAATCCGCCACGGCATTGACCGCAAGGACATTGAGAAGCTGGCCACCAGCATTGTGGATACCCTGGCCGGTGAGCACTACATCAAGGCGGTGCTGGGCATCGGTACCCCCATTGCCAACCTGAAGGACCTGGCCTCCAGCTTCAAGGAGGCCCAGGTGGCGCTGGAAGTGGGCAAGGTGTTCGACACCGAGCAGACCATCGTCAGCTACGACAATCTGGGCATTGCCCGCCTGATTTACCAGCTGCCTACCACCCTGTGCGAGACCTTCCTGAAGGAAGTGTTCAAGCAGGGCAGCATCGAAAGCCTGGATCAGGAGACGCTGTTCACCATTCAGCGCTTCTTTGAGAACAACCTGAACGTTTCCGAGACCAGCCGCGGCCTGTTCGTGCACCGGAACACGCTGGTGTACCGTCTGGAAAAGATCAAGAAGCTCACCGGCCTGGACCTGCGGGAGTTTGACGACGCCATCGTGTTCAAGGTGGCGCTGATGGTCAAGAAGTACCTGTCCTCCAATCCGGCAAAGTATTGATTTTGCCCTCCGGTGCGCCGAACCGGCCCGCCCGCTGCGGCTGCACCCTTGACAGGCCCTGGGCGTGCAGGGTACAATTTCAATATTAGACAAGATGTAAAACAATGCGGCTGCCTTTGCCGAAGCGGCAAAGACGGACGCACCGATCCTTTGCGGCCCTGAAACGCGGCGGCCTGAAGGAGGGAGACTGGAACCTATGATCGTATTCGAGGATGTCACCAAAGATTATAAGGGCGGCAACCATGCGCTGAAGCATGTGAACCTGCGCATCCGCAAGGGAGACTTTGTGTTTGTGCTGGGCCACTCCGGCGCGGGCAAATCCACCTTTATCAAGCTGATCCTGCGGGAAGAGCAGGTCACCAGCGGCCGGGTGCTGGTGGATGGGCTGGACCTTTCCACCATGAAAAAACGCAAGGTGCCCTACCTGCGCCGCCGCATGGGCGTGGTGTTTCAGGATTTTCGCCTGATTCCCACCATGAGCGTGTATGAAAACGTGGCCTTCGCCATGCGCGTAACCAACATCGCGGAGGACAAGATCAAAAAGCGGGTGCCCTATGTTCTGGGGCTGGTGGGCCTGGCCGACAAGGCCGACCGGCTGCCGGATGAGATCTCGGGCGGCGAGCAGCAGCGCGTTGCTCTGGCCCGTGCGCTGGTACATAGCCCGCAGCTCATCATTGCGGACGAGCCCACCGGCAACATTGACCCCAAGCTGAGCGTGGAGATGATGGAGCTGCTGAAGGCCATCAACAGCGTGGGCATCACCGTGGTGGTGGTTACCCACGAGGTGGCCCTGGCCAAGCGCTTCGGCAAGCGCATCATCACCCTGGACCATGGCGTTGTGGCAAGCGATACCGCCCCCGCCCCCATGGAGGATGACGAGGAGGTGGCTGCCCAATGAAATGGTCCAGCTTTCGATATCTGACCAAACAGGGCCTGCACAATCTGCGGGCCAACCGGCTGATGAGCCTTGCCAGCATCGGCGTGCTGACCGCCTGCCTGCTGCTGACCGGCATTGCGGGTCTGTTCAGCGCCAACGTGAACAGCCTGGTGGAGTATCTGGGGGACCAGAACGAGACCGTGGTTTATCTGGATCAGGGCCTCAGCGACGAACAGCTAGCCTCGGTGGACCAGACCCTGCGCAGTATGCCCGGCCTGGCCGCGGTGACCTATGTGTCTCAGGAAGAGGTTCTGGAAACCTACAAGGGCTACATGAGCGAGTACGCCGATCTGTTCAACGATTTTGAAGAGGACAACCCCTTCCACGCCAACTACCGGGTGGTGCTGGAAGATCTGAACCGGATGGACGAGATGATCGCCCAATTGGAGCAGATCGACGGGGTGTACAGCGTTTCCGCCCCCACCCAGCTGTCCAGCGTGTTCCTCACCATTCAGCGGGCGGTTACCTATGCGGGCTGGGCGCTGGTGGCCGTGCTGGCGCTGGTCAGCGTGGTGGTCATTTCCAACACCATCCGGCTGACGGTGTTTGCCCGCCGCAAGGAGATCAACATCATGAAGTACGTGGGCGCCACCAACGGCTTCATCCGTTGGCCCTTCTTTGTGGAGGGCACCAGCGTGGGCCTCATCAGCGGACTGCTGGCGGCGGGGCTGGTGATCGGTGCCTATGCCCTGGTGGTGAACAAAGTTGGGGCCATGAGCGGCTTCTGGGGCCCCATTCTGGGCAGCTGCCTGCTGAGCGTGGGCCAGGTGTGGCCCATTGTGCTGGGCGCGTTCCTGATTTTCGGCGTGATCATCGGCAGCATCGGCACTGCCACGTCGATCCGTAAATATCTGGAGGTGTAAGGATGAACCGCCGTATGAAGAGGACCCTGTGCACGGGGCTTGCGGCCCTGATGCTGGCCGGCTGCATGACCGGCACCACCGTCTATGCGGAAACCGCCAAGGAAAAGGTGGACCGTCTGGAGGCTGCCCTGAAGCAGGAAAAGGCCTCGCTGGAAAAACTGCAGAAGGACAAGAAAAACGCCGAGACCACCAAAACCAAGCTGCAGAACCAGTCGGCTCTGCTGAAGGAGCAGCTGGCGGCCCTGCTGGAGACCATCACCGACGCCGAAGAGGCCGTGGGCAACAAAGAGAATGAGATCGCCCAGAAGCAGGCGGAAATCGACAGCCGCTGGGATGAGTTCAAGCAGCAGATGGGCGCCATGCAGATGATGCACGACACCGGCGCGGTGGCCATGCTGGCCAGCTGCGACAACCTGTATGAGCTGTTGACCTTCTCCAACACCATGCAGGAGGTCAGCGAGTGGAACACCCAGGTGCTGGATGAGATGAAGGCCCAGCGCGAAACCCTGAACGAGGAAAAGGCCGAGCTGGAGGCCGCCAAGGAAGAGCTGGAAAGCCGCAAGGCCCAGCTGGAAACCAAGTCCGGCCAGCTGGCGGCCAACATTCGGGCCACCGATGCCACCATCACCAAGGCCGAGGCGGACGCTAAGGCCCAGCAGGAAGTGGTGAGCATGGCCCAGGCCGAGTACGACCGGGCCGAGGCCGAGTGGGAAGCCTTTGTGCGCCAGCAGGCCCAGAAGGCCCAGCAGAACCAGGGCGGCAGCAGCGACTTCACCAGCGATATGTTCATCTGGCCGCTGCCCGGGTACAGCACCATCACCACCTATTTCGGTGAGACCCAGAACATCAACGGCCTGATCAAGGCCGGCCATAAGGGCATTGACGTGACCACCCGCGGCGCTTCGCCGGCCATTCTGGCGGCTGCCGGCGGCACCGTCACCGTGGCGCGGCTCAGCTCCAGCTACGGCAACTATGTGATGATCTACCACGGCAACGGGTACGCCACGCTGTATGCGCACATGAGCAGCATGGCGGTGAGCGAGGGCCAGGTCGTAACGGCCGGCCAGGTCATCGGCTATGTGGGCAGCACCGGCCAGTCCACCGGCAACCACCTGCATCTGGAGGTGCGCGTGAACGGCACCCCCACCAACCCCTTCAACTATTTCACCGCCGGCTGAGCGGCGGCTTGGCGCAGCGGGTTCGGCCCGATGTGCGGCAGGAGGCGTTATGAAAAATACCAAACAGTGGGTGCGGGCCGTGTGCCTGATTCTGGCGGCGCTGATGCTGCTGAGCACCCTGGGCGCGCTGGTGTATCAGCTGGCGTACCTGTTCTGAACAACCGTTTCTCAGTGCGCCCGGCCCTGCCGTGACGGGGCCGGGCGCACATTGCCATGGCCCGCGCGGGCCGGAAATCTGACCAAAGGCCGGAAGGCTGCAAAAAAACGGCCGTCCGGAAGGAGTGACCCCATGAATAAGAAAATTTCCATCAGCCTCGCCATCACCATTGCCATCATCGCCATGACCGTGACCTTCTCGGTGACGATGGTGCTGGCAGGCCAGCACTTCAACAACACCGTCAGCAGCGTTAAGGAAAAGGAGAATATGTACTCCAAGCTGGCGGAGATCGACAAGTATGTGCGCGACAACGCCTATTACGAGATCAACGACGACACCCTGAACGACACCATTGCCTCCGGCTATATGCTGGGCACCGGTGACCGGGCCGCCGTTTACTACACGGCCAACGCCTATGCGGAGCTGCAGGACATTGCCGACGGCAAGCTGATGGGCATCGGCGTGGATGTGGTGAAGGACGCCTCCGGCGCGGCCCGCATCATCCGGGTGTACGAAGATTCCCCCGCCGCCGAGGCCGGGCTGGAAAAGGGCGGCTACATCACCGCCATTGACAGCACGGACGTCAAGGGCCTGACCCGCGACAACGTGACCAGCCGCCTGCGGGGCGAGACCGGCACCACCGTGACGGTGACCTACCTGAACCCCGCCAGCGAGGAGCAGGAGATCACCCTGACCCGCAGCCGGTACACCATTCCCAGTGTGGAATATCAGCTGCTGGCGGACAACAGCGGCTATGTGAAGATTTCCGCCTTCAACAACAACACCGCCTCCCAGCTGGATTACGCCATCCATCAGCTGACCAGCAGCGGGGCCACCGGCCTGATCTTTGATGTGCGCAACACCAGCGGCGGCAGCCTGGATGCAGCGGTGGCAAGCATTTCGCTGCTGTGCGGCGAGGGCGATGTGGTGAGCGCCCTGTATAAGGACGGTTCCACCGAGGTGCTGGGCACCAGCAATTCCGACGAAGTGGACCTGCCCATGACCGTGCTGGTGAACAGCGGCAGCTCCTACTGCGCCGAGCTGTTTGCCAGCTCCATCCGGGACTTCGGCAAGGGCAAAATCGTGGGCGTGACCACCGCCGGCAAGGGCACCATTCAGGCAGACCCCTACCAGCTGGACGACGGCAGCGCCGTGGTGATCACCGTGGCCAAGATGCTCACCGCGAAGGGCGAGAGCTTTGACGGCGTGGGCGTGGCCCCGGACGTGGAGTCCACCCTGACCAGCGAGCAGGAGCAGAGCTTCTATGACCTGACCCCGGACATTGACCCCCAGGTGGCCCGCTGCCAGGAGGTGCTGGCCCAGGCGCTGGGCAACGGCGGCACCGACGAGGAGGGCGACGCCTCCGATCAAGACGTGAACACCACCGAGAACACCGAGGGCACCGAGGATGCCGGCAGCGATGCGGCTTCCTCCGAGGCTTCCAGCGAGGGCTGACCGGCTCCGCGCCCCAAGGCCCCAATATTGAACATCCATGCTTCCCCGCGGCGCGCCTCGGGGAAGTTTTTGGCAATGCCGCGTTTTGAAAGGCGGCAGCGCCCAACCAGACAAGCGGCTGCGGCCGAGAGGAGGACCCCCCATGCCCAACCTGACCGACGTGAAGGTGATTCGCGATCTGTGCGCCCGGTATGACTTTGCCCTCTCCAAGGGCTTCGGGCAGAATTTTATCGTAAACCCCGGCATCTGCCCCCGCATGGTGGAGGCCGCCGGCATTGACGAGAGCTTCGGCGTGCTGGAGATCGGCCCCGGCATCGGCGTGCTGACCAAGGAGCTGGCCGCCCGGGCCGCCAAGGTGGTGGCTGTGGAGGTGGACGAGCGTCTGCCGCCGTTGCTGGCCGAGACCCTGGCCGACTGCCCCAACGTGAAGATCGTGATGGGGGACGTGCTGAAGGTGGACCTGACGAAGCTGATCGCCGAGGAGTTTGCGGGCCTGAAGGTGGCCGTGTGCGCCAACCTGCCCTATTACATCACCAGCCCCATCGTGATGCGCCTGCTGGAAGAGCGTCTGCCGGTGGAGCACATCACCGTGATGGTGCAGAAGGAGGCGGCTGAGCGGATCAGCGCCGCCCCGGGCACCCGCGCCGCCGGGGCCATCAGCTACGGCGTGGCCTATTACGCCCAGCCCCGCCTGCTGTTCACCGTACAGCCGGGCAGCTTCTTCCCGCCGCCGAAGGTGACCAGCGCGGTCATCCAGTTGGTGCTGCGCCCCCAGCCCGCGGTGGCAACGCCGGACGAGGAGGGTTATTTCAAGCTGGTGCGGGCGGCCTTCGGCCAGCGCCGCAAAACGGCAGCGAATTCCGTTTCGGCGGGGCTTGGCATCCCCAAGGCCCACGTGATGCAGGCGCTGGAGGCCGCAGGCCTCTCGCCCATGGCCCGGCCCGAGCAGCTGACGCTGGAGGATTTCTGCGCCCTGCAAAAGGCCCTGAATGATTGACAAGCGGCAAAAGAGTGTGCTAAAATATTCTACGTAGCGCAGCGCGCGCCGGCTGGTTTTGCCCGCCTGCGGCGCTGTTTGTGCCGGCATAGCACAGTTGGTAGTGCAGCTGATTTGTAATCAGCAGGTCGGGGGTTCGAGTCCGTCTGCCGGCTCCAAAAACCGCCATGGAACAAGGGTTCCATGGCGGTTTTTTGCGTAAAAAAGCCGCGGTGCAGTGCATCCCATCAAATGAAATAGGTTGAATTTGTCCTAAAATATGAGTATACTATAAGCAGAAAGGAGGCGGAGGGTATGAATATCAATAGTGATACAATTGTGCCGATCTCCGTTGCAAATCAGAATTTCTCCCGTGTGGCTCGCTTGGTGGATCAATACGGAAGTGCGGTGATCATGAAAAACAATGTGCCCCGCTATATCGTCTACGAGTTTCCGCAGGTCGATGAAGTGCAGACGGTGTCAGACGATGAACTCCTTGCGGTTTCTCAAAAACTGATGGAGAAAAACCGGCATGTCTATGAGGAATTGGCAAAATGAAGATTCTGAGCAAGCGCCAGATCCTGATGCTGCACACCGCACTGATTGCGCAGACTGGCGGTATAGACGGCGTGCGCGATGAAGGGCTTTTGGATTCTGCCATCAACGCGCCGTTTCAGACGTTTGCGGAACAGGACCTGTACCCGACGGTTCTTGAAAAGGCCGCGCGGCTTGGGTTTGGATTGATTTCTAACCATCCGTTTCTGGATGGAAACAAGCGTATTGGAGCCCATGCGATGCTTACGTTTATGGGGGTCAATCAAATCAATCTGTGCTGCACGGATGAGGAGCTGATTTCGCTCATTCTTCAGGTAGCGTCTGGAAGATTGGACTATGATGGAATGTTGGAGTGGTTGAAAAGTCACCTGGAATGAGTGGCGAATCGCATGCTCCCGATGTGTGCAGCGGGAGATGTTCCCGGAGAATTCCGGAAATCTAAAATAAAAACCGCCATGGAACAAGGGTTCCATGGCGGTTTTTTGCGTAAAAAAGCCGCGGTGCAGTGCAGCACGGCTTAAAATTTAAGATTTTTTTGACGGGTTTGGATAATTTTCAAAAACCGTCTCACAGGAATTCCAGAGTTTGCGGGCCTCGCTCAGGCTGATGGTGTAAAAACCGCCGCAATAATCCGGGTCCTCTTCATACAGAGCATCGTCAAACCAGCCACAGACAGGGCAAAAGTCCATGCTGTTGTACCGCTCAAATTCATATTGCCCGCAAAGGGGACATTGATGCTGCTCTTCCATAGGCGATGCCTTTCTTTTTTTGGCCGTTTTTCGGCGCAACAGTTTCATCAAAAACTCACGCCGCCGGGGCCTCGAACAGCGCGTCCACGCGGCCGTTTTTATCAAACAGGCCGTTGTATTGGGCAATCTGGTAGCGGTTCAGAAGCGGGTCGTTCTCAAGCTGGTTCAGGCTGGTGTAGTAGTTCCCCTCCCGATCCAGCACGCCGTGGGAGGTGATCACCGGGTATTCCTGGTATACATCGTTCAGAAGCAGATAATAGGGCGGAAGGGGCATGTTGGCCGTTTCCAAAATCAGCATGGGCAGATAGTTGGCGCTCATGTCGCCCACATTGCGGCTTTCGATGGGATAATTGGTCCAGATGAGGAAGGGCGTCTCATACATGCTCAGCGGGCCGGCGTTGCTGCCGAACAGCCAATCGTCGGTGTCATCGCCTAGGGCGGGCTGGTGGTCGCCATACACAATGATCATGGTGGGTTCGTCCACCTGCTGGTAGTGGTCGATCAGCTCCTTCAGGGCTTCGTCCGAGAGCGTCACGAGGGACAGGTACAGCTCCGCCTCTGGATAGTCTCCGTAGTGGGAAAGGTCCACCGTAATGGGGGTATCGCCCGGGGCGGAGTAGCCGCCGTGGTTCTGAATGGTGACGTTGAACAGGAAGCGGGGCGTGTCGGCCATCGATTCTTCCAGGGCAATCAGCTTCTGGTAATCGTCCCAGTCGGTGGCGTAGCCGCGCAGGGCGTCCACCGAGTCGTAGTCCTCCAGCGCCCAGAAAGACGAGAGACCCAGCAGGGGATAAATCGTGTTGCGGTTGTAGTTGGCGCGATCCATCAAATGCAGGCCGGCCGTCTGGTAACCGGCCGCCTGAAAATAGCGGGACAGCGAGAAAATCGGCTGCCGGATCAGGTTCACATAGGGGGCGCTGCCCGCGGGCAGGAAGGCCATGGAGTTGCCGGTGAGGGTCTCAAACTCCGTGTTGGAGGTTCCGCCCCCGCGGGTGGAAACAAATAGATTGCCGTGCACGGTGTTCCGGATGAGGGAGTTCCAGAACGTCAGCTCGTTGGCGGTGTAATCCGTCTGGCCCACCCGCATGTCGGCCAGGGATTCGTTCATGACCATGAGAACGTTGGTGGGCTGTGTGCCGGTGCAGGTTTGGGGGACGGTGTATTGATCCAGAATTTCCTCCACCGCGGCCGAGGAATACCCGGAGGGCTTGGCGGGGCGGCCGTTCTGATAGTATTTCAAAAAGGTCACGACCATGCCCTGGCGCTGAAACACGCCGGGAATGGCCCCGGCCCAGTGGGACACGGCAAGGCACGGCACAAAAACAGCAAAACTGAGCAGGAAGGAAACTGCCACCGAGGCGGCCTTCACCAGCAAGTATGTTTTTGCGTGCACGGGGGGGAGACAGTGTCCTTTTTCCTGAAGCAGAAACGCGGCCCCGGTGATGAGCACTAGCCACAGAACCATGCACCACATGGCGCTGGTGGGGGTGAGGTCATAGCTGCCGGCCACCTCGGCGGCGGTTCCGGCAGCCAACAGGTCGGAGGGCAGAAGCGGCTGGGAACGGAACTGCAGCACAAACGCATCGGCGCTGTACCAGATGCCGAAGAAAAGCGTGCCGATCCCAACGCCGATCCAGAGCCGGGGCAGAAAGCTGAGGGCACCGTATACCGTGAAAATCAGGAGAAAGTTCAGCCAAAGGCAGGGCAGGCCAATCAGCGAGGGGCTGCCGGGGATGGACTCACCCACCAGCAACGTGCCGGAGGCGGCGATGCACAGCAGCGCGGCCACCCGCCAGCGAGGAAACTTCCGGACAGGACGAAGCAGCAGGGCGGCCAGAGCCAGCGAGAGCAGCGCAAGCAGCACCAGATCGGCTGTGAGCACAGAAAGGCGCAGCGCCTTGGGGATCAGAACCGTAAAGCAGGAGTTTCCGGCTGTTGGGGTGCAGGTGAATACGCCGTCACCGGGCAGCAGCTCGATCTGATAGGGGCCAACGCTCATCTGTTCAAGCCGCTGGGTGCTGTAGGTGTACAGCGGAATTCCCCAAAGGCGGACCTGCAGGGCTTCGATGCCCAGCGATTCTACATCGTAAAGATCCAGCCGGACGGCATACAGGTCAAGGGGGTAACCGGCCACATCCAGCTGCCGGGTGTCCGGCGTGAGCACGGCGTTCTGGCTGCTGACGTTCTGCTCGCGCAGGTCGCCATTCAGCTGATAGACCTGCAGTGTGCCTTCCCCGGTAATCGAGCGGAATTCCAGGTGCAGGCTGAACCGGGGCCGGATCAGAAGCAGCAGCAAAAAGAACAGGGACATCGCCAGGAAGAACAGGGAGGGACTGCACTTCTTTTTGAGACGATCAAAAACAGGCAAAAAACACAACTCCTTTGCAGTGGTATAGTGCAGCGGCTTCGACACGAACAAACGAAACCCAGCAACCGCAGAATCGAAAGCAACAGGGGGAAATTTCTTTACTTTGAATTTGCGCAGCATTTTACATTTTATCGAAAAAACGCAGGAAATGTCAAGGTAAGCCGCGAAATGTAAATCTATTGTAAAACAAAATGAACCATAGAACGTTTTTTGCGTGGAAAGGACTTGTCGGCACGGCATGGTTGCGATATACTTATGAAAGAAAAACTCGCAGCAGTGCGGCGGCCGGTTTGGCACGCCGAGAAATAAGGAGAAGAAGCTATGAAACGACCGATTCTGGTGGTGATGGCGGCCGGTATGGGCAGCCGATACGGCGGCCTGAAGCAGATCGACCCGGTGGGTGGCCACGGGGAAGCCATTTTGGATTACACACTGTTTGACGCTCGCCGCGCCGGGTTTGAGACGGTGGTGTTTATCATCAAGCACGAGATCGAAGAGGCGTTCAAGGCCACGGTGGGCGCGCGGGTCGCAAAAAGCGGGATGGAGATCCGCTATGCCTTCCAGCAGCTGGAAAAGCTGCCCGCCGGTTACGTCGTGCCCGAGGGCCGGGTGAAGCCCTGGGGCACCGCCCATGCCATTCTGGCCGCGGCGGATCAGATCGACGCGCCCTTTGCCGTGGTGAACGCGGACGATTACTACGGCCCCGAGGCCTTCAAGGTCATGTTTGACCGTCTGTCTCAGGTGGAGGACGACGACAAGTACGAGTATGCCATGGTGGGCTTTTTGCTGAAGAACACCGTGAGTGAGAACGGGCATGTGTCCCGCGGCGTGTGCGAGAGCGACGCCGCCGGCTACCTGACCCGGGTCACCGAACGCACCCGCATTGAAACCTACGAGGGCGGCATCCATTACAGCGAGGACGGCGGCGAATCCTGGACGGATCTGGACGGCGGCACGTTGGTCTCCATGAACCTGTGGGGCTTTACCGAGAGCTTCCTGCGGGAGGATACGGCGCGCTTTGCGGCATTTTTGGACAAAGCGCTGGCCGAGAACCCCATGAAGGGGGAGTATTTCCTGCCCAGCGTGGTGAGCCAGCTGATCGACGAGGGCAAGGCCCGGGTGAAGGTGCTCACCAGCCACGACAAATGGTACGGCGTGACCTACCAGGAGGACAAACCTCTGGTGGTGAAGGCACTGGCGGAAAAGACCGCGCAGGGCCAGTATCCGGACGGCCTGTGGGGCTGAAACACGAATTTCTCAGGGCGGCGGGCGATGGCTCGCCGCCTTTTTTTGCGCGGGGCGTTAGCCCATGGCTGCCAGCCCGGAGCGGCAGATCATTTGGCGGGCGGCGCGTTGACGTTTTGAGCCGGGCACCTCGCGCACTCCTTGGCAGCTATGCTATAATGAGAAAAGGAAGGCATGGCGGGGGATGCGCGCCCGCCGCCCTCAGAACCACGAAAAGGAGAGAAGCAACATGAAAGTACTGCTGATCAACGGCAGCCCCCACGAGAAGGGCTGCACCTATACGGCCCTGGCGGAAATCGCCGCCGAACTGGAAAGGAACGGGGTGGAAGCGGAGATCCTCCACGTGGGCAAAGGCCCGGTGGGCGGCTGTGTGGCCTGCGGCGGCTGTGCCGGCAAGGGCAAGTGCGTGTTTGACGATGCGGTGAACGTGGCCATTGAGAAGGCCAAGACCGCCGACGGATTCATCTTTGGCAGCCCGGTGCACTATGCCTCGGCCTCCGGCTCGGCCACGGGCTTTTTGGACCGGCTGTTCTACGCGGGCGGCGCCAACCTGCAGTTCAAGCCCGGCGCGGCCATTGCCAGCGCACGGCGGGCCGGCACCACGGCGACCATCGACCAGCTGCAGAAATACTTCACCATCTCCAATATGCCCATCGTGGCCAGCCAGTACTGGCCCATGGTGCACGGCAAGACCCCCGAAGAGGTCAAGCAGGATGCCGAGGGTATGCAGACCATGCGCCAGCTGGCCCGCAACATGGCCTGGATGCTGAAGTGCATTGAGGCCGGCCGCAAGGCGGGCGTGGCCCTGCCGGAGAAGGAAGACCGCGTCTGGACCAACTTCATCCGCTGAGAAATTGCCCAAGCGCCGCATAAGGCTGCCTGAAACGCCCAAACGCTTGGAAAAACAAGCGTTTGGGCGGCGTTCTCTGCTCTGCGCGAAAACCGCACTGAAAATCGCTTTGCAGAACGCTGAAAAAACAAAAGGCCACCGGCCGGAATGCCGTTGCCCGCAAACGGGGAGACGGATTCCGGCCGGTGGCCTTTTTTCTATTTTATATTGTGTGCCGGGCTTATTTAAACAGCTTGTTCAGTACGGTAATGCCCAGGGCGATGACCGCCATCACGATGAAGATGCCCAGCATACCCAGCCCCATCACGGGCAGGGTGGAATAAAACGCTTGCAGATTCATAGTTGTTCCTCCTTTGGACGTCAGCGGGCGATCAGATTCAGGATCAGGCCGCCGGCAATGACACTGGCCACCTGGCCGCCCACGTTCACACCGGCCGCCTGCATCAGCAGGAAGTTGCCCTTATCCTCGGCCAGGGCCATTTTGGCCACCACACGGCTGGACATGGGGAAGGCCGAAATGCCGCAGGCACCGATCATGGGGTTGATCTTCTTTTTCAGGAACAGGTTCATCAGCTTGGCAAACAGCACGCCGCCCGCCGTGTCAAAGATGAAGGCCACCAGGCCCAGGCCCAGAATCATCAGGGTCTGGGGGGCCAGGAACTTATCGGCCTGCATCTGGCTGGCGATGGTGATGCCCAAAAAGATGGTGATGAGGTTGGCCAGCACGTTCTGGGCCGTATCGGAGAGGGAGTTCAGCACGCCGCACTCCCGAATCAGGTTGCCGAACATCAAGAAGCCCACCAGCGCCACGCTGCGGGGGGCCACCAGACCGGCCAGAATCGTCACCACGATGGGGAAGAGAATGCGGGTGGTTTTGCTCACCTGGCCCTGGGTGTAGGCCATATGAATGGTGCGCTCCTTCTTGGTGGTGAGCAGCTTGATGACCGGGGGCTGAATGATGGGCACCAGCGCCATATAGCTGTAAGCGGCCACCATAATGGCGCCCATATACTGGCTGGCGTACCACTGGGAGACGAAGATGGCGGTGGGGCCGTCCGCCGCGCCGATGACGGCGATGGAGGCCGCATCGTGCAGGCCGAAGCCGCACAGGGAGGCCAGGCTCAGGGTGAAGAAGATGCCGAACTGCGAGGCCGCGCCGAAGATGAGCAGTTTCGGGTTTTCCAGCAGGGGGCCGAAGTCAATCATGGCGCCAATGCCCACAAACAGCAGCAGGGGGAACAGCTCGTTGGCGATGCCGGCGTTGTACAGCACATCCAGCACGCCCTCTTCCGCCCCCTGGGTGACGGCGCCCGAGTTGGGCAGATTGACCAGAATGGCACCGAAGCCCATGGGCAGCAGCAGGCTGGGCTCCATGTCCTTTTTGATGGCCAGATAGATCAGCAGGCCGCCGATGGCCCACATGACGATCATGCGCACATCCAGTTGCAATAGATTTCCGTATAAGAATTCCACGGTTGAACACTCCTTTGATTGAACGGTCGAACGGCGGGCAGGCCGAAGCCTTTTTTCTCGGCCGCTGGGCGCGCGGCAAAGAAAAAAGACTTCCACCGTGTTCTGCACCTGTGCAAATCACGGTAAAAGTCTTGCCATTTCAAACAGTAGCGGGGCCGCCGAAACAATGCGACCCGGGATTGACGCAGGCTGCTGCGGCGCACCAAGGCGGCCGCTGGCTACTCCCTTTTGACCTGAGCACACTATACCACAGAAAAACTTGGTGTGTCAACGGTTTTATCTTGCCCGAATGAGTTCCGTTTTTTGCGGAATATCCCGGATTTTGCAAAAAATGGTTGGCGCAGCGGGGGCGGAATGGTAAGATACTGCTGTAACACAAAAAAGCAGCCGGAGGAGAGAGGCAGCATGAAGATCGTGGTATTGGACGGCCATGCGGAAAACCCGGGCGATTTGAGCTGGCAGGGGCTGGAGACGCTGGGGGATGTGACGGTGTACGAGCGCACCGATGTGCACGACGAAGCGCTCATCCGCGCCCGCATGGGGGACGCCGAGGCGGTGTACACCAACAAAACGCCCCTGACGGGCGAGACCATCGCCGCAGCCCCGAACCTGCGGTTCATCGGGGTGCTGGCCACCGGCTACAACGTGGTGGACCTGGAGGCGGCCCGGCGGCGGGACATCCCGGTGTGCAACGTGCCCGCCTACGGCACCCAGGAGGTGGCCCAGTATGCCATGGCGCTGCTGCTGGAGATCTGCGGCAGCGTGGGCCTGCACGACCGGCTGGTGCACGAGGGCAAGTGGGCTGCCTGCCCGGATTTCTGCCTCTGGGAGAAGCCCATCCTCGGCCTGGCGGGCAAAACCATGGGCATTGTGGGGTTCGGCCGCATTGGCCGGGCACTGGGCCGCATGGCGGCGGCCATGGGCATGAAGGTGCTGGCCAGCGGCAGCCGCCCCTGCCCGGAGGGCGAGGCCATTGCCGACTATGTGCCGCTGGAAGAGCTGCTGGCCCGGGCGGACGTGATCAGCCTGAACTGCCCGCTGACCCCGCAGACCGAGGGCCTCATCAACCGGCAGAGCATTGAAAAAATGAAGCCGGGGGTCATCCTCATCAACAACGGGCGCGGGCCGCTGGTGGTGGAGCAGGACCTGGCCGATGCGCTGAATTGCGGGCGGGTGTACGCCGCCGGGCTGGACGTGGTTTCGGTGGAACCCATCCGGCCGGACAACCCGCTGCTCACGGCGAAGAACTGCATCATCACGCCGCACATCAGCTGGGCCGCCCGCGAAAGCCGCCAGCGGCTGATGGACATTGCCGTGGAAAACCTGCGGGCCTTTTTGGCGGGCCGGCCGGTGAATGTGGTGAACGGGGCGGAGTGACCCCGGCGGGCGCTGCCCTGCATCGCCTTATACAAAAAACGATCCCGGATGGAACACCCATCCGGGATCATTTTTTAGCAGAAACAGAGCCTCATGCGGCTTTGGCGGATTTCCGCGCACGGGCAGCCCAACTCAGCGCCCGCCACAGCAGCATTAAAACGACCCAGAACTGATAGGGATAGTACCCAAGCCCGGCAAAGCCGATGGACTGCATGGGAATGTACACGGTAATGCACCAGGGCAGCAGCACCGGGCCAAGGCTGCCGCCGAAGCTCAGGTCCTGCAGAAATTCGTCCTTATCCGGGTATGCGCCGCGGCGAATGCTCTCGGTGAGCACGATGGCCATGGTCTGGTTGCAGCCGATGGCACCGGTGAGAATGCCGGTGGCGATGGTGCGCAGACAGCGGCCCAGGCCCACTTCTCGGCCGGTGCTCTCAAAGCGGGCGGTGGCGTGGGTGCCCTCCAGAATGCCGGCCAGCGCGCAGGAGGTGAGCACCACTAGGCAGCCGCTGGCCATGCTGGAAATGCCGCCGCCGTGGATCAGGCTGGCGGCCAGCGTACCCTCGGGCAGGTGGAAGCCCAGCACCAGCACCCGGGGCAGGGACAGCGGCGCGGCCCCCTGCACCAGCAGCGCCACGGCGCAGGCAGTGACGATGCTGCCCAGCATGGCCTTTTTCATGGGCACCCGGCACAGGCACAAAAGAAACATCACCGCCACCGGCAGCAGCAGCATCGGGCCGAGATAAAAGACCTCGCCCAGGGCGGCGGCGGTGTCCGCCGCGGCGCCCTGCATGGGATTGGCCAGCGAGAGGGGCAGGTAGCACAGGCAGGCCAGCACCAGCGGCACAAGGCAGCTGCGCAGGGTGCGGCGGCTGTTGGTGTAGTGGTCCGTCCCGGTCAGGGTGGAGAGCAGCAGCAGCGAGGAGGACATGGGGGAGCACCGGTCGCCCACATAAATGCCGCAGAGAATGGCCCCGGCGGTGATGGCCGGGCTGACGCCGCAGCCCCGGGCGATGGTCATCAGCACCACGCCCATGGTGTTGGCGGTGCCGAAGGCCGTGCCGATGAGAAAGCTGATGGCGGCGCACAGCAAAAAGGCGCACAGGATGAACAGTTTGGGCTGAATGAGCTTCATGCCTAGGCACACCAGATAGGGGATGGTGCCGCAGAGCATCCAGCTGGCGGTGAGCATACCAATGACCAGCAGTGCCAGAATGACCACCAGTGCCTTTTTTACCCCCACCATGAGCATGGCCCCCAGCTGTTTGGGGCTGCTGCCGTGCCGCAGGGCGTAAATGCAGAACAGCGCCAGGCCGAAGCTGGTGGCGAAGAACAGCTGCCCGCCCGACCAGACGGTGAACAGCAGGGCTGCAAACATCAGAACAATGCAGAGAATCAGGTCCATAAAGCACGATCTCCTTTTCCTGTTGCGGAGTGGGCGTTGCGCCCGCCCCGCCGCCCGGCGTAAGGCCCCGGGCTTCCATACGCCCAGTATAGCAGTTCGGGCAGCCTGCGTCCAGCAGGTCATTTTTGGGGGCATTACAGCAAAAATACTGTGCGGGCCGAGCATTCCATCAAAAAATCCCCCTCAGTGAGGGGGATTTTGACGGGGAGAAAAGCGAGTGCAAAATGGGGGGTGCGCTGAAGGCATTTTACGCCGCCCTCAGGCTGCGGCCGAAACCCCGAAGTAGGCACAGATGGCCCGGTAATAGGCCTGGGCAGCGGCGTTGATGCCGTCCCCTTCGCACAGGGCGGCCACGTCCTCGGCGTTGGTCACAAAGGCCTGCTCCACCAGAAGGGCCGGGCACTTGCTCTTTTCCAGAACGCCGAAGCTATTTTCCTGAATGTTGGCGGCCGCCGAGGCCTCCACAATGTGCTTCTGGTCGTCCGAGTCGTAGTAGGCGTAGCGGATGCCGTTTTCGCCCCGCAGCCGGGTGGAGAGGGGCTCCATCTCACTGCACACCAGCCGGGCCAGCTTCAGGCTGGCCCGGTGGTAGGTGCGGCCCGGCAGCTCGGGGTAGCATTCAAAGCCGAAGCCGTCGCCGGAGCTGTCGGAATTGCAGTGGATGGAGAACAGCAGGTCGGCCCCATGGCGGTTGGCAGCGGCCGCCCGCTGGGCCGGGGTGCCGCCCTCGCCGGTGTGGGTGAGCAGCGGGGTGAAGTTGGGGTCAGCGTCCAGCAGGTCATACAGGGCCTGGGCGGTGGCCAGGTTCACATCGCACTCGTTTACCAGCCCCACGGCCCCCAGGTCGCTGCCGCCATGGCCCGGGTCCACGGCGATGGTCCAGGGCGGGCCGCTTCGGCGGAACAGGGCACCCCCAACGAAATACCCCAGAATCATGGCGGCAGCCAGCACCAGGCCGCAGAGGGCCAGGCGCGTCTGCCAGACAGGGCGGCGTTGCAGGGCGGTGTTGTGTTGGCTCATGAAAAACTCCTTGGATGCTAAACTGCCCGAACGGGCAGAACGGGACAAAACGGTGCGGCGCGCTTGGCGCCGGCTTTTAGAATGGCACAGAAAGGCCTCAAAACGGCCGCAAAACCCCGGAATGGGGCCGCTGCCGATGCAAGGACCTCTTCCATTATACGACAAAAAACGACGGGCGGTTTCAAAAGCGGCGGGCTTTTTCACAACTGACGGAAAAGCGGTATAAAACCCACGAATCTTTGGTAAGAATTCTGAATGGGAGAACGTTGACAGACTTGCTATAATAATAAGGTGGAACATGCCCCAGGGGATGCGCCCTTTGCGCGGCCTGTTCCGCAACCATTCTAATCCATAATCCATTCTGCAAAAGCGGCCGGCGGCCCGGAAAATCGGGGCGTTTGGCCGCAGGAGGTTTTGAAACCATGACGAAAATTGACATTTTTTCCGGATTCCTGGGCGCAGGCAAGACCACGCTCATCAAAAAGCTGATCGCCGAGGCGTTCCAGGGCGAGCAGATCGTGCTGATCGAGAACGAGTTCGGCGAGATCGGCATTGACGGCGGCTTCCTGAAAGAGGCCGGCATCCAGATCACCGAGATGAACTCCGGCTGCATCTGCTGCAGCCTGGTGGGCGACTTCCGCGCCGCCCTGAAGAAGGTCGTGGAGCAGTATCATCCCGACCGCATCCTCATCGAGCCTTCCGGCGTGGGCAAGCTCAGCGACGTGACCCGCGCCGTGGAGACCATCGCCGACGAGGAGGACGTGAAGCTGAACAGCTTTGTCACGGTGGCGGACGTGAACAAGGTGCGCCTGTATATGAAGAACTTCGGTGAGTTCTACAACGACCAGGTGTCCCACGCTTCCACCATCCTGCTGAGCCGCACCGGCTCTGCCAGCGAGGAAAAGATCGAGAAGGCCGTGGCTATGCTGCGGGAGAAGAACCCCAAGGCCACCATCGTGACCACCGACTGGAACCAGCTGACCGGTGCGCAGATCCTGAAGGCCATGGAGAGTGAGGACGACTTTGTGCAGGCCCTGCTGGAGCAGGCCCGTCAGACCGTGGAAGAGCACGAGCATCACCACCACTACGATGAGAACGGCGTGTGCAGCTGCGGCCATCATCACGATGAGGATGAGGACGAGCATGAGCATCACCACCATGACCATGATGCGTGCGGCTGTGACCACGACCATGACCACGAGCATCATCATGACCATGAGGAAGAGGAGCACGAGCACCACCATCACGACCATGACGAGTGCGGTTGTGATCATGACCATGACCATGAGCATGAACATCATCATGACCACGACGGTGCGTGCAGCTGCGGCTGCGGCCATGACCATCACCATCATCACGCCGATGAGGTGTTCACCAGCTGGGGCAAGGAGACCGCCCGCAAGTACACCGAGGCGGAGCTGAACTTTGCACTGGAGAGCCTGGATTCTGGCGAGCTGGGCGCCGTTCTGCGCGCCAAGGGCATTGTGCCCGGCACCGAGGGCCAGTGGTTCCACTTCGACTATGTGCCGGGCGAGCATCAGGTGCGCACCGGCGCCGCCGATGTGACCGGCCGCCTGTGCGTCATCGGCTCCAAGCTGGACGAGAAGGCGCTGGATCAGCTGTTCAAGCTGTAAGCCCCTGCGGAGGATCGTATGAGCAAAGAAATTCCTGTTTATCTGTTTGTGGGTTTTCTGGAATCCGGTAAGACCAAGTTCATCCAGGAGACCTTTGAGGACCCTCAGTTTGACTCCGGCGACAAGACCCTGCTGCTCATCTGCGAAGAGGGCGAGGAGGAGTACGACCCCGAAAAGTTCGCCTTTGGCGGTGTTTACCCCGCCACGCTGGAGGACAAGAGCGAGCTGACGAAAGAAAACCTGGAGATGCTGGCCAAAAAATCCGGCTGCGGCCGCGTGGTGGTGGAGTACAACGGCATGTGGATGCTGAACGACCTGGCCGCCGCCATGCCGGACAACTGGGTGATTTACCAGTGCATCGCCACGGCGGACGGCAGCACCTTTAAGCTGTACGCCAACGACAACGCCATGCGCAGCCTGCTGCTGGACAAGGTTGCCGCCAGCGAGCTGATCGTGCTGAACCGGGCCGAGAACGTGAACGACGAGGAGAGCCGCGAGTTCGTGCACAAGGTGGTGCGCCAGGCCTCCCGCCGGTGCGACATCGCCTATGAATTTGCCGACGGCAGCGTGGCCTACGATGACATTCCCGACCCGCTGCCCTTTGACATCGAGGCCCCGGTGATCGAAATTGCGGACCAGGACTTCGGCGTCTGGTATATGGATTGCAGCGAGACCCCGGAAAAGTACAAGAACAAGATCGTCCGGTTCACCGCCCAGGTGTGCCAGACCCCCCGCGCGGGCAAGGACGCCTTTGTTCCCGGCCGCTTCGCTATGACCTGCTGTGTGCAGGACATCCAGTTTGTGGGCTTCCCCTGCAAGTACGACAAGGTGAAGGAGCTGAAGCAGCGGGACTGGATCACCCTGACCGCCCGAGTGAGCGTGAAGTACCACCCGGTGTTCCGGGGCGAAGGCCCGGTGCTGACCGCCCTGGAGGTGGCCCCCGGCACGAAGCCCGTGCAGGATGTGGTGACCTTCAGCTGAGAAAGCACCGCACCCGCGGCCGGCGGGATACCAAAGCATCCCAACGCGCGCAGAAGGCGCGCGCCCGGCAGAATTTGATGTGAGAGAAAACCACCGAGCGCTGCCCGAACACCGGGCAAGAAGGAGGAACCATCATGGGCATGATGAGACGTTTGATCGCTGTGGGTGTGGGCCTGGCTGCCGGTGCGGCGGCGGCCACCGTGCTGAAAAAGCTGAACGACCCCATTCTGGACGAGGATGAGGTGATGATCCCGCCGCAGCAGCCGGAGGAGGCCGATGAGACCGTCGAGGCACCTGCGGCCGCCGAGGAACCGGCGGAAGCACCGGCCCAGGAGCCGGCCGAGCCTGCCGCTGAGGAAGCGAAGGCGGAAGAACCGGCCCCTGCCCCGGCAGCGGCGGACGCCCCCAACACAAACCCCGTTCAGCTGGGTGCCGCCGAGGCCCCGGTGGGCGAGGACGGCAAGCTGGACCCCACCCGCATTGCCTCTCCGGAGGATTTCGGCAACTGGGATGACCTGGGCTGCCGCGGATAATCAAAACCAATATGGGCTGCTCTGCGCCTCTCGCTCAAAGAGGGTGCGCCGGGCGGCCCATTGTGTTTTTGCAGGCCGTGCAAAGCTGGCGAAACTGATGAAAAAGCGGGCCGAAAATCGGGTGCGGCCCGGCAAAAGATAAAATAATCGTTTTACTACTTTACAACTTTATCTGAATAAATTATAATGAAAGCCAGCGAATGAACAACGGCGGCGGTTTGGCCGTGTGCCGGAATGGTTGGAGTGAAGAGCGATGGAATTTGATTTTTCGATTTTGAAACCGCAGGAGCGGGCCAGCCTGCGCCTGCGCGCGCTGTATGAACAGGCGGGCTACCGCAAGTTCCACATGGGCCGCTTTGAAGAGTACGGCCTGTATCAGGAGAACCGGCGGTTCCTCACCAGCGACCAGGTGATTACCTTCACCGACCTGGACGGGCGGCTGCTGGCCCTGAAGCCGGACGTGACCCTGAGCATTGCAAAAAATGCCCAGCCCGCCCCCGGCCAGTGCGAAAAATACTATTACATCGAAAACGTGTACCGCCCCAGCCTGGAGAGCCACACCTATAAGGAAATCAACCAGATGGGGTTGGAGTGCATCGGCGCGGTGGACGAAGCGACCACGGCCCAGGTGCTGGGCCTGGCCCGGCAGAGCCTTGAGGCGCTGGAAGCCCCGGCGGTGCTGGAGTTGAGCCACATGGGCTTTGTGACCGGCCTGCTGGATGCGCTGAACGTGGCAGAGCAGTGGCGGCCCGAGCTTCTGGAGCTGATCAAGAGCAAGAATGCCCACCAGCTTCGCCGCACGGCCCAGACGGCCGGGGTGCAGCCCGACGGCATTGAGGCCCTGTGCCGCCTGCCCGGCCTGAGCGGCCCCTTCGCCCAGGTGATGGAGGGCGCGCAGGAACTGTGCCGGGCGGTGGAGCAGCTGGGCGGCATGGAGGACTGGCAGCGCCGCCGCCGCTGGGGCGCTTCGCCCCGGGCCGGGCAGGCCGCCATGGCTGCCGCGCTGGACCAGCTGCAGACCCTGTGGCAGGCGCTGGACGGCTGGACGGAGCTTCAGCTGGACCTCTCGCTCACCGGTGACATGGAGTATTACACCGGCCTGGTGTTCCAGGGCTATCTGGCGGGGCTGCCCCGCCCGGTGCTGAAGGGCGGCCAGTACGACCTGCTGGCCCAGAAGTTCTGCCCGGGGGCCGGGGCCATCGGCTTTGCACTGTATCTGGACGAGATGGAGCGGCTGAACGCCCCGCTGCCGCCGGTGCAGCGGGCCAGCGGCAGCGCCATGCTGAACGTGGCCCTGCCCAAGGGCCGCCTGGGCGATAAAGTCTATGCCCTGCTGGCGGCGGCCGGATACGGCTGTGAAGAAAATTACAACGAGACCCGCAAGCTGGTGGTGGAAAACCCCGCCGCGGGCATCCGCTACTTCCTTGTGAAGCCCAGCGACGTGGCCATTTATGTGGAGCACGGCGCCGCCGATGTGGGCATTGTGGGCAAGGACATTCTGGAGGAGAGCGGCGCAGACGTGTACGAGCTGCTGGACACGGGCCTGGGCAAATGCCGTATGTGCGTGGCAGGCCCCACCGACTTTACCGACGACCCCAGCCGGGCACTTCGGGTGGCCACCAAGTTTGTGAACATCGCCAAGGCCTATTATTCCAGCCTTGGGCGGGACATTGAGATCATCAAGCTGAACGGCTCCATCGAGCTGGCCCCCATTTTGGGGCTTTCGGATGTGATCGTGGACATTGTGGAGACCGGCACCACCCTCAAGGAGAACAACCTGAAGGTGCTGACCGAGTTCATGCCCATCAGCGCCCGGTTTATTGCCAACAAGGCAAGCTACAAATTCAAGAACAAGGAGCTTCTCACCCTGATGGAGAAGCTGCAGGAGGGGACAGAGCAATGATCAAGCTGTATGAGTTCGACGAGCTGCGGCCCGAGCAGATCCTGAACCGGGACATCCGCGCCGAGGCGGATGTGGAGGCCGTGGTGGACGGCATCATTGCCGACGTGCGGGCCGAGGGCGATAAGGCCCTGTACCGCTATGCGGAAAAGTTCGACCATGTGGTGCTGAACGATCTGCTGGTGAGCGAGGAAGAGATGGCCGAGGGCCTGGCCCAGGTGGACCCGGACTTCATTACCACGCTGGAGATGGCCGCCGCCAACATCCGGCACTTCCACGAGGCCCAGAAGCACAAGAACTTTGTGCTGAACGACCAGGACGGCATTCTGCTGGGCCAGAAATACACCCCCATCCAGCGGGCGGGCGTGTATGTGCCCGGCGGCACCGCCAGCTATCCCTCCACCGTGCTGATGGACGTGATCCCCGCCAAGATCGCCGGGGTGGAGCAGATCGTGATGACCACCCCCGCCGGAAAGGACGGGAAGATCGCCCCGGCCATTCTGGCGGCGGCCCATGTGGCGGGCGTGACCACCATTGTAAAGGCGGGCGGCGCGCAGGCCGTGGCCGCCCTGGCCTACGGCACCGAGACCGTGCCCCGGGTAGACAAGATCGTCGGCCCCGGAAACATCTTTGTGGCTACGGCCAAGCGCAAGGTGTATGGGCAGGTGGACATTGACATGATCGCCGGGCCCAGCGAGATTCTGGTGCTGGCGGACGGTACCTGCAACCCGGCCTGGGTGGCCGCCGACCTGCTGAGCCAGGCCGAGCACGACAAGCTGGCCAGCGCCGTGCTGGTGACCGACAGCCGGGAGCTGGCGCTGGCCGTGCAGGCCGAGCTGGAGGTGCAGATCCCTCAGCTGCCCCGGGCGGAGATCGCCCGCACCAGCATCGACACCAACGGCAAGATCATTGTGACCGATGATATGCACAAGGCGGTGGCTGCCGCCAACCTCATTGCCCCGGAGCATCTGGAGGTGTGTGTGGACGACCCCTTCAGCCTGCTGAATGAGATCCGCAACGCGGGCAGCATCTTCCTGGGCAAAAACGTGCCCGAGGCCCTGGGCGATTACTTCGCCGGGCCGAACCACACGCTGCCCACCAGCGGCACAGCCCGCTTCTCCAGCCCGCTGTCGGTGGACGACTTCGTGAAGAAGTCCAGCTTCCTGTACTACACCCGGGAGGCCCTGGGCAAGGTGCAGGCCCGCATTGCCGATTTTGCCGAGCGGGAGGGCCTGCACGGCCATGCCCGCAGCGTGACCATCCGCTATGAAAACGAGCAGAAAGGGGAATGACCATGAGCCGCTATTTTACCAGCGCCCTTGCCGCGCTTGAGCCCTATACCCCCGGCGAGCAGCCCCAGGACCGCCGCTACATCAAGCTGAACACCAACGAAAGCCCCTACCCGGCGGGCCCACAGGTGGTTAAGGCGGTGAACGCCGATGAAGTGCGGGATCTGCGCCTGTACTCCGACCCCGCCTGCACCGGCCTGGTCAACGCCATTGCCGCCCGCTACGGCGTGAAGCCCACTCAGGTGATGCCCGGCAACGGCAGCGACGAGGTGCTCAGTTTTGCGGTACGGGCCTTCTGCGATGAACAGACCCCGCTGGCCTACGCAGACATTACCTACGGCTTTTACGGCGTGTGGGCCAAGCTCTGGGGCGTGCCGGACAGGGTCATTCCCCTGCGGGAGGACTTTACCCTGAACGTGGAGGACTATCTGGGCCTGGGGGCCACGGTGGTCATTGCGAACCCCAACGCCCCCACCGGCCTTGCCCTGAAGCCCGCGCAGATCGAGCGGCTGCTTCAGGCCGACCCGGACCATGTGGTCATCGTGGACGAGGCCTATGTGGATTTCGGCGCCGAGAGCTGCGTGCCGCTGGTGGACCGCTACCCGAACCTGCTGGTGGTGCAGACCTTCTCCAAGTCCCGCAATCTGGCGGGGGCGCGGCTGGGCTTTGCCATCGGCAGCGAGGAACTGATCGCCGACCTGAACCGGGTGAAGTTCAGCTACAACCCCTACAACATCAACCGGCTCACCCTGCTGGCCGGTACGGCCGCCATGGAGGACGAGGCCTATTTTGAGGAGTGCACCGGCAAGGTGCGGGCCTCCCGCCAGTGGACGGCCCAGGCCCTGAAGAAGCTGGGCTTTACCGTGCTGGATTCCAGCACCAACTTCCTGTTTGCGGCCAGCAGCCGCATGGAGGGCGGGGCTTTGTACCGCGCCCTGAAGCAGGAGGGCATTCTGGTGCGCCATTTTGATGCACCCCGCATCTCCAACTACCTGCGCATTACCATCGGCACCCAGCAGGAGATGGAGACTCTGATCGCGGCCCTTGAAAAGCTGGGGGCCTGAGGCGGGAAGGAGCAGACCATGAGAAATGCAGAGATCAAGCGCAAAACCGCCGAAACAGACATCACCCTGCGGCTGGAACTGGACGGCAAGGGCGTGTATCAGGTGGACACTGGCTGCGGCTTTCTGAACCATATGCTGGAGCTGTTCTGCCGTCACGGCAGCTTTGACCTGACCGTTTGCTGCAAGGGCGACACCTGGGTGGACGACCACCACACGGTGGAGGATGTGGGCATCTGCCTGGGCAAGGCCTTTCAGCAGGCGCTGGGCGAAATGCGGGGCATCACCCGCTACGGCAGCTTCATCCTGCCCATGGACGAGGTGCTGATGGTGTGCGCGGTGGACCTCTCCGGCCGTGCCCATCTGGGCTGGCAGGTGGAGCTGCCCACCGAAAAGGTGGGCACGTTTGACACCGAGCTGGGCAAGGAGTTCTGGCTGGCCTTTGTGCGCAGCTGCCCCAGCGCCGTGCACCTGAAGCAGCTGGCCGGCGAAAACAGCCACCACATTCTGGAGGCGGTGTTCAAGGGCATGGGCCGGGCACTGCGCCAGGCCGTGGCCATCGAGCCGGGCAAGGAGAACGAGATCCCCAGCACCAAGGGCCTGCTGGTGTGACCCAAACAGGAAAGGAAATTGCCATGATCGCAGTGATCGACTATGGGGTGGGCAACCTGTTCAGCCTGTCCTCCAGCCTTTCTTATCTGGGGCTGGAAAATGAAATCACCCGGGACCCGGCCCGGCTGGAAGCCGCCGACCGGATCATTCTGCCCGGCGTGGGCGCCTTTGCCGACGCCATGCGCAAGTTGGAAGAGACGGGCCTTGTGCCGGTGCTGAAGCAGCAGGTGCAGAAAAAGCCTCTGCTGGGCATCTGCCTGGGTATGCAGCTGCTGTTTGACAAAAGCTATGAATACGGCGAACACGCGGGCCTGGGGCTGATTCCGGGCCAGGTGTGCCCGCTGGAGAACGATTTGAAAAACAAGGCCCTCAAGGTGCCCCACATCGGCTGGAACGCCCTGCACCTCACCCGCCCGGAGGACCCGCTGTTCAAGTATGTGAACGAGGGCGAGTGCGTTTACTACGTGCACAGCTACTATGCCAAGAACTGCGCCGAGAGCACCTTGGCCACCAGCGAATACGAGCTGCCCGTCACCGGTGCGGTGCGCCGGGGGCTGGTGTACGGCACGCAGTTCCACCCGGAAAAGAGCGGCGACACCGGCCTGCGCCTGTTGAAGGCCTTTGCCGAGCTGTGAGCGCCGGAGAGAGAAGAGGAGGAACACAATGCAGATTTTTCCTGCCATTGACCTGCGGGGCGGCCAGGTGGTGCGCCTGTACCAGGGCGATTATGACCAGATGACCGTATATTCCGCCGACCCCTGCGCCATTGCCCGCCAGTTCTTGGAGGCGGGGGCCCAAAACCTGCATGTGGTGGATCTGGACGGCGCAAAGGACGGCACCCTGGCCAACTTTAAAACCATCGAGGCTTTGGCCCGGCAGGGCGGCCTGTACATCGAGGTGGGCGGCGGCATCCGCACCGAGGAGCGCATTCGCCAATATCTCGATTTGGGCGTGGGCCGGTGCATTCTGGGCACCATTGCCGTGAAGGACTTTGACTTTACCGCCCGCATGGCCCAGAAGTACGGCGACCAGATCGCCGTTGGAGTGGACGCGCGGGACGGCTATGTGGCCGTGAACGGCTGGAAGGAGCTTTCGGCGGAGCGAGGCGTGGACTTCTGCCGCCGCCTGCACGAGGCGGGCGTGGGGGCCGTGATCTACACCGACATCAGCCGGGACGGTGCCGAGCAGGGCACCAATCTGGAACTATACCGGGAGCTTGCGAAGATCGAGGGCCTGAAGGTGACGGCCAGCGGCGGCATCAGCTTTGAAGAAGAGCTTGTCACGCTGGACAAGCTGGGCACCTGGGGGGCCATTCTGGGCAAGGCCCTGTACACCGGCAGGCTGGATCTGGCCCGGGCCATTCGCCTGGCCCAGGGCTGACCAACCGAGAGGAGGAGCGTATGATTACCAAGCGCATCATTCCCTGCCTGGACGTGAAGGACGGCCGGGTGGTGAAGGGCACGAACTTTCAGGGCCTGCGGGATATGGCCGACCCGGTGGAGATGGCCCGCTATTACAATCAGGCCGGGGCAGACGAGCTGGTGTTTTACGACATTACCGCCAGCGTGGAGGGCCGGGGCCTGTTCACCGACATTCTGCGCCGGGTGGCCAGCGAGGTGTTCATCCCGCTCACCGTGGGCGGCGGCATCAACACGCTGGAGGACTTTGACCGGGTGCTGAAATGCGGCGCCGACAAGGTCAGCGTCAACTCCGGGGCCATCCGCAACCCGGGCATCATCCCGGCGGCGGCCCAGAAGTACGGCAACCAGTGCGTGGTGCTGAGCATGGACGTGCGCCGTGTGGACGGGAAATTTTGCCTGTTCGCCAAGGGCGGCCGGGAAAACACCGGCATCGACGCGCTGGACTGGGCCGAGCAGGGCGTGAAAAACGGCGCGGGCGAGCTGGTGGTGAACTCCATTGACACCGACGGCGTGAAAAACGGCTTCGACCTGGAAATGCTGGACGCCATGGCCCGGCGGGTAAACGTGCCCATCATCGCCTCCGGCGGCGCGGGCTGCAAGGAGGACTTTGCCGAGCTGTTCCGCCATCCGGGCATGGATGCGGGCTTGGCCGCCAGCATCTTCCACACCCGGCAGGTGGAAATTCGGGCACTGAAGGAGTACCTGCGCCAGCAGGGCATGGAAATGCGGCTGTGACCGGCGGGCGGATTTGAAGGAAAAGCCCGCGGCCCGCGAACCCCATCCGGACAATTTGAGAGAAAAGACAAAAATGTACGCAGTGCTTCGGGAAGTGGTTGCTTTTCCCGGGCGTAAAATGGTATACTTGAATCATGGTGGTACCGCCTGAACGCGGCCGTTCGGCCCCGCAGAGGTTCCGGTGCCGCCAGGCGTTTTGTGAGGAACACAACGATGGAAAATCTGAAGCTGAAGTTTGACGAAAAGGGCCTGATTCCTGCCATTGTGCAGGACCACTACACCAAGCAGGTGCTGACCCTGGCTTATATGAACGCGGAGACTCTGGCCCTGACCATTGCCGAGGGCCGCACCGTGTTCTGGAGCCGCAGCCGCCAGGAGATCTGGCGCAAGGGCGAAACCAGTGGCAACGTGCAGCGGGTGGTGAGCATCACCGCCGACTGCGACGCCGACGCCCTGGTGGTGGAGGTGGTCAAGGACGGGCCTGCCTGCCATACCGGCGCCGAGAGCTGCTTCTTCCAGCCGGTGTATGTGAGCGAGGAGCTGAAGCAGTTCACCTACGAGGGGCTGTATGAGCTGATCAAGGGCCGCAAGACCAACCCTAAAGAGGGCAGCTACACCACCTACCTGTTTGATAAGGGCCTGGAAAAGATCCTGAAAAAGGTGGGCGAGGAGTGCACCGAGGTCATCATTGCCGGCGGCAAGCGGGACAAGGAAGAGACCGTGTTTGAGATCAGTGATCTGTGCTACCATGTACTGGTGCTGATGGTGGAACTGGGAATTTCGGTGGAAGATATTACCCGTGAGCTGGAAAAACGCCACGTGGTCGATCATAAAGTGAAACAGGAGAGAATGCAATGAGTAACCTTTGCCTGACTTCGTCTGTCCATAACCACTCCAACCTGTGCGACGGCCAGAGCTCGCTGCAGGAGATGGCCGTGGCGGCCTGGAAGCAGGGTGTAACCACCCTGGGCTTCACCGGCCACAGCCACACCCCCTGCGACCTGGAGTATTGCATGAGCCCCAGCCGCACCGCCCGCTACAAGGGAGAGATCAACCGCCTGAAGGCCCAGTATGCGGGCAAGATGGATGTGCTGTGCGGCATTGAGTGGGATGAGTTCTCGGATGAGGACCCCACCGGCTACGATTACTGGATCGGCAGCGTGCATTATCTGCGCGGCCCGGTGACCGGCAAATACTACGAGATCGACTGGCGTGAGAGCGACCTGCACACCTGCGTGGATGTGGAATTCGGCGGCGACGGTCTGGCAATGGCAGAGGCTTACTTTGCCAGCGTGGCACAGGTGGCGGAGAAAAAGCCCACCATCCTGGGCCATTTCGACCTGATCAAAAAGCTGAACGGCAAGGGCGAGTTCTTCAACGAGAGCAGCCCCCGCTACCGGGAGGCAGCCCTGAACGCCCTGCGGCAGGCCATCAAGCACTGCACGGTGCTGGAGATCAACACCGGCGGCGTGGCCCGCGGCTTCCGCAATGAGTTCTACCCCGCGCCCTTCCTGCTGGAAGAGTGGCGCAAGCTGGGCGGCAAGGTCATCATCACGGCTGACGCCCACAGCACCGACAGCATTCTGTGGGGCTACGAGGAGGCCATGCGCACTGCCAAGGCGGCAGGCTTTGACTCGGTGGCCGTGCTGACCAAGGACGGCTTTGTGGACCAGCCCCTGTAAACCCGGCATTTGCAAAAGAAACAAGCGGCCCTCGCAGAGAGGCGGCGCCCGAGCCACGGGCGCGCCCCCTGCGGGGGCCTTTTTGCGTGCAGACAGCGGCGGACGGTATAAAAAAAGCCTTCCTCTTGAGGGGAAGGTGGCCCGCAGGGCCGGATGAGGTGGGGCGCGAATCACTGGGGTGGCCCAATGGAGGTGAGACTGCGAAGGCCAGCGCTCAGCAAGTTCCGTGATTGCCATAAGCTGAAGGCGGCAGCAAGATGCCACCTCATCAGTCGCCTGACGGCGACAGCTTCCCCTCAAGGGGAAGCCAGGGTGTAGCAGAGGCAAATGCCTTCGCAGCAAAAAACGGCGGCGGCAAACAATACTTTTGAACAGGGAGGTAGGTCGTTTTAGCAAAATACTTCAAAACATGGGATGAACTTGGTTCGCAATACCAGCAGGTTTGATAGATGCATAAACAATCCACAGATTTCAAAGCGGAATTTATTGAAAATGCCCACAGCGCTGGTGTATAATAGAAAAAAGAAAGGCAGACAGCGGGCGCAAAGCCGCCGCAGGCTGCCGGCACAAAGGGAGGAGCAACCATGGAACTGAACCTGATCAAGCTGCCCATCCGCAAGGGGAATGTGGCGCTGAAAATTGCGCCGGGCCACTTTGCCACCAACCACAGCCACATCAATTACTACATTGATGTGACCACCATGAAAACCCGCTTGAGCGAGGCGCAGGCCGTGGCCAAAGAGCTGGTGAAAAAATACATGAGCACCACCATTGTGGACACCATTCTGTGCCTGGAGGGCACCGAGGTGATCGGCACCTGCCTGGCGCAGGCCCTGACCGAGGCGGGTTTCTTGTCCATCAATGCGCACCAGACCATTTACGTTATCAAGCCGGAATACAACACGAACAGCCAGCTCATCTTCCGGGAGAACATTCAGCCTATGGTGCGTGGCAAGCACGTTCTGGTGCTGATGGCCTCGGTGAGCACCGGCAAAACCATGGCCCGCAGCGTGGAGTGCGTGCAGTATTACGGCGGCACGGTGGTGGGCGTCTCGGCCATTTACAGCGATATGGAAAAAAGCCCCGAGGGTATTCCGGTGAACAGCCTGTATTCCCAGAGCGACCTGCCGGACTACGCCAGCTATTCGGCCCATGACTGCCCCCTGTGCAAGCAGGGCATCAAGATCGACGCGCTGGTGAACAGCTACGGGTATTCCATGCTGTAAGTGTGCGAAGGCCACGCCCGATTGGCGTGGCAAAGCCTGTGCTGGCCCCATAAAAGCCAGATAAAACGCAAAAAGCCGCCCCGCCGCAAAGAAATCTGCGGCGGGGCGGTTTGCTGTATCCTGAACACGGTTTTGAAAGTGAAAGCCTAGGGTTCAGGCCTGGGGCTGTTTGCCCAGATCGCCCCACATGGCGAGGGCGATCTGGATGAAGCTCTGGATCATGCTCCACTGGTAAGTCTGGCTTCGGTAGCCAAAGCGGATTTTATAGCTGCTGCTGCCGCTCAAATGGAATACCTCCAGCCCCTTCAGCTGCTCCGGGGGCAGGGCCGTCTGAAGCAGGGTATCCGGGCTGAAGGTGGCCCCAACGCCCCGCACGCACAGGCCCAGCAGCGTCTCAATGTTTTTGGACTGCGCCCGCACGGTGGGGTTCAGGCCCACCGCGTCAAACAGACGGCGGCTGAGCTGGCCCGCCACGTCGTTCAAGCCGTTCAGCAAGAAGGGGCACTCGCTCAGCAGGGAAACGTCGCCGCTCTCCCGCACCTGGCGGATGAGTTCGTCGGCCTTGTCGCCGTAAATTTCATCCAGCAGGCTGCGGGCCGCCAGAAGTACGATCTCTTCTTGATAGAAATCCACCAGTTCCAGCCCGGTGATGTTCTCGGGAAAATAGGCAATGGCCAGGTCCAGCTCGCCGTCCAGCAGCATTTTGTGCAGGGTATTGTTGCTGGCCTCCAGAAGATGCACCTGCATACGGGGGTACTGGCGCTGAAACTCGGTGATCAGCTGGGGCATCAGGGCATGGCCGCGGGTGTAGGCAATGCCGATGCGCAGGCGGCCCTGCTGGCGGTGGGCAATGTCGTTGAATTCCTGCTCCATGCTCCGGTGGCGCTTTTGAAAATCCAGCGCATACTTCAAAAACACCTGCCCGGCATAGGTCAGTTCCAGGGGCACGTGGCGCACAAACAGGGCACAGCCCAGTTCCTTTTCAATGGAGGCAATGTGGGCGCTGAGCGTCTGCTGGGTGATGTACAGGCGCTGGGCCGCTTTGGTGAAGCTTTTTTCACGGGCAACCATGATGAAGTAATCCATGCTGGCAAAGTTCATAAAACCTCCTGCGGCGTTGGGTGTGCCGGTTAAAACCTGCAACGCGCGGGCATTGCAGAAAAACTCAATATTGATTGTAGGATATGGCGGCGCTGAGCACAAGCCGGTTTTCCACCAAAACGGGACGGCAATGTGGAAAAACGCCGCCCCGCGCAAAACACAATGCCCTGCCCGATGCAGACCGGAAACCGGCCGCCCGGGCAGGGCATCTTTCTGCATATTTGCAGGGAATTACTTCGCGTATTCCACCGCGCGGCTCTCGCGGATCACATTCACCTTGATCTGGCCGGGGTAATCCAGCTCTTCCTCGATCTTCTTGGTGATGGCGCGGGCCAGCAGAACCAGCTGGTCGTCGTTCACGGCGTCCGGCTTCACCATAATGCGAACCTCGCGGCCGGCCTGCACGGCGAAGGCACTTTCCACGCCCTCAAAGCTGCAGCTCAGGTCCTCCAGGTTCTCCAGCCGCTTGATGTAGCTCTCCATGTTTTCACGGCGGGCACCCGGGCGGGCAGCGCTGATGGCGTCGGCTGCCATCACGATGAAGGCCAGAGGCGTTTTGGGCTCCACGTCGCCGTGGTGGGCCTCAATGGCGTGGATGATGGCGGGGTTCTCTTTGTACTTGCGGGCGATTTCAACGCCGATCTGCACGTGGCTGCCCTCGATCTCATGGTCCAGAGCCTTGCCGATGTCGTGCAGCAGGCCGGCGCGGCGGGCCTGGGTGACGTTCACACCCATCTCACCAGCCAGCAGGCCGCTCAGCCAGGCCACTTCCAGGCTGTGGTTCAGCACGTTCTGGCCGAAGCTGGTGCGGTACTTCAAACGGCCCAGCAGTTTCACCAGGTCGGGGTGAATGCCGTGCAGGCCAACTTCCATCACGGCGCGCTCGCCTTCCCGCTTCATGCTCACTTCCAGCTCACGGCGGCACTTCTCCACCGTTTCCTCAATGCGGGCGGGGTGAATGCGGCCGTCGCCAATGAGCTTCTCCAGCGCCATGCGGGCCACCTCGCGGCGGGTCTGGTCAAAGCTGGAGAGGGTGATGGCTTCGGGGGTATCGTCGATGATGAGGTCCACGCCGGTGGCGGTTTCCAGGGCGCGGATGTTCCGACCCTCGCGGCCGATGATGCGGCCCTTCATCTCATCGCTGGGCAGCGGCACCACGCTCACGGTGGCTTCGCTGGAATGGTCGGCCGCGCAGCGGGCAATGGCCTGGCCGATCATCTCGCGGGCCATGTTGTCCATCTCATCCTTCAGGCCGGCCTCATAGGCGGAAATGCGCATGGCCTTTTCGTGGGTCAGCTCGCCGTCCAGGCGGGTCAGCAGCAGCTGCTTGGCGTCCTCGGCGGTCAAACCGGCGATGGTCTCCAGCTTCTGGGCCTGCTGGGCCTTCAGCTCTTCGGCCTCGGCCAGGCGGGCTTCCACCTGCTCGGCCCGGGCCTTCACTTCTTCTTCCCGGCGCTCCAGCTGGGCGGTTTTCTTGTCCAGGGTTTCTTCCTTCTGGTCCACGCGGCGCTCCTGGCGGGAGATGTCCGCCCGGCGCTCCTTGATCTCCTTGTCGGCCTCAGACTTCAGGCGAAAGGCCTCGTCCTTGGCTTCCACAATGGCTTCCTTGCGTTTCTGTTCGGCGGTTTTGATGGCTTCGTTCACAATGCGCATGGCCTCTTCTTCGGCGCTGCCGATTTTGGCCTCAGCGGTCTTGCGGCGGTAGGTGGACCCAGCAACAAAACTGGCGCACACCAGCGCAGCACAGACAACGATTGCCACCACCACCTGTACGATGGTCAGTGTCAAGTTGATTCACTCCTCGAATTACAATTTCTTCAAAGCATATTCACGAAGAGATGATGTGCCGGCAGTGTACGCCGTATGGAAAACAAAATGCCTTTTGATGATTTATGGTATGGCGCAGAAAGCCCCTGAATTGGCCCGCGAAAACAAGCGCTGACCACACCCCGGGCGGGGAAGGCACAGCGTTTTGCAGATAAAGAGGTTTGCCCGGCCACACAAGCATACCGGGAAGCGGGGCATATAAAAAGCCGGGCCAAGGGGGACCCAAGCAGCAAAAACATCAAAAAGCGGGGGAAAACCCTGCCGCAGATCATCTAATCTACCGTACCTTATTGTAGTGGAAACGGGGCCTGATGTCAAGGCGGATGTGCCGTCAGCGGGCCGCTGCGTGCGCTGAAACGCAAAAAGTTGTGAAAAAACTTTGCCAGCCCCTTGACTTGTGCCGCCCGGGTGGCTATGATAGGGAATATCAAAAGCGGCCAAGGCTGCTTTTGAGGTCCATTCCGCAAAAGTGTTGAGGCGGACATGGGCGCGGATGTCTGTACTTTCCATTCAGAGAGGGTCGCCGCCGGGTACCCGGCGTGCTGCGAGCGGCCCGGGAAGCCCGCCGTGCCTACCACCGCTGAGCGCGGGGGCGAACCCCCGCCGGGCAGGCCCGTTACAGCCGTTCGAGCGGCGCCTCTGGTTTGGCGCAATTCGGGTGGAACCGTGGAGCATTCATCGCTTCATCCCGTGACTGTATCAAGCAGGCGGGATGGAGCGTTTTTCTTTTAGAGGCCGGGGCAGAGTGCCCGGCAGGAGGGTATGGATATGATCAAAGTTGATTTGAAAGGCAACGTGAAAGAGCTGGAAGCGGGCGTTACCGCAGCCGAAGTTGCCAAGAGCATTGGCATGGGCCTGTATAAGAGCGCCTGCGCCGCCCGCATTGACGGCGAAGTGTGCGACCTGCGCACCCTGCTGACCAAGGACTGCAGCCTGGAGATCCTCACGTTTGACGACCCCGACGGCAAGCACGCCTTCTGGCACACCGCCGCCCATGTGATGGCCCAGGCCGTGCAGCACCTGTTCCCCGAGGCGAAATTCGGCATCGGCCCCGCCCTGGAGAACGGCTGGTATTACGACATTAAGGTGGGCCGTTCGCTGTCCACTGCCGACTTCGAGGCCATTGAGGCGGAGATGAAGAAGCTGGTGAAGGCCGACGAGCCCATTGTGCGCCGCACCATCACCGTGGAAGAGGGCCGCGAGATCTTCGCCGGCCAGGATTACAAGCTGGAGCTGCTGGAAGAGTATGCCGCCAAGGGCTGGGAGCTGAGCATCTACACCCAGGGCGACTTCACCGACCTGTGCGCCGGCCCTCACCTGATGAGCACCGGCATGCTGAAGGCCGTGAAGCTGACCAAGGTGGCCGCCGCTTACTGGCGCGCCGATGCCAGCCGCGACAGCCTGGACCGTCTGTACGGCATTGCCTTCCCCAAGGCCAGTATGCTGGAAGAGCACCTGAAGATGCTGGAAGAGGCCGCCAAGCGCGACCACCGCAAGCTGGGCAAGGAGCTGGGCTTGTTCGCCTTCCGGGATGAGGCCCCCGGCTTCCCCTTCTACCTGCCCAAGGGCATGGTGCTGAAGAACACCCTGATCGACTACTGGCGTCAGGTCCACAAGAAGTGGGATTATCTGGAGATCTCCACGCCCCAGATCATGAAGCGCACCCTGTGGGAGACCTCCGGCCATTGGGATCACTACAAGGAAAATATGTACACCACCGTGATCGACGGTGAGGACTTCGCCATCAAGCCTATGAACTGCCCCGGCAGCATTCTGGTGTACGAGATGGAGCCCCACTCCTACCGCGACCTGCCCCTGCGCTACGGCGAGCTGGGCCTGGTGCACCGCCATGAGCTGAGCGGCGCGCTGCACGGTATGTTCCGTGTGCGCTGCTTCACCCAGGACGATGCTCACATCCTGCTGGCCAAAGAGCAGATCAAGGACGAGGTGGTGCGCATTGCCCAGCTGTTTGACGAGGTGTACAGCCTGTTCAAGCTGCCCTACAAGATCGAGCTGAGCACCATGCCCGATGACCACATCGGCTCCAAGGAGGACTGGGACATTGCCACCGCCGCCCTGGCGGACGCCATTACCAGCATCGGCAAGACCTATGAGGTGAACCCCGGCGACGGCGCCTTCTACGGCCCCAAGCTGGACTTCCACATTCAGGACTCTCTGGGCCGTACCTGGCAGTGCGGCACCATCCAGCTGGACTACCAGCTGCCCGGCCGCTTCAACCTGGAGTACACCGGCGAGGATGGTCAGAAGCACTGCCCCGTGATGATTCACCGCGTGGTGTTCGGCAGCATCGAGCGCTTCATCGGCATCCTGACCGAGCACTTTGCCGGCGCCTTCCCCACCTGGCTGACCCCCGTGCAGGTGGAGATCATCCCCATCACCGAGCGTGCCCACGAGTATGCCCGCCAGCTGAAAGCCAAGCTGGATGAGGCCGGCGTGCGCAGCGAGGCCGATTACCGCAGCGAGAAGATGAACTACAAGATCCGCGAAGCCCAGCTGCAGAAGATCCCCTACATGCTGGTGGTGGGCGACAAGGAAGTGGAGAACGGCACCGTTTCCATCCGCGCCCGCAAGGAGGGCAAGGGCGGTACCATGAGCGCCGACGAGTTTGTGGCTCAGATTCTGGAAGAGATCAAGAACAAGGAGAACTGAGAAGCGCACAAGCCGCTTTGAAGTTTTGAGCAGGCAGGGCCGCCGGGCCGGGCGTGAAGCACCACGCCGCCCGGCGGCCCTGCCGTTTTTGCAGGAAGGTTTTCCACGCTTTGAAGCGGCGTTTTCGGTGTGCGGCAGGGGAACAAAGGTTGAATTTTGCCCGGACATCACCACAAATTTACAAAAAGGTTCTTGCAATCAACTGCGCTATCTGTTATACCTAATAGCAATATGCACAGCGATGTGCAATGCAATCTGCCGCAGCAGCGGCCATATTGCTCCGCCCCTCTAAAAAGTGCCGAATCCGGCAGGGCGGATTCCCGGTCATTTCACGATGACCCCATTTGAAAGGAACGTGATCGTTTTTGGAGACCCCTGGCCCCAGTATGTACCTGATTCTGCTGATTCTGCTTGCATTGTCCGCTTTCTTTTCTGCGTCGGAAACGGCGCTCTCCTCGGCGAACCGGGTGCGCCTGCGCAACCGGGCGCAGGAGGGAGACGCCCGTGCCCAGCTGGCGCTGGACCTGATTGCGGACTATGACCGCACCATCTCCACCATTCTGGTGGGCAACAACGTGGTAAACCTGACGGCGTCCTCCCTGTCTACGCTGGTGGCAACGGCGCTGCTGGGCAGCCAGTACGGCCCGCTGGCCGCCACCATTGCAGTGACGGTTCTGGTGCTGATCTTCGGCGAAATTCTGCCCAAGAGCATCGCCAACGACCGGGCGGAGGATCTGAGCGTTCAGGTAGCGAGGCCGCTGAATTTTCTGCGCACCCTGTTTTATCCCGTTGTGATGGTGTTTGTGTGGATCCGGCGGGTGGTCTCCCGCCCGAACCCGGAGAACGACGGCACTCCCAGCGTGACCGAGGCCGAGCTGAAAACCATCATCGACACGGTGGGCGAAGAGGGCGTGCTGGATTCCCGCGAGACGGACATGATGCAGAGCGTGATCCAGTTTGACGACACCACGGTGCAGCGCATTCTGGTGCCCCGGGTGGATCTGGTGGCGGTGGAAGCCGACGCCCCGCAGCAGGAAATTCTGGACACGGTGCTGGAGAGCGGCTACACCCGCATTCCGGTATACGAAGGGGACATTGACCACATCATCGGCATGCTGTACGCCAAGGACCTGCTGGCCTGCCTGGCCAAAGGGGAACCGGTGCAGCTGCGCAAAATGTGCCGGGATGTGACCTTTGTGTACCGCACCAAGCACACCAGCGACCTGCTGGCGGAGCTGCGCCGCAAAAAGCAGCACATGGCCGTGGTCATTGACGATTACGGCGGAACCCTGGGCATTGTGACCATGGAGGACCTGCTGGAGGAACTGGTGGGTGAAATCTTCGACGAGACCGATGAGCCGGAGGAAGGCCCCATCCAGCTGGTGGGCGATGGCCTGTATCGGGTGGACGGCGACACTCCCGTGGACGATCTGTTCGAGACGGTGGGCAGCAAAGCCAAGGACTGCGAAGGCGATTTTTCCAGCGCGGCAGGCTGGGCGCTGGCCCAGCTGGAGCACATCCCCCAGGCCGGGGAGACCTTTACCTTCGAGAACCTTCATGTGACCGTGGGCCAGGTGAAGGACAAACGCATTCTGACCCTCATGGTGCGGGTCACGCCGGACCCGAAGCATCCGGCAAAGTCCCGGAAGCCGGAGGAGCCGGCGGAGAAAAAGGCCGAATAATCTTTCCCGCAAATACAAAAAGCGGCGTGCAGAATTCGCATCTGCACGCCGCTTTTGGCGTTTGTAATCAGCTCTCCAGCCCTTCCATCCAGTAGTTCCAATACCGCTCCGGCGGGGTGTACTGGGTCATGGTCTCGTCCAGAAACTCCGTGCGCTCGTAGATAAAGTCCACGGTTTCTTCCAGATCCAGGGCGCTGCGCAGAGTGGGCTTGCCGCCGCTGCTGCTCACGTGGGTTACAACGCCGTCGTTTTCACCCCACAGGGCGTACTCCCGCTCGTAAGCGCCGGACCAGTGCAGCAGCTCCGCGTTTTTCCGCAGCAGCTCTTCCACGTGCTCGGGGGTGAACAGGCCCGCGCGAAGCTCGCTCCAGCGCTGGGCCAGCAGCTGGGTCATTTCCTCCGGGTTCAGCCGCCAGAGGGTGTCGATCTCGTGGTCCGGCAGCAGGGTGCGGCGCAGGTCCAGCCAGTCGTAGGAGGAAGAAGCGTCGCCCAGGCTGTAATTCAGGTCCCAGGGAACCCGGTACAGCGCCCCTTCCGGTTCAAACTGGGCGTACATGCGGTTGGTGAGAAAGTTGTCGGCCCCACAGGTGAACTGGGTGAACAGGGCCGAGTCGATCTGGTTCCGCAGGTCCACAAGGGAGAGGGCCTCGTCCCAATTGTCCGCCTGTTCGTACAAAAAGGCGATGGCGTAATTCTTCAGGGGCGTCCAGTCCCCGGCCTGCACCTTTTTGGGCCACAGCAGCTTGACTGCCTGCTCGTCGCCCCAGGTGCGCTCAGTGTGGGTGTCCAGCGCTTCCGCTATGTCCATATAGGGCAGGTAGGCGGTGCGCCACTTGTACAGCTTGCCGTTTTCCGGCAGGTTCAGGCTCTTTTTGTCCACCGGGCTGGCCAAGCCGTACAAACCGGCGTAGGAGCCGTTGATGTACACCTCCACATATTCCATCTCACAGGTGGGGTAGTCCCACTCAGTCTGGGCGGCCAGCTCGTTCCACAGGGTGATGCAGGTCATCTCTTTTGCGCGGGAGGGGTCGGTGCTCAGGCTGTACAGCAGCCAGTCCTCATCGCTGCGCATCCCCAGCAGGCTGGCGTTGCGCTTGTTGCCGTTGGCCTTGGTCAGCTTCAGGTGATAGTTGTGTTTGGAGGCCCAATAGGTGGAATGCCCGCGCAGGCTCCACTCCATCTGGGAGATGAACACCGTGTTCTGATCCGGCTCCAGCAGAACCAGTGAGCCGGAACCCTCGTCAATGCTGCTGCTCTCGTCCAGGGGGTCATCTTTGGGGTACAACTCGTCGCCGGTGATGGACAGGATGGGCAGGCCGGAGATCTGAAGCTGATACAGCACCACCCGGCCGCCGCGTTTGGCCGCCACCTGAAGAATTTTGCCGTCCTCGATCCGGTCGGCCCGGTCGGCCCAGGCGCTGGCCTGCACCGAAAGGTCCCCGGCGGCGCTGGTCAGCTGGCCGGTCCAGCCCTCCGAGTCCAATGACTGGGACAGCCGGTAAATGCCCTCGGAACAGGGCAGCTCCGCCCCGTTCCAGCACAGCGGCAGCGCTTCGCCGGCGGGTTGAGCGTTTTCGGTGAGCTGCTGCCAGGCTTCGTCGGAAAGAAAGCGCACACCCAACGGCTGGCCCTCCGCTAGATGCGGGGCCAGCCACAGCAGCAGGGACAGTGCGACAATGGCCCCGGCCAGCAGCCAATATTTGAAACGCCTGTGCATACAGCACCTCACAATACAAAAAAGTACCGGGCAACAGGCAGCGGCCCAGAAAAGCGGCGGTAAATGCGCGCTTTTGGGGAATCGGCTGCCCGGCTCGGTCACAAAAAACTCATCAATAACGAATCTGGCCGTCGTGGTCCAGCAGGCTCACGCTCTGCACGCCCGGCAGAGCGGCGCAGGCCTGCACCAGCGCAGCGGGGTCGTTGGGGCGCAGCTCCACGATCAAGTCAATGCCGGCGGTGGTCAGGTTGCGGCTCTTCACATGGGCGGCCTTGGCCTGCTGCTTCAGAATGGGCTGCAGGGCGGTTTCCACGCTGGCATCGCTGCCGTTCATCACCAGCAGCATGGGGGACTTGGCGGCGGGGATGAAGTCCAGCACAAACACCAGCACCGTGAGCACCAGGCTCAGCAGAACGGCCAGGGCGTACAGCTTAGCGCCGCACACAATGCCGATGCTGATGGACCAGAACAGGAACACCAGATCCATGGGATCCTTCACCGCATTGCGGAAGCGGACGATGGACAGCGCGCCCACGCTGCCCAGGGAGATGACGAAGCTGCTCTGCATGGCCAGCAGAATGCCGGCGGTGATTACCGGAAGCATGGCCAGGCTCTTGTTGAAGTCCCGGGAATAGAAGGCGCTGCGGGTGACCAGCTTGTAGATCAGGTAGATGTACAGGGCCAGCACGGCGGCCATGCCCAGGGAGGCGGCAATGTCGCCCATGGTGACGGCGGGGTCAGTGAATTCCTGCAAAACGGATTTCTTGATTGCGTCCTTGATGCTCATACAAAGTTCCTTTCACGCCGGAGCCGAGGGCTTCGCGGCAAAGTGTGTATTTTGAGAACGAAATGCGCTGCATCTCACCCAGCTCCAGCACATCGGCAATGGGGGCGGGCAAAAACTCGTCGAATTTCACCTCCAGCACGTGCTGGCCGGGGGGAAGAATGGGGTGCAGGGCCGGGCGCGGGTCGAAGAATTGCCCCACATCGGCGCTTCCGGCGATGTTCTGGTCCAGTGTGATGCGCACGTTGCCCAGCTTGCCCACGTAGGCGGTGCGCTCGTAGTCCACGATCACCACCGGGCGCAGCCGGTGCAGCTGCATTTCCACGGCCAGCAGGTTCAGCGGCGCGGGGGTGCCGGCCTCAATGCGCGGCGGCAGCCCGGCCAGAATGCGGTCGGCCTGTTCCCGAGTGAGGGGGCAGCCGGTCTTTTTGGTGTAGCCGTGGAGCTTTTCCTTGATTTCCAGGTTCATGTGGCTGGCGTCGCCGTTGTAGATGCGGATGCGGAACTTGCGGCGGGCGTCCACGCCGTCCTCGTTTTCCCGCAGGGCACTGTCCCGCGCGTCATCAAAGTACAGGCTTCGGATGCAGTACACCGCCCCGGTCTGGTGGGCGTCGGGCCGCAGAACCACATTCAGGCGGGCGCGCAGGATGGCAAGGTCACTGCCGGTGACTAGGTATTTCCACTCGTTGCGGTATTCCATAAACGTGACTTCCTGATGGTTGTAAAATCGGTTGAAAAAAGAAGGAGCGTCGATGTACGGCAAAAAAGCACCGAACATCGAGGCCAAATATCATTATAACGAAAGTAAAAGGTTTGTAAAGTCATTCCCAGGCGAAAACAGCGCGACAATTTGACGGATTTGGGCAATGGGGCGGCGGCTTTGGACGAAACGGTGAAAAAGCACAAATAAAATTTGCGGAACATCGAATTTTTTAAAAATGAGGCGCGCAAAAAAGGCCGCCCGGCTGGGGGCGGCATCAAACGGTGAAAACGGTGCGAAACGGCAAAACGGCACACAAAAAGGGCCTGTGCAAAACTTGCACAGGCCCCAAAAAGGCAGGGGATGAAGCAGGGGAGAAATTACTCCTCGACAACCTGCTTGGTCTCGCGGGCGATCATCAGCTCCTCGTCGGTCGCGATGACCAGCACGCACACATCGCCGCGCCAGCCGGTGATGTCGCACACATCGCCGTGGCAGTTCTGGTTCTTGTCCACATTGATGCGGATGCCCAGGAAGTCCAGACCTTCGCAGACGGCCTCACGCAGCTGAGCGTCATGCTCGCCGATGCCGCCGGTGAACACCAGGCAGTCAACGCCGCCCATGGCCACCGCGTAGGAGCCGATGTACTTCTTGATCTGGTAGTTCAGCATATCCTGAGCCAGCTGAGCGCGCTTGTCGCCGGCAGCAGCAGCGGCCTCGATGTCGCGCTTGTCGCCGCTGGGCACGCCAGAAACGCCGGCCAGACCGGACTTCTTGTTCAGGATCTCATCCAGCTCATGGCCGGTGATGCCCAGGCTGTACTTCAGGTAGTTCACCACGCTGGGGTCGATGTCGCCGCAGCGGGTGCCCATCATCAGGCCGGCCAGAGGAGTCATGCCCATGGAGGTATCCACCACCTGGCCGCGCTTCACAGCGGCGATGGAGGAACCGTTGCCCAGATGGCAGGTGATGATCTTCAGATCCTTGGGACGCTGGCCCATGTACTCGGCAGCCTTCAGGCTGACGTACTTGTGGCTGGTGCCGTGGAAGCCGTAGCGGCGGACACCGTACTCCTGATAGTACTCGTAGGGCAGGGGATACATATAAGCCTTGGGGGGCATGGTGCTGTGGAAGGCGGTATCAAACACGACCACGTTGGGCTTATCCATGCCGAACACCTCGCGGGAGGCCTTCAGGCCCAGCAGGCAGGCGGGGTTGTGCAGGGGAGCCAGGGGAGACAGCTCATCAATGGTCTTGATGACTTCGTCGGTCACCAGGCAGCTCTTCTGGAACTTCTCGCCGCCGTGCACGCAGCGATGGCCGATGGCGTCGATCTCGTTGATGCTGTCGATGACCTTGCCTTCGCCCTCGGTCATCATCTCAACCAGCTTGGCAAACGCTTCGGTGTGAGAGGGGAAGGGAGCGTCGGCCTTCATCTTGTTGCCGCCCACCTGATGGGTGATGCAGCTGCCTTCGCCGCCGATGCGCTCGCACAGGCCCTTGCACAGGACCTTCTCGGTCTCCATATCAAGCAGCTGATACTTCAGAGAAGAAGAGCCGCAATTGATAACCAGAACTTTCATTGGTTTGTTTTCCTCCGTTTCATTTTGCGGGCCGGGCAGGGTCGCACCCGCACAGCCAGGGATTTTCAATCCGTCATTTCCATTATATAATGGTTACTGGGCTTTTTCAACCCATAAGAGGTTACGTTAAAAAGGAGACAAACTCCGAAGCACCCGGCTGCAAAACGGCAGCCGCAAAGAAGAAAAGCGCAGCCGCCTGCCGCGCAAACCGCATAAAAAAGCCACTGGCTCCGGATCATTCGGGGCCGGTGGCTTTTGCGTTTGCCGGCCATGATGGCGTCACGCGTGCGCCTGGGGGCTGCATTCCTTGATAAAGTCGATCAGATGCTGGCGCATGGGGCTACCCTTCCGCTTGGGATAGGTCAGATAGATCTCCCGCTTGGTCAATGGGTCGTCCAGGCAGTAGAACACGATCCCGTCTGTGGGGACCACGTGCTCCGGAATTGTGGAGCGCAGGAAGGCAACGCCCCGGCCCTCGCACACCAGATAATACGCCGTCATCATCTGGGTCAGGTGCACAGGGCATTTGGGAACAAACCCGGCGTGTTCGCACAGATGAATGCTGCGCAGATAGCATTCGTTGTCCTCTTTTAAGAGAATGAAGTCCTCCTCACAAAATGCATCAAGGGGCACCGGCGGTTTGCGCCGGGCGGGATCGTTCCGGTGGAGAAACTCGTCAAAGGTGTAGCAGTACGGTGCCAGCTTCCGGTTGATGGGGGAATGGGCCGGAACCGCCAGCACCAGCTCCTCCGTGGCCCAGGGGATGGTTTGCAGCTTGTCGTTTTCCGGCTTTTCCGCCTCCAGCAGCAGGTCCAGCCTGCCTTCCAGCAGCCGCTCCACCAATGTGTTGCTGCTGCCCTCGGAAAAGGTGAGGGAAACTTGAGGATACTGGGCCTGAAAATCGGAGAGCAGTGAGGGGAGAACGTAGGTGCAGAAGAACATGGAGCTGCCGATGTGCAGTTCGGCCCCGGCGGTTTCCCGCAACTCTTTGAAGTGCTGGTGCATCTCGTTCTCGATGGCCATGATCTGCTCAATGTGGTCGATGTAATATTCCCCGGCCTCCGTCAGCGAAATGGGGTTGGTGCTGCGGTCAAACAGGGAAACGCCCAGTTCCTGCTCCACCTTTTTCACCGTGGCGCTCAGCCATGGCTGGGATACGAACAGCTTCTGTGCCGCCTTTGAAAAGCTCTTTTCCTGATAAACCGCATAGACATACTCTTTGTAGTCTGCCAAGTGCAGCACCCCCTTATAAGAAAACAGATATGCCCCTTATTCATTTGCGTATTTTACATTCCGGGGCCTTCACAGTTAAAATTATACCAGCAAGTGAAACGAAGAGCAACGATTCCGGCCGGTAGGCTCAAGGCGTATTGGCTGGTTCTGTTTTTTGAGGAGGATTCTATTATGGCAGCAAAAATCGCGTCCCGCATGAACCGGATGGCCCCGTCCGGCATTCGCAAAGTCAACGAAAAGGCCCTGGCGATGGAGCGCGCGGGGGAACGGGTGCTCCACTTTGAGCTTGGCCGCCCCGATTTTGACACCCCGGAGTACATCAAAAAGGCCGCCTATCAGGCGCTGGCGGAGGGAAAGGTGCACTACACCTCCAACTTCGGCCTGATGGAGCTGCGCCAGGCCATTGCAGACAAACTCAAGCGGGAGAACAACGTGGACTACAAGGCCACGGAGGTTCTGGTCACCGTGGGCCTGTCCGAGGCGGTGTTCGCGGTGCTGGCCGCCATTCTGGAGCCGGGGGACGAGATTTTGGTGCCTGACCCGGTGTGGCTCAACTACATCAATGTGCCCAACCTGCTGGGGGCCAAGCCCGTTATGTACAGCCTGAAGGAAGAGAACGGCTTCCAGATGGATCTGGAGGAAGTCCGCTCCAAAATCACGGACAAGACCCGCGCCGTGGTCATTGTCACCCCCAACAACCCCACCGGCGGTGTGCTGGAAGAGGACGTGCTGAAGGAGCTGGCCGACATCGCCATCTCCAACGACCTGATGGTCATCTCTGATGAGGTGTACGAGCGCCTGGTTTATGACGGGGCCAAGCACATCAGCATTGCCTCGCTGCCCGGCATGAAGGAGCGCACCTTCACCATGAACGGCATGTCCAAGGCCTACGCCATGGACGGCTGGCGGCTGGGCTATGTGGCCGCCCCCGAGGAGTACATCCTGACCATGAACAAGTTCCACCAGCACAACACCACCTGCGCCCCCAGCTTTGTTCAGGCGGCCGCCATCGCCGCCCTGACGCAGGAGAAGGACGAAGTTCAGAAGATGGTCAAGGAGTACCAGCGCCGCCGGGATTACGCCGTCAAGGCCATCAACGAGGTGGAGGGAATCAGCTGCATCTGCCCCAAGGGTGCCTTCTACATCTTCATCAACTGCAAGTCGCTGGGCATGAAGTCCGCTGAGCTGTCCGGCTATCTGCTGGAGAACGCCCAAATCGCCCTGGTTCCCGGCGATGTCTTTGGCCCCGGCGGGGAGGGCTACCTGCGGATGTCCTTCGCCACCAGCTACGACAACGTGGTGGAGGGCTGTGCCAAGCTGAAAGAGGCTGTGGAACAGCTGAGAAAGTAACGGTTTTACGAATTAGAGTTTCAGGAGGAATGCAGAATGCGTCTCGCTACAATTCAATGGAACAACGCCGAAGTGGCCGGCATCAAGGCGGAAAAGGGTCTGGTGCTGATCGACACCATCAACGGGGTCAAAAACACCGCCTATAAAACCGACATGATGTCCTTGATCCAGGCCCAGGAGATTCCCACCCTGACCCAGTGGTACAACGCCGGCGGCAAGGCCGAGCTGGAGAAAATGGAGGCTGTGCCCTACGACCAGTGCGTTTATGCCCCGCTGTACCGCAACCCCAAGAGAATCTTCGGCATCGGCCTGAACTATGTGGACCATGCCGGAGACATCGGCACCGCCGCGCCCCAGGGTTTCCCCGGCAGCTTTTTCAAGATGGCCGACACGCTGATCGGCCCGGGAGATGAGATCAAGACTCCGGCCCTGAAAGAGGCCCAGAAGACCACCGCCGAGGCGGAGCTGGGAGTGATTCTGGGCAAGGATTGCCGGGACGTTCCCGAGGAAAACTGGCAGGACGCCATTGTGGGCTACACCACCATTTTGGACATGACCGAGGAATCCATCCTCAAGGGCAACGACTACGTCAAGGGCAACCCCCGCTACCTGTGCATCGTCAAAAACTTCCCCACCTTCTTTTCCTTTGGCCCCGAGCTGGTCACGCCCGACGAGGTGCCCGATGTGCTCCAGCTGGAGGTTCAGTCCGTCCTGAACGGGCAGGTCTATGCCAAGAACACCGTCAGCAATATGACCCACCGCCCGGCCCGCCTGGTCTCCCTCCACAGCAGCATTCAGGGCTGGTACGCCGGTGACATCCTGTCCACCGGTACGCCCCGCGCCTTCCACATCCAGGACGGCGACGTGGCCGAGTGCCGCATCTGCGGCCCCGACGGCTTTGAGATGGCCCCGCTGGTCAACCCGGTGGTGGACTTGAAAAAGCATCCCGAAAAGCAGTAATTTCTGCGGCCGCCGCTGCGGACGGCGGCCGCACCCCCGCGCGGGGGTGCCCGATGGAATTCTGTTTATAAAGTGATAAAGGAGAAATTTCCCATGAAAGCTACCTTTGTTTTAACGCCCGCGGAAGCCCGCCGCCTGATTGCCAAGGCCATTATCCAGATGCCGGAGTTCCAGAAAGCCTGGAAGGACGCCTATGTGCTGCTGGCCGGCGGCACCACCAACGCCTTCATCGCCCAGGAGCTGGGCTATGAGGTGGAGCCGGGCCGCTGCACCGTGGGCAGCAGCACCAACGGCCTGCTGTGCGTGACCGAACCCTCCAGCCGCAAGAGCTTCCCCAACGTGTTCTATAAGGGCCAGCCTGTGGATAAGAAGATCAACGAGGCCCTTCAGGATTACCACGCCGACACCGTGATCATCAAGGGTGCCAACGCCTTTGACCTGGACGGCCACGTGGGCATTATCACCTCCGGCTTCAACGGCGGAACCGTCCCCAATTTCATCGGCTACATGACTAGCAAGGGCTTGAAATACATCTGCCCCGTGGGCTACGAGAAGCTGGTGCCCAGCGTTCCCGCCGCCAGCCGCGCCCTGGGCGGTGCCAGCCACATTGACATCTCCATGGGTGCAGACCCCGGCCTGTACTGCCTGTCCAGCGCCGACATCATCACCGAGGTGGAGGCCATCCGGATGATGTTCCACTGCGACGCAAAGGTCGTGTGTGCCGGCGGCATTGGCGGCAACGAGGGCGCCCACTACTGGGCCGTGGACGGCGAGGAAGCGGACATCAAAGCGCTGGTGGAGTACCTGGAGAAAAACGTCAAGGGCGAACCGCCGGTCAAGGGCAATAAGGGCAACTGCGCCAACTGCCGCTATCCCGGCTGCCGCTACAACGGCCTGCAGGCCGACGAGCTGCCCGCCTGGATGAAAAAGTAACTCCGGGCGCTGCCCAAAATTCAATTGCAATCTTCTTTCTCGATTTCTCATACAATGGAAACAGGGAATCGGCCACAGCAATGCGGCCGGTTCCCTGTTTCTATAGGAAGCACTGGGCGATTTGCAGAACGCACGGTTTGAAATTCAGGATGTAACTACAGCGCCCTGCTATGGTATAATGAAACACACCCTAGCAGGGCCGTTTTTGTTCTGCTGCAAAACGAAATTCAAGCCATGTTTCAAAAGCACAAAGGAGACGAACTCCATGCCGATTGCTGCGTTGATCGCTGAATATGACCCGTTTCACGCCGGGCACGCCTGGCAGCTGGCCGAGCTGCGCCGCCGGGGCTTTGACCAGGTGGCCGTGGCCATGAGCGGCCCGGTGGTGCAGCGGGGCACCCTGGCCCTGCTGCCCGCCCCGGTGCGGGCGGCGGCCGCCCTGGAGGGCGGGGCCAGCCTGGTGGTGGGGATTCCCGCCCCGTGGGCCTGCCAGAGCGCCGAAGGCTTTGCCGCGGCGGGCGTGGCCCTGCTCAGTGCCCTGCCCGGCACGCAGGTGCTGGCCTTCGGGGCCGAAACGCCGGACGGCGAGGCCCTGATGAACACAGCCCGGGCGCTGCTTGCGCCGGAGTTCGGCCCGCTGGTGCGGGAACAGCTGGCGGACGGCCGCCCCTTTGCCGCCGCCCGGGCGGCCGCGGCGCAGTGCCTTTACCCGCCTGCGGGGGAGATTCTGGCCAGCCCCAACAACAACCTGGGGGTGGAATACTGCAAGGCCATTCTGGCCCAGAACAGCCACCTTGTGCCCCTGCCCCTGCCCCGGCTGGGGGCGGCCCATGGGGCCGACGCCCCGGCGGGCGGCTTTGCCAGCGCCAGCTACATTCGGGAATGCCTTTTGCGGGGTGACTGGGCGGAAGCGGCCCGCTGGCTGCCCGCCCCGGCGCTGGCCCGCTATCAGGCGGCGGCCCGGGCGGGGCAGATGACCGACCCGGCGGCCTTCAGCGTGGCGGTTTTGTCCCGCCTGCGGGCGCGGGAGGACTTTTCCCGGGTGCGCGGGGCCGGGGAGGGGCTGGACCGGCGGCTGGCCGCGGCGGTGCACGACGCGCCTTCCCTTACCTTATTATATGAGCGGATGAAAACGAAGCGGTACGCCCATGCGCGGCTTCGGCGGCTGGTGCTGGACGCAGCCCTGGGGTATGACGACCGGCTTCCGGCGCTGCCGCCCTACCTGCACGTGTGGGGGGCGGCCCCCGGCGGGATGGCCCTGCTGAAGGGGGCCGCCCTGCCGGCGGGGGCCAGCCTGGCTCGCCTTGCAGCCCAAAGCACGGAGTGCCGGGCCGCGGCAAAGGCCCACAGTGCCGCCTGCGACCTGGCCGCCCTGTGCCGCCGCCAACCCGCCCCCATGGGGCTGGCCTACACCCAGCCTATGGCGCGGGGAAATTCCGATGGAGCGTGAAATGTTTTGGCAAGCAAGGCGAATCTGACATAAAATTGTCATCTTTTTGCAGGAAAAGCCTGAAATAAACCGGCGGTGATTTTCGTTTAAAAAGAAACGGCGGTGTGATTTCCTTAAAAAGTTATCTAGTATCGCTGAATTTTGAGGGCATGGAACCGGCAAAGCAGCAAACTGCTCAAAGAAACTTTGAGATTTTTGGATAAAATGCTGCTTTTCAAGGGCGCAAAATCCCGGCTGAATTTGCTGGAAACGGGTTGCATGACCGTGTATAATAGTTGCCACGGGGAAGAAAAACGGTACAAACGGCGGGAAATAAACGCCGGAAACGCAGAAAAACATTGAACCTGCGTACAGTGTGTGCCGGCCCGATCCCTCAAGGAGGAACCATTCTGTGATCAAACGAAATCAAAAGCTGCTGAATCTGCTGAGCAGCTTGTTGGATGGCGTTTTAATTTTTCTTGCGTATCTGGTCGCCACCTACATCCGCTGGGAGCTTCTGCCCGGCGGCCGCTTTACCCTGCAGGAAGAATGGACGCTGCACAATCTGTCGTACATCGTGCTGTACAGTGTGCTGCTGGTGGTGGCCTACCACTGCACTCAATTGTATGGCTCGTTCCGCTACAAGCCCCTCTGGCAGGAGCTTCGGATGCTGGTCTGGGTCAACGTGCTGGGCACACTGCTGGTCACCTCGGGCCTGTACCTGATCAAGTCCTGGGGCTGGGTCAACGCCTGGGACATTTCCAGCCTGGTGCTGGTGATGTTCTGCGCCATCAGCACCCTGCTGGTCAGCTTTAAGCGCATTGTGGTGCGGGTGGTGCTGCGCTATTACCGGCGCAGAGGCTACAACCAGAAGCACGTGATCGTGGTGGGCAACGGCCATCTGGCCCGGCAGTATGTGGAATCGGTCCACCGCGCGCCCCATTTCGGCTTCCATGTGGACGGCTATGTGGCCAAGGAGGCCCATGAGGTGATGGGCATTCCCCGCCTGGGCAATTATGAGGACCTGGAAAGCCTGCTGGAGGGCACCGGCATTGACGAGGTGGTGGTGGCGCTGGAAGCGCACGAGAACCCCTTCCTGCCGGTGGTCATCTCCGCCTGCGAAAAGCAGGGCACCAAGGTGTGCATCATCCCCTTCTACAACGATTACATTCCGGCCCGGGCCACGCTGGAGACGGTGGGCGGCTGCAAGCTCATCAACATCCGGGCCACCCCGCTGGACAATCTGGGCGCGGCAGCGCTGAAGCGCACGGTGGACATTGCGGGCAGCCTGTTCGGGCTGATCGTGCTCAGCCCGCTGATGCTGGCAACGGCCATCGGCGTAAAGCTTTCCAGCCCGGGGCCGATCATCTTCAAGCAGGAGCGGGTGGGCCGCTACAAAAAGCCCTTCCTGATGTATAAATTCCGCAGCATGGCCGTGAACAAGGAGCAGGACACCGCCTGGAGCACCAACCAGGACAACCGCAAAACCCTGTTCGGCAGCATCATCCGCAAGCTGAGCATTGACGAGCTGCCCCAGCTGGTAAACGTGCTCAAGGGTGAGATGAGCCTGGTCGGCCCGCGGCCGGAGATCCCGCACTATGTGGAGCTGTTCAAGGAGTCGGTGCCGCTGTACATGGTCAAGCATCAGGTGCGGCCGGGCATTACCGGCTGGGCGCAGGTGCACGGCTTCCGGGGCGACACCAGCATTGACGGCCGCGTACAGTGCGACATCTGGTACATTGAAAACTGGAGCTTCTGGCTGGACATTCGCATCTTGTTTATGACCGTATTTGGTGGTATGGTTAATAAGGAACAGCTGCAGCATGGCCACGCCCATGCAACCAAGTAAATCACTGCTTTTGCCGCCCGTGTGCAGAAGCAGAGTCTTGAAAAGGAGAAAACCATCATGGTGGATTATCTGATTGTAGGCGCCGGCCTGTACGGCGCGGTGTTCGCGCACGAGGCCAAAAAGGCTGGCAAGACCTGCATTGTCATCGACAAGCGGGACCACATTGCCGGCAACATCTACACCAAGGAGATCGAAGGCATTCAGGTGCACGAGTACGGCGCCCACATCTTCCATACCTCCAACAAGCAGGTGTGGGACTATGTGAACGCGCTGGCCGAGTTCAACCGCTACACCAACAGCCCGGTGGCCAACTACAAGGGCGAGCTGTACAACCTGCCCTTCAACATGAACACCTTTAACAAGATGTGGGGCGTGATCACCCCCGCCGAGGCGCAGGCCAAGATCGAAGAGCAGAAGGCCGCCGCCCATGTAGAGAACCCCCAGAATCTGGAAGAGCAGGCCATCAGCCTGGTGGGCACTGACATTTACGAGAAGCTCATCAAGGGCTACACCGAAAAGCAGTGGGGCCGCCCCTGCGACCAGCTGCCCGCCTTTATCATCAAGCGACTGCCGGTGCGCCTGATCTACGACAACAACTATTTTAACGACAAGTACCAGGGCATCCCCGTGGGCGGCTACACCGCGCTGGTGGAAAAGCTGCTGGACGGCATTGAGGTGCGCCTGGGTGTGGACTACCTGGCCGACCGGGAGGCCCTGAGCGCCCTGGCCAAAACCGTGGTGTACACCGGCCCCATCGACGCCTACTTCGGCTACAAGCTGGGCGCGCTGGAGTACCGCAGCGTGCGCTTTGAGACCGAAGTGCTGGATATGCCCAACTATCAGGGCAATGCGGTGGTGAACTACACCGACGCCGAGACCCCCTACACCCGCATCATTGAGCACAAGCACTTTGAGTTCGGCACCCAGCCCAAAACGGTCATCAGCCGGGAGTACAGCGCCGAGTGGAAGCCCGGCGACGAGCCGTACTACCCCGTCAACGACGAGAAGAACGGTGCCCTGTACCAGCAGTACAAGGCCCTGGCCGATGCCGAGGGCGGCGTGATTTTTGGCGGCCGCCTGGGTGAGTACAAGTACTACGACATGGACAAGGTGATCGAGAGCGCCCTGAACATGGTGCAGAAGGTGCTGGGATGAACCTCCGCGTTGTAGTGGCGGCCCACAAACCCTACTGGATGCCCGCCGACCCGGTGTATCTGCCGGTGCAGGTGGGGGCCGCCGGCAAAGAGAGCATTCCCGGCTACACCCGGGATGATTCCGGCGAGAACATCTCGGCCAAGAACCCCCATTACTGCGAGCTGACCGGCCTGTACTGGGCCTGGAAAAACCTGCCCGGCGATGCCATTGGCCTGGCCCATTACCGCCGCCACTTTGCCCGCCCGGGCCGCGGCGACAAAAAGGCCCGGGTGATGACCGGCCCGGAGCTGGAGCAGGCCCTGAACGGGGTGCAGGCGGTGCTGCCCACCCCCCGCAATTACTGGATCGAGACCAATTACAGCCAGTATGCCCACGCCCACCATGCAGTGGATCTGGACACGACCCGGGCCATCCTCAGCGAAGAGTGGCCTGCCTACCTGCCTGCCTACGACCGGGTGATGAAGCGCACCTGGGGGCACCGGTTCAACATGATGGTGATGCGGCGCGAGACCTTTGACGCCTGGTGCCGGTGGCTGTTTGCGGTGCTGGGGCGGCTGGAAGAGCGACTGGACCTGACGGGGTACAGCCGGAACGACGCCCGGGTGTTCGGCTTTGTGAGCGAGCGCCTGCTGGACGTGTGGCTGGAGACCGAGGGCGTGACCTATCGGGAAGTGCCGGTGGTGTTCCTGGAAAATCAGCACTGGGGCAAAAAAATCGCCGCGTTTCTGCGGCGCAAGCTGGTGGGCCACAATTAAATCGGCCGCGCTGCTGCCTGAATAAAAAACAAAACCCGCGCTGAGCGCAGAGCCTGCAAAAGCAGGCCGCGCCCGGCGCGGGTTTTTGTGTTGTGGGGGGCAAACCGCACACGCGGCTCAGAAGCCCAGCTCCACAAACCGGCGGAAGGGCTGCTTGCCCTCCAGCGCGGCGTCGATCTTTTTCAGCAGGGCGGCCTTGTCGCGGTTCAGGGTGCCCTTCAGGATCAGGTAGTTGGACGCATGGTTGGCGCGGAACACGCTGCCCTCACTGTCCAGATGCTCGATGAGCAGGCGGGTCTCCGCCGCCAGCTGCAGGGGGTCAAGCTGGGTCAGCGTGCCCTCCTGCACCCACTTGGCCAGGGGCGTGCCGTGGTACACCCGCAGGGTGAGCAGGCCGATGTATTCGGGCTTCATGGCCGAAAGGGCCGCCGCTGTGTCCAGCGCATGGGGCTGCCACATCTCCACGCCGCCCATGCCGTTGATGGCCGTGACGGACAGCGTCAGCCCCGCGCGGCGCACCTTCAGGCCGGCCTCCACGATCTGCGCGGCGGTTTCGCCCTTGTTGTAGCGCTTCAGCAGCTCTTCGTTGCCGCTCTCCAGGCCCATGTACACAATGCCCAGGCCCTCGGCGTGCAGGGTTTCCAGCTGGGCCGGGGTTTTGGTGATGATGCTCTTGGGCGAGCCGTAGACGGCCACCCGCTGGCATTCGGGAATGCGCTCCCGGATGAACTCCAGAATGCGCTGCAGATGTTCCATGGGCAGAATCAGGGCATCGCCGTCGGCCAGGAACACCCGCTCAATGTAGGGGTAGTGGGCGCGGGCCCATTCCAGGTCCTCAAACACCTCTTCAATGGGGCGGATGGCAAAGCGCTTGGCCTTGTACATGTTGCAGAAGGCGCACTTGTTGTGGGAGCACCCGTAGGTGACCTGAACGATCAGGCTGTGGGCCTCACTGGGGGGACGGTAAACATCACCGGAATATCGCATGGATCGGTTCCTCCAATCGGAAAATCAATAGTCAGCGGCAGAAAGCGCAGAGCGGCCCGGGGCAAACAAACCGGCCGGGGCGGTGCGCATCGGCCCCTAAAAAGGGCGCAGTGCGCTGCCGCATTGTTATTATACCATAGGAAGCGGCAAAAAACTAGAAAATGGAATGGATTCCACAATGAGAAAAACACTGATGTTACGATGGAAAAATTGGGGTATTTGCGGGGATAAAAGAAAATTTCAAAAAAGCCAAAAATTTTTTCAAAAAAAGCTTGCATTTGCAGCGCCCCCCTGCTATAATAAACAAGCACTAAGGAGTGCGGACAACACAAAACAAAATATGGGAGTGTTCCCGAGTGGCCAAAGGGGACAGACTGTAAATCTGCTGCTTATAGCTTCGGTGGTTCGAATCCACCCGCTCCCACCAGAACGCGATGCTCAATTGAGCATCGCGTTTCTTTTTGCGCAGATCATTCCGGGGCGCTGTACCGTGGGAAATATTTATAGTATGTTCACGATTTGTCAAATAAAAGGGCGGCCCGCTCTGGTATGCTAAAAGCCGATCAAAAACAGGGAGGGCGGAACGTATGCCGGAAGAAAAGAAAACCTCGCCCCGGATTGAAGGGCAGCTGCGCCACAACATTTTGAAACTGCCGCAGTCGGTTTATAACGCCACAGGAATTGTGGTAAACGGGCGAAGAATCAAGAGCTTTGTATTTACCACAGACCTTGCCATCATCCGCAACTGCGATGCAGATGCAGTGTTTGCGGTTTATCCGTTTACACCGCAGCAGGCCATCAGCGATGCCATCATCAAAGCCTCGTACATTCCGGTGTTCTGCGGCGTGGGCGGCGGAACGACCAGCGGAATGCGCACCGTGGGGCTGGCCAAGGACGTGGAATGCCAGGGGGCCATGGGGGTCGTGCTCAATGCGCCCATTACCAATTTAAATTTGCGCGCCGTGGCAATGGCCGTGGACATTCCGGTGATCATCACCGTGACAAAAGAAGACACCGATGTTGCCGAGCGGATTCGGAACGGCGCTTCGATTCTGAATGTGGCCTGTGCGGCCCAAACGCCGCGGGTGGTGCAGAAGATCCGCAGAGAATTCCCGGAGGTGCCCATCATTGCCACCGGCGGGCGCACAGAAGCGTCCATTGCAGAAACGATTGCGGCCGGTGCGAACGCCATTACCTACACGCCGCCGACGGCCGCGGAGCTTTTCAGGGAAATGATGGAAAAATACCGGGAGTAAGTTCGGTATGGCGTTGATACGGATTGTATGCTACAATTTGAAAGAAGGCTGAACTCACAGAAATACGGACCTTTTTCGAGGAATGATCATGAAACGAGTGCTTTACGTCGATGCCTGTATGCGGGCCGAATCCCGCACAGAAGAACTTGCCGCCGCGTACATCCGGCAGGTGTTTTCGGAGGATATCTGCAGTGTGCAGAGAATCCGGGTGGCGGATTTGGACCTTGCGCCGATGAGCGGGGAAGATGTAGCGGCCCGCGATGCAGAGCTGGCAGCGGGGCGTACCGATCTGCCGGCCTATGCACTGGCGCGGGAGTTCGCGGCAGCGGATGAGATCGTCGTTGCGGCACCCTTCTGGGATTCCTCGTTTCCCTCGAAGCTGAAAGTGTACATTGAGCATATCTGTGTCCAGTCGGTCACCTTTGGCTATGGTGCCGACGGCCGCCCGGCGAAGCTCTGTAAGGCTGACCTACATTACAACGGCGGGCGGCCCGCTGCGCAAGGTTCCGTCCGTGAAGCTGTATTGGGAAGAACTTTGCGGAATGTTTGGCATTGAGGACCTGCGCTTTTACTGCGCGGCCGGTTTGGACGCAAACCCTGCGGCAGCAGCCGGGACCCTGCAAAGCACACTGAAGGCCATGCTGGCCGACCGGGATAGGCTAGCGGAAAAGGCAGCCCCGGCAGACTGAATGCCGCAGAAAGGCCCCCTTGTAAAACAGCGGCCCGTGTGCTAGGATAAAAGCCGGAAGCTGAAGCTAACTTCAGGAGAAACGCCCAGCGCCCTGCAGAAAGGAGCCGTGCAATGTACACCATCGGTCAGGTATCGGAGATGACGGGGTTGCCCATCTCGACCCTTCGCTATTACGATAAAGAGGGGCTGTTCCCCCACATGGAGAGGGTCTCCGGTATGCGCCGCTTCGGCGAACAGGAGCTGGAGGCGCTGCATGTGATCGAGTGCCTGAAGGCTTCCGGGCTGGAGATCCGGGACATCCGGCAGTTCATGCAGTGGTGCACCGAGGGGGCCAGCAGCTACCCCAAGCGCCGGCAGCTGCTGGAGCGCCAGAAGGAGACGCTGGAAGCCCAGATGCACAGCCTGGCCATGCTGCAGTTCAAGTGCTGGTATTACGAGCAGGCCATGCGGGACGGCGGGGAAGAGCACATTCACGCCATGCTGCCGGACAAGCTTCCGCCGGAGGTTCAGGTGCTGTACGACCTATCCCACGGCCGCACACCGGGAAAGACGGAGCGGAACGTGAGCGCGGGCTGAGCTGCTCAGGCCGGGTGCGGCAGAAGCGACCGGTATTTATTCGTACAAAATAGAACAACGAAAACGATTCGGCACACGCGGGAGAGGCGAAGAGCGTCCCCGCGTGTGCTTTTTTGCAGTGCCGCCCGCTGCGCCGAAGTCGAAACAAAGGCGGCGGTGCGCTCTGCCCTCGTTCGGCTCTGCTTTTTTGCAGCACAGAGGTATGCCGGCGAAAAAACGGGAAACGCTAAAGGCAAGCCCCGGCGGAACCGCCGCCGGGCAATGCAGCAGCGAAAGGAGATCCCGCAGATGAGCGAGACTTTAACCATGGTCGGCATTCCCTACCAGGAATACGCGGCCCTGTATTCGCCGATGGAGGGCCTGACCCGGGGCACTCTGTTTCAGGCGCTGGATAAACCGCTGGACGCGGTGGGCGGCGCGCCCCGCAAGCCCAAGGGGAAAAAGCCCTGGCTGGACTATCTGGCCTTGGGGTTTGCCCTGGATGACCTGCGCCTGTTTCTGGACGTAAACCCGGAAAACTGCGAGGCGCTGGCCGAGTACAACGACCTTTTGCAAAAGCGCAAAGAACTGCGCGCCCGTCTGGAAGAGCAGGAGGGCATGACCGACGTGTTCAGCGAGAGCGATGCCTGGAGTTGGGCGGTCACGCCCTTCCCCTGGATGTGAGAGGAGGAGAGAAACGCCCATGTGGAGCTATCAGAAGCATTTGCAGTACCCCATTCACATCAAAAACCCGGACGCCCGCGCCGCTCAGGTCATCATCAGCCAGTATGGCGGGCCGGACGGCGAGATCGGCGCCAGCCTGCGGTATCTGAGCCAGCGGTACGCCATGCCCAACGCCCAGCTGGCGGGCATTCTGACGGACATCGGCACCGAAGAGCTGGCCCATCTGGAGATGGTGGGCACGCTGGTGTGCCAGCTGTGCCGGGGCCTAACGCCGGAGCAGATCCAGCAGCAGGGCATGGCCCCCTATTTTGTGGACCACACCGCGGGTGTCTGGCCGCAGGCGGCGGGCGGCATTCCCTTCATGGCCACGGAGTTTGCCAGCAAGGGCGACGCCATCACCGACCTGCACGAGAATCTGGCCGCCGAGCAGAAGGCCCGCACCACCTACGACAACATTCTGCGGCTGGTGGATGACCCGGATGTGGTGGACGTGATCCGTTTTCTGCGCCAGCGGGAGGTGACCCACTACCAGCGCTTCGGTGAGGCGCTGGAGCGGCTGAAGGACCAGCTGAACGAGAAGAACTTCTACGCCTTTAACCCGAGCCTGAAGCCGCCCGCCAGCCGCCCGGCGGGCAGCTGAAGCGTGGCCGAAAACCCAAAATGCCCCATGCAGAACCCGGCACAACGCGGGTCCGCATGGGGCGTTTGTTTCTGTGTTTTTTTGCAGGGGCATTACGGCGCCGGCAAAAATTCCGGCGGCAGCCCTTCGGTGCGCAGCCGCTCCAGAATGGGGGCGTCCGCGGGGCAGAAGGCGTACTGCTCCAGCTCGTCCACGGCCACCCAGCGAAGGGCCGCGTGCTCCAGCAGCCGGGGCGTGCCCTCGGCAATGGCGGCCTGGTAGAGCAGCAGCTCCACCGTCAGGTCCGGGTAGGTGTGGGTCAGGCGGGCGTACAGGGGGCCGACGGCCACGGTCACGCCCAGCTCTTCCCGGCATTCCCGGGTCAGCGCCTCGGGGCCGGTCTCGCCCGGCTCCAGCTTGCCGCCCACAAATTCCCACAAAAGGCCGCGGGCCTTGTGGGCGGGGCGCTGCCCAACGAGAAAGCGCCCGTCCTTACAGATGAGGGCGGCGGAAACAGTGACGGTTTTCGGCATGGGGGATGCTCCTTTCCGGTGATGTTCAGTGGCCGAAGCCGATGGGGGAGCGCTGGCGCACTTCCACGCTCAGCTCCCGCCCGGCGTTGGCCAGGTCCTCGGGGGTGAGGGTCAGGCTGCCGCCCAGGCGGCTGCGGGTGAGGGCCTTGCCCCAGGTACGCTCGTACAGGTTGCGCACAAACCGGGCGTTGCTGAAGCCCTTGGCCCCCAGCAGCTTGTCCGGCAGGGCGTCAAAATAGCTCTGCACGGCGGCGCAGAAGGCCTCAGAGCACTCAAAATTGACCCGGGCCAGATGCAGGAAAATGCGGCACAGCTCGTCCCGCCCGTAGTTGGCGAACCGGATCTCGTAGGGCATCCGGCTGGCAAGGCCGGCGTTGGCCTTCATCAGGCGATCCATCTCGTCCGGGTACCCGGCAAAGATCACCACCAGGTCGTCCCGGTAGTTTTCCATGCAGGTGATGAGGGTGTCAATGGCCTCCTGGCCGAAGTCGCGCCCGTCGTCCTCCTGCCGGAAGAGGGAATAGGCCTCGTCCACAAACAGCACCGAGCCAAGGGCGTCCCGCACAAAGCTCTCGGTGCGGGGGGCGGTGTGGCCCACGTACTGGCCGCACAGATCCCGGCCGTGAATCTCCACAAAGCCGCCGTTGCGCAGAACGCCGGCCTCCTTCAGCATTTTGCCCAGAATGCGGGCCACCGTGGTCTTGCCGGTTCCGGGGCTGCCCACAAAGCGCATATGGATACAGGGCGGGCTCATGCCGTTCTGCCGGGCGTACACGATCTGCTCCACCACGGCGTTCAGCTGGCCGCGCACGTTTTCCAGCCCATCCAGCCCGGCCAGCATCTCGGCGGCGGTGGCCGAGGCCTCGGCGGGCACAAAGCCACTCACTTGGTTGGCCTGAATCAGCGAGTTGGTCAGGCCGTGGTGGCTGTTGTACAGCAGCTTGCGGTAAATCATCTCGTGGGCCATCTTGCTCAGGGTGTTCATGCCGTAAAAATGGCCATCGCTCTTTTCGGCCAGAATGCGCTGCTCCAGCAGGCTGTCGGCGTCCTCGTCCAGCGTGAAGCCGTTCTTTTCCAGAAAAGTCCGGCTGATGGCCACCAGCTCGTCCATGGGGTGGGGGTCCAGCACCACCGGCCGTACAAAGCTCAGGTCGGCCAGGTCCAGCAGGGTGGTTTGCAGCACCCGCTGCTCCACATAGGGGATGTGAAAGGCAAGAATCCGCCCGTTCTGCTGCTGCATCAGCTTCATCAGCCAGCGGCGGAACGTGGGCTCGCCGGTGTGGCCCATCCACTCGCTGATGTCCAGGCAGATAAGCGGCTCCACGCCGGGGGCCGTCATGGGCAGCGAAGGCTCCTTCAGGCCCTCCTTGCCCCGGGGATACGGGAAGGATGCCTCGGTCAGGCGGTGCTGCACGCCGACGGTCTGGAACAGCTCGCAGGCGTCCAGCAGGCGGCACAGCTGCTTCAGGCAGGTGGTCAGGCCATCGCCCTCGTTGCACACGAATAGGTACGTCTGGCTGGCGAAGGAGCGGTAGCTGCCGTGCCGCCGCACCTGGGGGGCCACCGTGACGATCTCATGGGCCAGCTCCTTAAATTCCCGCATTCCCACCAGGCCGTCGATCTCCGCCAGGGTGCGGGCCGTCAGATCCGGCAGAATGGCCTCGTCGTTGTCATCGTCCGGGGCGCTGTCTCTCGGGTTGGGCCGGGGGGCAGCGGTGTCCTCCGATTTCGGCTCGTCGGGCAGATTGTCCTCGTTCAGCGGTGCTTCGGCGGCGTCGTTCCGGTGGGCGGCGGGTTCTTCGGGGGCCGGGTACGCCTGAATCATGTAAAGTTCCGGGGGAAGCTGGGGCAGGTGCGCCTCCATAAGCGTGCGCAGGGCCGCCCGGGCCGGGGCGGCCTCCGCCTGGGCGCAGAAGGTGAGGGCGGTGTCGCTCTCTTCCAGCAGGGTGAGAAGGCCGGAAGCCTCCGGCCCCAGAAGGTGTGCCAGCTGCCGCGCGGGCGAGCGGCCTTCGCCATCCCGGGGGCGGTCCGGCAGAAACAGATGCAGAATGGTGCTGGGCATGGGACGGCTCCTTTCTTCAGAATGAAACCATGGGCCGGAGCCGGTCAGCGGGTCTGCTCTTCCGGCTGGGCGGCCGCTTCTTCGGCCAGAGCCTCCAGGGGCAGGCGGGAAACTTCCAGCATGGCCTTGTATTGCCGGGCGCACTGGGGGCACGCAGCCAGATGCTTTTGAATTTTGGCGCACTGGGCCAGGAACTGCGGGGTGACTGCCGCGGCGGATAAAAATTGCTCCATTTCTTCAAAGGAAATGTGCTCGTTCATACAATAAAACCTCCGTAGAGCACGGGGCGTATTACAGCCCGGTGCGCTCTGAATCATGGCCGCTTCAGGCGGCTTTGCCTGTATTCTGTATCGCGCGGGCAGCGCAAATGTCGGCCGGGGATCATTTTTTGGTGCGGCCGGTGAGACGTTCAATGTCGGCCTGGGTGCGGCCGGCGATCCAGCTTCCCCGCTCGGTGATGGCCCGGGGCGTCAGGTCCAGAATTTCATCGCCCAGCGGCCCCTCCACCCGCCGATACAGAGCGGCCATGCATTCCCGAGGCACGTCCTTGTTCAGGGCGGCGCCGATGCATTGGCGGGTGTACTCCAGCGCATCGGCACAGGTGCGGCCGTTCAGGTCCGCGGCGGTTTTCTTTACTGCGCCGCTTCGGCTGGTTTTATCCGCCCGCACGGTGGTGCTGCTGTGGCTGCTGCAGAAGGTCTTGTACAAAAAGGCGATCAGGTTCTGGGGGGCGGTGTTCACGGCGCAGTAGCAGGCCAGCACCTGCCACACCAGATCCTCCTGCGTGAGAGGCTGGCGGTGCTCCAGCAGGTCGGCCGGGTCGCTGAGCGCCGGGTCGGCCAGCAGGCTGCCGCGGGTGCCGCCGTCCTCATCGCCCAGAGGGTCCTCCAGATGGTAGCCGATGTACTGCTGCTGGCGCATCTGGCGGCGCAGATGGTCCATCCGGCGGCATTTGAACAGGTGCCGCAGCGAGGCCTCCCGGTGGTCGCCGTCCTGATAGGACGGGTCGGACGCATAGACCGGCAGGTATTTGTAGTAATCCATCTCCACGGCCAGCAAAAGGTCCCCCGCGTCCGCGCCCAGCGTATCGGCACTGTCGCCGGCACTGGCCATGCGGGCGGAGCGCAGCAGAACTAGAATGTCCTGCTCCAGCGCCTGCATGACGCGCAGCTGGGGCATGGGCTGGTCAAACTGAAGCAGATCGGCATAAAAGGTATCTTCGGAGACATGCAGCATGGTCGATTCCTCTTTTTTATAGAAGTGATACCTTAATATTATAGAGGATGCACTGCGAATTGACAACGAAAAAGAGGGCAGCGGAACGAAAATGTCGAACCCGGCGGCCGCGGGGCCGATTTTTGCCTTCCGCCGCCGGGTACCCCCTTGCAAACCGGCGCGGGGTGTGCTATCATGAAACTTACCGACCAAACGGTAAAACGCATTGACGAAGAGAGTACACGCCGCACGCTTTGGCCAAGAGAGGGGCCTCACCGGCTGAAAAAGCCCCCGAAAAGCGCGGCGTGGAAGTTCACTTCCGAGCGGCTCATGCCAACGGCCTGCAAACAGGCTCAGTAGTGTGGGACGGGTTCGCCCCGTTACAGGCGTCAGAAGTGCCACGCCCGCTGAAACGCAGCTGCGGTGTGGAATTTGGGTGGTACCGCGGAGCATATCAATGGCTTCGTCCCTTCCGTGTCAGCGAGAGGGACGGGGCTTTTTTTCTTTGCCCTGCCCCGGAAAGTAAGAAAGGAGCAGCATTAAGATGCAGAAAATCATCGAAGAACTGGCCGCCCAGGTGGATGCCAGCCTCGCCGGTGTGACCAGCAGCGAGAGCCTGGCCGCCTTCTGGCAGGAGTACCTGAGCAAGAACGGCAAGGTCCCCGGCCTGATGAAGCAGCTGCGCACCGTTCCCAAGGAGGAACGCCCGGCTGCCGGTAAGATCATCAACGAATTCAAGGGCAAGGTGGAGGCCGAGTATGAGGCCGCCGCCGCCCGCATCAAGGCCGAAGAGCTGGCCGCCCGCAACGCCGCCGAGGCAGTGGACATCACCCTGCCCGCCAAGCTGCGCAATGCAGGCAGCCTGCACCCCATCACCCTGGTGAAGCAGGAGATCATCGACATCTTTGCCGGCATGGGCTTTGCCGTGTACGAGGCCCCTGAGATCGACGACGACGCCCACAACTTCACCCGCCTGAATGTGCCCAAGGACCATCCTGCCCGGGATATGCAGGACACCTTCTACCTGAGCGGCGACCTGCTGCTGCGCACCCAGACCTCAAACGGCCAGATCCGCGCCATGGACGAGATGCGCCCGCCCATCAAGATCCTCTCTCCCGGCCGCGTGTTCCGTTCGGACTCCGACGCTACCCACAGCCCCATGTTCCATCAGATGGAGGGCCTTGTGGTGGATAAGGGCATCACCCTGTGCGATCTGCAGGGTATGCTGGACAAGCTGGTGCAGGCGCTGTTCGGCGAGGGCACCCGCACCCGCCTGCGCCCCTCCTACTTCCCCTTCACCGAACCCAGCGTGGAGGTGGACGTGAGCTGCTTTGAATGCGGCGGCTGCGGATGCAGCCTGTGCAAGGGCACCGGCTGGATCGAGGTTCTGGGCGGCGGCGTGGTCAACCGCAAGGTGCTGGCCAACTGCAACATCGACCCGGACGAGTATTCCGGCTTTGCCTTCGGCATCGGCATCGAGCGCATCGCCATGCTGAAATACGGCATCAACAACATGGGCCTGCTGTTTGAGAACGATCTGCGTTTCCTCAAGCAGTTCCAGGAGTAAGGAGGGGCACGACCATGAAAGTACCATTCAGCTGGCTGAAAGAATTTGTAGACATTGACATCACCCCCCAGCAGCTGCAGGACAAGCTGTTCAGCTGCGGCTTTGAGGTGGAGGAGCTGATCGACCTCTCCGCCGGAATTTCCAAGGTGGTCACCGGCAAGCTGGTGCACATCGAAAAGCAGGAGGGCACCGACCACCTGAACCTGTGCCGGGTGGACTGCGGCGACGAGTACGGCCATGACCTGGCCATCACCACCGGCGCGCCCAACATCTTTGAGGGGGCCATCGTGCCCGTGGCGCTGGACGGCGCAACCCTGCCCGGCGGCATCACCATCAAAAAGCGCAAGATGCACGGCGTGGAGTCCAACGGCATGATGTGCTCCGGCCAGGAGCTGGGCATCAACGACGATTTCTATCCCGGCGCCGACGTGTACGGCCTGTTGATCCTGCCCGAGGACACCCCTCTGGGCCAGGACATCTGCGAGACCGTGGGCTTGAACGACTGGGTGTTTGACATTGCCGTCACCGCCAACCGGCCCGACTGCCAGTCCATTCTGGGCATGGCCCGCGAGGTGGCCGCCATTCTGGGCAAGCCCGTGAAGATGCCCGCCACCGACTACACCGTCACCGGCGAGCCGGACGAGAGCATTTCGGTTCAGGTGGAAGCCCCCGATCTGTGCCCCCGGTATCTGGCTCACTATGTGCGCAACCTGCGCACCGGCGAAAGCCCCCGCTGGATGAAGAAGCATCTGGCGCTGATGGGCCTGCGCAGCATCAGCAACGTGGTGGACATCACCAACCACGTGCTGCTGGAGATCGGCCAGCCCATGCACGCCTTTGACCTGACCACGGTGGCCGGCCGCAGCATTGTGGTGCGCCGTGCCCAGGAGGGCGAGACCATCACCACGCTGGACGAGAAGGAGTTCAAGCTGAACCCCAACAATCTGGTCATCTGCGATGCCGAGAAGCCCGTGGCTTTGGCCGGCATCATGGGCGGCCTGAACAGCGAGATCACCGAGGGCACCAGCGAGCTGCTGTTTGAGTGCGCCACCTTCGCCCGCGACAGTGTGCGCAAAACCAGCCGCGCTTTGGGCCAGAACAGCGACTCCAGCGCCCGCTACGAAAAGGGCGTGGATCAGTACAGCACCGAGCTGGGCATGAACCGCGCGCTGCACCTGATTCAGGAGCTGGGCTGCGGCGACATTACCCCCACCTGCTTTGACTGCGCCGCCAGTGAGGACCGGGCCGAGAAGGTCATTCGCACCACGGCCAGCCGCATCAACAGCGTGCTGGGCATCACCGTGCCCACCGAGACCATTGTGGAGATCCTCACCCGGCTGGACTTCGGCGTGACCCGGGACGGCGATGAGCTGACCGTGCTGGTGCCCCGCTACCGGGAGGACGTGGACGGCTTTGCCGACCTGGCCGAGGAGGTCATCCGGGAATACGGCTATGACCACATTGTGCCCACCTTCCTGAAGAGCGCCGCCGTGACCAGCGGCGGCCTGAACCGCAGCCAGCGCCAGCAGCTGAAGCTGAAGCGGGTGATGGCGGCCCAGGGCTTCTACGAGGCCTCCACCCTGGCCTTCTACGCAGTGTCGGATCTGGATATGCTGCACTTTGCGCCGGACGCGCCGGAGCGGCAGGCCATCCGCATCATGAACCCCATCAGCGAGAACCTGTCCATCATGCGCACCACGCTGGCCCCCAGTATGCTGAACGTGATCGTGGACAACCTGAAGAAGGGCAACGCCGAGGGCCGCCTGTTTGAGCTGTCCAACGTGTACCGGCCCAAGAGCCTGCCCCTGAACGACTTCCCCGACGAGCGGCTGACGCTGGCTCTGGGCGCCTTTGGCCCCAGCGAGGATTTCTTCACCGTGAAGGGTGCGCTGGAAGGGCTGGCCGCCGCCTTCGGCCTGCACTTTGAGTACCAGCGTGCGCAGGTGTGCTGGCTGCATCCCGGCATCAGCGCCGAGGTGCTGTGCAATGGCAAGAAGCTGGGCGTGTTCGGCAAGCTGGCCAACGAGATCACCGGCGAGCTGAAGATCGCCAAGGACGAGAAGGACAGCCAGAACATCTATCTGGCTGAGCTGGACTGGAAGACTCTGGCCGAGTGCTTCGCGGCCGACATCCGCTATCAGCCCATCAGCGCCTTCACCCCTGCCAAGCGAGACATCGCCGTGGTGTGCGACGAGGCCGTGAGCTGCGGCGAACTGACCGACACCATCCGCAGTGCCAGCAAGCTGGTGCAGGAGGTGCAGCTGTTCGACATCTACCGCAGTGAGGCCCTGGGTAAGGATAAGAAGAGCATGGCCTTCTCGCTGGTGCTGGCTGCCCCCGATAAGGAGCTGGAGCCTGCCGAGGTGGACCGCGCCATGAAGAAGATCGTCAGCGACCTGAAGTTCAAGAAGGGCGCCGAGATGCGGTAAGCGTTCTTTGCCTTAAAACAGCAAAGCCGCAGGCCGAAACGAACGCAATCAAATAAGCGCTGCCCCATGCAACCGGTGCGAACCGGAACATGGGGCAGCGCTTTTTTTCGGCGTTTTGGGTTTATTGAAGAGGTTCAGAGCAAAGGCTCAGAACGCATGGGGAAAAGGGCGGAGAAAAGGGCCGCTTACCGGGCGGCGCCGCCCTCCAGATAGGCTTCCTCTTCCTGCAGCACCTGAGGCTCCTTTTCGCGGAAGAACAGGCCGAACACGGCGCGCACCAGAGGGCCGGCGAAGAAGATCTGCCAGAAGAAGGCCATGGGGAAGTTCATGGCGGTGGTCTGCAGCCACACGGCCACCAGCTGGCTGCCCGCATTCTTGAACAGCAGGGTGGCAATCAGGCTCATGCTGGGGCACATCAGGCAAACCGTGATGGAGGAGATGGCCAGAATCACAAAGATGGGCCGGTCCTGACGGGGGTCCACCACCCGGAAGGCCAGCTTCTTGGACAGGCTGCCGAAGAAAAAGAAGTCCAGAATAAAGGCGGCAGGCCCCATGATGACCAGCTCGTGGAAGGCCATGAGGAACACGGCATTGGTCATGCCGCCGATGTTCAGTGAAATGTTGTAGCAGATCATGGCGTACACCATGACAAAGACCATGAGAATGGTGAACACGACTTCCTGAAATTTGGTTTTGGGCATACTACGTTCTCCTTTCAACGCAAAAAATGGCAGTGAGACTGCGCGGGCAACCATAACTTTCGTTACGATCGCGCAAGTGCGCCATCTCACTACCATTTTCATCTCAAATTCGTACTTCAATTGGGTTGTGCCGCCCAGTATAGCACACAAGCGGGCCGCTGTGTAAGAGGAAGCACAGAGATTTTCGGTTTTGCTAAAAAATCTCTCAAGAAATCGGGCATATTTGGGTGCATCCGCCCGGTTCAGGCGTAATGATACCGGCCGCGCAGCTTCACCAGGCAGCTCACCGTCACCAGCAGGCACAGCAGCTCGGCCACCGTAATGGCCAGCCAGATGCCGTCTACCCCCAGAACCAGCGGCAGCAGCAGCACCGCCGCCACCTGGAACAGCAGCGTGCGGGAGAAGGAAATGCCGGCGGACACCAGACCGTTGTTCAGCGCCGTGAAGAAGGAGGAGCCGAACACGTTGAAGCCGCTGAACAGGAAGGAGAGGGAATACAGCTGGAAGCCGTGGCAGGTGAAGGCCCACAGCTCCGGGTCGTAGCCCACGAAGATCTGGGTGAGCGGGCGGGCCAGCAGCTCCGACAGGGCGGTGAGCACCAGCCCGGCAACGGCCACCAGCCGCAGGCTTTTGCCCAGCAGGCTCTTCAGCTCGTCGTGGTGCTCGGCCCCGTAATGGTAGCCCACCACCGGGGCGCTGCCGATGGCGTAGCCCATAAAGATGGCGGCAAAGATGAAGTTGACGTACATGATCACGCCGTAGGCCGCCACGCCGTTTTCACCGGCCAGCGCCATCAGGCGGAAGTTGTACAGCACCGAGACCAGCGAAGAGGCCAGGTTGCTCATCAGCTCCGACGAGCCGTTGGTGCAGGTGATGACCAGCGCCTTCACGTCCAGCGAGGGCTTGCCCAGATGCAGCAGGCTGCTGTTTTTGGGGTTCAGGAAGTAAAAGAAGGGCAGAAAGCCGCCCACCATCTGGCTGATGGCCGTGGCCCAGGCGGCACCGACCAGCCCGAACCGGAACACGCCCACCAGGAGAAAGTCCAGCACCATGTTGGTCACACCGGCGGAGAGGGAGAGCACCAGCCCCAGCCGGGGCTTTTCCGCGGTGACGAGGAAGCTCTGGAAGCTGACCTGCAGCATGAAGGCGGGCAGTGCCAGCAGGTTGATGCGGCCATACAGCACACAGTCGGCGATCATGGCCTCGCCCTTGGCGCCCAGCAGAACGGACAGGGGCCGCATGAACACAAAGGCCAGAAACGCCAGCACGATGCCGGTGAGCAGGGTGGCGTAAACGATCATGGAGAAATAGCGGTTGGCCCTGGCCTTGTCGCCCTGGCCCAGCGTTTTGGAAACCAGCGCGCTGCCGCCGGTGCCCATCATAAAGCCCAGAGCCGAAAGGCCCATCAGCATGGGGTACACCAGATTCAGGGCGGCGAAGGGCACGGTGCCCACGTAGTTGGAGACGAACAGGCCGTCCACCACACTGTAAATGGAGGTGATGATCATCATCACGATGGAGGGCAGTACAAAGCGCAGTAGCCGCCCGTAAGAGAAATGGTCGGAAAGCTGGATCTTCATGGGTGAAACTCCTTGATCACTTATGAACTTATATAACTTATATTAAGAAAAGAAATGAAAACGAAATTGCGGAAAAGCCGGGGCAGGGCGGAAGAAAACCCCGCGCTCAAAGTTCGGCGGTGGTGCGGCGCAGCTGCTTCAGCAGTTTGCGGGAGAGGGCCAGATAGGTTTGCAGCTCCTCCCCGGTGAGGGCGTTAATGGCCGCCTGTTCGGCCCGGGCCAGGGGCAGCACTGTGCGCGCGGCCAGCTGGCGGCCGGCCTCGGTGAGGTGCATCTGCATCTCACGGCCTTTGCCAGGGGTGAGGGTGAGCAGCCCCTCGCGCACCATCCGGCGGGTGGCGGAGTTGACGGTCTGCTTGCTCAGGCAGGCGTTGCCCACAATGTCCCGCTGAAGGCAGCCGTCTCCGGAGAGGGCAAGGGTGTAAAGGATGACCAGTTCACTGTCCGCCAGGCCCATCCGCAGGGCAAGGTTGTGGTAAAGCTGATCGGTCTCCTTATAAATGCGGTTGTATTCGGCCAGGGGCTGGCCGGTGGAAAATTCCATGAGGTTCTCCTTTTGTAATGTACAGGCTGAAATTTACGATTGAATCAAAACTCGAATCAAAGCAGGTCGGGCCGTGGCGGGCCGCCGGGTGCCCGACTTGGTGAAACAAGTCTGATTTCATACTCGAAAAGGGCACGAGTGCTGATTATAAGTCCGATTTCATACTTTGTCAAGCCCGATCTGTCAAGGGACAAAACAAAAAAGTCGCTCGGGAAAAAGCGACGGATTTCCTGAGAAACAGCGGTTCGCTTCTGCTATAATGAAAACGCAGCCGGAAAAACGGCCCGGGCAGGGCCGCCTGTGCTGCATTCAGGAAATGCCGGGGCAAAGCCCGGCCCAAAAGAAAGGACAAGACCATGGCCATTGAGCGTACTTATGTTATGTTGAAGCCGGATGCCCTGCAAAGGGGGATCGCCGGGCAGATCATCGCCCGCATTGAGCGCAGAGGCTACCGCATTGACGCCATGAAAACCATGCAGCTGGACGAAGCCATCCTGCGGGAGCACTACGCCCACATTGCGGACAAGCCCTATTTCCCCGCCACGGTGGAGTATATGACCAGCGGCCCGGTGGTGGCCATGGTGGTGGAAGGGGAGCAGGCCATTCAGGGCGTGCGCCAGCTGATGGGGCCCACAGCCTTTGAAAAGGCGGTGCCGGGCACCATCCGGGGCGATTATGCTGCCTCCACCACCCGGAACCTCATCCACGGTTCCGATTCGCCCGAGGCCGCCCGGCAGGAGATCCTGCGCTTTTTCGGGCCGGAGGGGCTGGCCTGAGCCAAAGGCGGTGCATTTTTCCGAAAAGACACCAGCGGTTTTGCGGTTTACAGCGCTGACGGCGCGGATTCTGCCCCGGCAGAACAAAGCCCCGCGGGGAAAACCGCAAAAAAGGCCATAGGCGAAACAAAAAAATGCAATGGGGCGGCCCGGCCGCAGGATGCAGCCGCGAACAGCGCAAAATAGACAAGCCGTCTGCGATTTAGTTGTGCAGCATGCTGAAAAAGAATGGATGAATGACACTTTTGTACAAACGTTAAAGTACGAATGAGCGAATAGTCCATAAAATGGTAGGATTTAGTGGGCGCCGAAGCCTACATGAATGTTGCACAAATTTGCGGAGTACGTTTGTTGCGTGTTGCACAAAAATTGTGAATAGTAGTAAAAAAACGATTTCAAATTCCACAATTTTGTTGACTTTTTCTAATGGCAATGCTAATATCATAACTGCAAAGAGAAAACAGAATCACCGTACACAGTCCCCGATTTTCCATTTGTTGTGAAAAGTGACGAAGTTTTCAAAGAGAAAAAAGAGCCTTTTCTCCCGTTGTACAAGCCGAAGGGCTTGCGGGCGGCCGCCGGTGCCAAACGGCGGGGGCAGGAATGTGGTTCTGCTCAAAAAACGGCCGGAGCAAAGCGGGCCGTCTTGGGCGGCAGGTGTTCAGGCCTGCCGCAGCGGCGTACCCCTCCTATGCGAGGGCCGGGTTTTGGGTGAGCGTGAATAAGCACAACAGAAATAAGGAGAGGATTCACATGAAAAAACTGCTTGCACTTCTGCTGGTAGCTGCAATGTCCATCTCTATGGTGGCTTGCGGCGGCAGCGCTTCTTCCAGCGCCGCTTCTTCTGAGGCGGGTTCCGAGGCTGCTTCTTCCGAGGCTGCTTCCAGCGACGTCAAGATCGGCGTCTGCATCTATCAGTTCGCTGATAACTTCATGACCCTGTACCGCAACGACATCAAGGCCGACCTGGAAGCCCTGGGCTACAAGGAAGGCACCAACTTCACCATCGTTGATGGTGCCAACGACCAGGCCAAGCAGACCGAGCAGATCGACAGCTTCATCGCTGAGGGTGTTGACGTGCTGATCGTCAACCTGGTGCAGTCCACCTCCGCTTCCACCATCATCGAGAAGGCTAAGGCTGCTGACATCCCCGTGGTGTTCATCAACCGTGAGCCCACCGCTGAGGACCTGGCCCTGTACGACAAGTGCTGCTACGTTGGCGCTGACGCCCGTCAGTCCGGCACCTTCCAGGGCGAGATCATCGCTGCTACCGAGAACAAGGGCGACTTCAACGGCAACGGTGTCGTTGATTACGCCATGATCATGGGCGACCCCGAGAACGTGGATGCTCAGTACCGCACCGAGTACTCCATCAAGGCTCTGGAGGATGCCGGCCTGAAGGTCAACAAGCTGTACGAGCAGCGCGCTGACTGGGATCAGACCAAGGGCCAGGAGAATGCTGCCAACGTTCTGAGCCAGTTCAACGACGAAGTTGACGTGATCTTCTGCAACAACGACGCTATGGCTATGGGCGCCCTGCAGGCCATCGAGGCTGCTGGCCGCAAGGTTGGCGAGAACATCTACCTGGTGGGTGTTGACGCTCTGGAAGAGGCTGTGCAGGCTGTTGCCGACGGCCGCATGACCGGCACCGTTCTGAACGACGATGTGAGCCAGGCCCAGACCGCTGTTGATGCTGCTGTCCGTTACCTGAAGGGCGAGGCCAACGAGAAGAACTACACCATTGACTACGTGAAGGTTACTCCCGAGAACGCTGCTGACTACATTAAGTAAGAACCAGCTGAAAAGGGCAAGTAAACACACGGAGACCGCGGGTGTGATCATTGCTTAAAAGATTGCGTGCGTGGGCCAGTTCGCCTGCGCACGCAATTTTTCGGGTGGGCTGCTTGTTCACACTGTGGTGACAAAGTGCTCTTTCGCGGCATACGGGCCGCGTAGGGAAAAGAGAAATCTGTTTTTGCTGAAATAAGAACGGGTTTCAAGGATTGCGAAGGACCTCCTGCAAACCGGCCGGAGGGACGAGCACCCCGGCCAAATGGGGGAATCACAAGGCGAAGCCGCTTTGTTCATAAGCGCCGCAGCCGCGGCGCCGGGGCACAAAACCATGAACGGCGCGGCAACGCCGCAAGGCAATGCAAACGGCAAACCAATGAAAAGGAGGCCCAACTCTATGTCAGAGTACCGCTTGGAGATGAAAGGCGTGGTCAAAACCTTCCCTGGTGTGAAGGCGTTGGACCATGCCCAGCTCCAACTGAAGCCCGGACATGTGCATGCGCTGATGGGCGAAAACGGCGCAGGCAAGTCCACGCTGATGAAATGTATGTTCGGCATTTACAAGATGGATGAGGGCGAGATCTACTACGAGGGCGAGAAGGTGAACATCACCGATCCCCTGGACGCGCTGAGCAAGGGCATCGCCATGGTGCACCAGGAGCTTCAGCCTGTGCCCGCCCGCAGTGTGGCAGAAAACATCTATCTTGGCCGCTACCCCACCAAGAAATTCGGTCCCTTCACGGTGGTGGATCATGAAAAAATGTATGAGGACACCGCCGCCCTGCTGAAGCGGGTGCGCATGAACTTCGACCCCAAGCAGAAGCTGGGCGAGCTGAGCGTGTCGCAGATGCAGTCGGTGGAAATCGCCAAGGCCGTCAGCGCCAACTGCAAGGTGCTGATTCTGGACGAGCCCACCTCTTCGCTGACCTCCAACGAGGTTGAGGCGCTGTTCCGCATCATTGAGGATCTGAAAAAGGAAGGCGTTTCCATCGTCTACATCAGCCATAAGATGGACGAGATCCTGCGCATTTCCGATGAAGTGACCATCATGCGCGATGGCCAGTACATCGGCACCTGGGACTGCGAGGGCCTGACCACCGACTTCATCATCACCAAGATGGTGGGCCGTGAGCTGACCAACCTGTACCCCGTGCGCGAGAACAAGCCCAGCGACGAAGTGGTGCTGAAGGTGGAGAACTTCACCTCCATTCACCCCCGCAGCTTCCGCAACTGCAGCTTTGAGCTGCACAAGGGCGAGATCCTGGGCGTGGCCGGTCTGGTGGGCGCCCAGCGTACCGAGCTGATGGAAGGTGTGTTCGGCATCCGTGCCCACACCGAGGGCAAGGTTACCTACAAGGGCCAGGAGATCCAGATCCATCGCCCGGCCGACGCCATCAAGAAGGGCATTGCCCTGCTGACGGAGGACCGGCGCGCCACCGGTATCATGGGCGTGCTGAGCGTGGCCGACAACATCTCCATTTCCAGCCTGGACCACTACCTGAAGGGCGGCATTATGCTGGACAACAAGGCCATTGTGGACCTGGTGCAGGAAAATAAGGAAAAGATGGCCATCAAGGTGCCCAGCCCCAAAACGGCCATTCGCAGCCTGTCTGGCGGCAACCAGCAGAAGGTGCTGATCGCCCGCTGGCTGGCCAACAACCCGGATGTGCTCATCCTGGACGAGCCCACCCGCGGCATTGACGTGGGCGCGAAGTACGAGATCTACTGCATCATTGCCGACCTGGCAAAGCAGGGCAAGAGCATCATCATGATCTCTTCGGAAATGAGCGAGATCATCGGCATGTCCGACCGGGTGATGGTCATGTGTGACGGCCGCGTCACCGGCTTCATCCCCGGCAAGGAAGCCACCCAGGAAAACATCATGGCTTTGGCCACTCAGTTTAATTAAGGAGGTCGTCCAACGTGGAGGATACCAAGAAAATCTCCAGCAAAAAGGTAAGAAGCTGGATCACGAACAACGCCATCATTATCCTGATGCTGGTCATCGTCATTGCGGTGGGCATCATGAAGCCGAAATTCTTCGGTGCCAGCAACCTGATCAACACCCTGAAGAACATCTCCATCCGCTACATCATCGCGCTGGGTATTTCCGGCTGCCTGATCACCACCGGTAACGACCTGAGCGCCGGCCGTGTGGCTGGCTTCGCCGCCTGCCTGGCCGCCATTCTGGCCCAGAAGGCTGGCTACTCCGGCCGTTTCTACCCCAATATGCCCGAGCTGCCCCTGATCGCCATCTTTGCCATCGTCATCGCCATCTGCGCCATCTTCGGCCTGGTGAACGGCCTGGTGGTCAGCTACCTGAAGGTGCAGCCCTTCATCGCCACCCTGGGTATGCAGCAGATCGTTTACGGCATTTGCCTGGTTTACACCGGTGCCAACCCCATCGGCGGCCTGCGCGGTGACTTCACCGGCATTGCCACCCAGAGCATCCTGGGCATCCCCGTGCTGATTCTGATCGCCGTGGTTGTGGCCATCTGCTTCTGGTTCCTGTACAACAAGACCCGTCACGGCAAGTATATGTACGCCATCGGCGGCAACGAGAACGCCGCTGAAGTGGCCGGCGTGAACGTGCCCAAGACCAAGATCAAGATCTACATTCTGGCCTCCTGCATGTTCGGCCTGGCCGGCGTTCTGCTGGCTGCCAAGTCCGGCGGCGCCAGCGTGCAGACCGCTTACGGCTACGAGCTGGATGCCATCGCGGCTTCCACCATCGGCGGTGTTTCCACCACCGGCGGCGTGGGCACCGTGCCCGGTGTGCTGGTCGGCGTCTGCGTGTTTGAGGTGCTGAAGGTTGCCCTGCAGTTCATGGGCATCGACTCCAGCTACACCTACCTGGTGCAGGGCCTGGTCATCATCCTGGCTGTGGCTATGGATATCCGCAAGTACCTGGCCAAGAAGTAATTGAATCCATCTCCTTGCAAGTTCGGCCCCCTCTGCTCTATAATAATGGGCAGAGGGGGCCTTTTTGCACAGGGCAGAAGGGCGGCTTGCGGCCCACTCGAACCCCGTATGCCCGCGCAGGGCGAAAATCAATGTGAAAACGGCGCATCCGCGCAAAAGAGGAACAGAACATGGACAAAAAAACTCCCCAGACGCTGGAAGAGCGTGAGGCGGCGCTGGCCCGCCGCGAAGAAGAGCTGGCCCGCCAGCAGGCCCAGCTTGCCCAGGAGCAGCAGGAGCTGCACCGCCGCAAGGGCCTGCTGGACAACGGCGACCCGAATTTCAAAAACGGCAAGGAGAAAATCTACGACCGCCTGCCGGTGACCGCGAAACAGATGGACCTGGTGGTCAAGGTGCTGGAGGCGGCCATTGTGGTGGTTCTGGCTGTGGCCCTGCTGGATAAATACCTGTTCTGAGGGCGGGGCGGCATTCCCGAACGGCCGGTTTGCGGCAAAATGCAAAAAATGCCTTGCAGCAGCCAGGAGAATGTGCTATACTAAATCCACTACCGCGGCCCGGCCTTGGGCGTATGCCCTGCAACAGGGAAGACCGGTTGCCCACCGCTGGCGCTGACGGCAAATTTTATAAAAAGAGGTTAGAACTATGGAATCCAAGAAGACCATCATCGAGCAGTACCGTATGAGCGAGAACGACACTGGTTCTCCCGAGGTGCAGGTTGCCCTGCTGACCGCTCGCATCAACCACCTGAACGAGCATCTGGCTGCCAACCACAACGACCATCACAGCCGTCGTGGCCTGCTGAAGATGGTTGGCCAGCGCCGCAACCTGCTGGCTTACCTGCAGAAGAAGGACGTGGAGCGCTACCGTGCTCTGATCGCCAAGCTGGGTCTGCGTAAGTAATCGCATTTTGCATTTGAGCAGCCGGAAGCCTTTGGGCTTCCGGCTGCTTTTTTTGTGCATCCCCCCGGGCCAAAGCCGAAACGGGCGGGACCGTGCGGTGCCCGGCGGCCGCCAAACGCTGAAACGGAACCGGCGGTGCGGAGCTGATGCCCGGAAAAATGCCGCCATGCAGCGCTTTTGGACCCGAAACGGGGCACAGCATGGCAGATTAGACAAAAGAGTGACGGCATTTTTGATAAAAAACCGGTTGAATGTATCCGCTTTTTTGTGCTACACTATCTACAAATAGTGTCAAAGAACAAAAACAGGAGGAACACTCACATGGCTTTGGAATTCAGTTCCAGAAAAGAAACCTTCCCCAATTACCGGGTGTGGGAAACCACGCTGGCGGGCCGCCCCTTTGTGGTGGAGACCGGCAAGATGTGCGGCCTCTCCAACGGCAGCTGCCTGGTGCGCTACGGCGAGACCGTGGTGCTGTGCAATGTGACCATGAGCGAGAAGCCCCGCGAGGGCATCGACTTCTTCCCCTTGAGCGTGGAGTTTGAGGAAAAGCTCTACGCGGTGGGCCGCATTCCCGGCAGCTTTATGCGCCGTGAGGGCCGCCCCGGCGAGAAGGCCATTCTCACCAGCCGTGTGGTGGACCGCCCCATTCGCCCGCTGTTCCCCAAGGAAATGCGCAACGATGTGTGCGTGACCATGACCGTGATGAGCGTGGACCAGGACTGCAGCCCGGAGATCGCCGGTATGATCGGCACCTCCATCGCCCTGTCCATCAGTGAAATTCCCTGGAAAGGCCCCATCGGCGGCGTGTTTATGGGCCTGGTGGATGGCCAGCTGGTGGTGAACCCCACGCTGGAGCAGCGCCAGAACAGCGACCTGCAGCTGACGGTGGCCGCCACCATGAACAAGATCGTGATGATCGAGGCGGGCGCCAACGAGGTGGATGAGGCCACCATGCTGGAGGCCATCAAGATGGCCCACGGCGAGATCAAGAAGATCATTGCCTTCATCAACGGCATTGTGGCCGAGATCGGCAAGCCGAAGATTGACTTTGTGAGCATGGATCTGGACTACGACCTGTTTACCAAGATCCGCGCCGAATATCTGGACGACTTCAAGGCCGCCATGGACACCGACGACAAGAACGTGCGCGATGCCCGTCTGCTGCCCATTCAGGACAAGCTGGAGGCCGAATACCCCGACCTGGACGATGCCACCGTGGGGCTGATCATGTACAAGATGCAGAAGTACGTGGTGCGCCGCTGGCTGCTGGATGACGGCAAGCGTGTGGACGGCCGCGGCATCAACGAGATCCGCCCTCTGGCGGCGGAGGTGGGCCTGCTGCCCCGGGTTCACGGCAGCGGTATGTTCACCCGCGGCCAGACCCAGGTGCTGACCACCTGCACCCTGGGCAACACCAAGGACAGCCAGCTGATGGACGACCTGGGCACCGAGCCTTATAAGCGGTACATCCATCACTACAACTTCCCGCCCTACTCGGTGGGTGAGGCGCGGGCGCCCCGCAGCCCCGGCCGCCGCGAGATCGGCCACGGCGCACTGGCGGAGCGCGCCCTGCTGCCGGTGATTCCCCCCATGGAGGAATTCCCGTACACCCTGCGTCTGGTGAGCGAGGTGCTGTCCTCCAACGGCTCCACCAGCCAGGCTTCCATCTGCGGCAGCACCCTGGCCCTGATGGATGCGGGCGTGCCCATTAAGGCCCCTGTAGCCGGCATCAGCTGCGGCCTCATCACCGAGGGCGACCGCTGGATGACCATGCTGGACATTCAGGGCGTGGAGGACTTCCACGGCGATATGGACTTTAAGGTGGGCGGCACCCGCCGCGGCATCACCGCCATTCAGATGGACATCAAGATCGACGGCCTGACCTACGACATCATTGAGGAAGCGCTGGAGAAGTGCCGCAAGGGCCGCCTGTACATCCTGGATGAGATCATCAAGCCCTGCATCGCCGAGCCCCGCGCAAAGCTGAGCAAGTATGCGCCCAAGATGTTCGGCATGACCATCCCCGTGGATAAGATCAAGGACGTGATCGGCAAGGGCGGCAAGGTCATTCAGGAAATCTGCGCCAAGTGCAACTGCAAGATCGACGTGGGAGAGGACGGCCATGTCTTTGTGTCCGCCGTGGACGAAGAGGACGCCCAGCGCGCCATCCATACCATCAAGACCATTGTGGAGGACCCGGAGGTGGGCGCCATCTACAAGGGCCGCGTGACCCGCCTGATGAACTTCGGCGCGTTTGTGGAGATCGCACCGGGCAAGGAGGGGCTGGTTCACATCAGCAAGCTGGACACCAAGCGCGTGGAGCGGGTGGAGGACGTGGTTGCCGTGGGCGATGAGCTGATCGTTATGGTCACCGACATCGACCAGCAGGGCCGCATCAACCTGTCCCGCAAGGACGCTCTGGCTGCCATCGCCGCCAAGAAAAAGGCAATGGAAGAAGCCCAGGCCCAGCAGAACGGCTGAGCAGCCCGGAACCGGCCCAACGCCGCGCGGTGCTTGCAGCAAACATAGAACCGAATGCCCGCGGGCGGCCGGCCGGAACCTCCGGCAGGCTGCCTGCGGGCTTTTTTGCACGGGCGTCCGGGCGGCTTTTCACAACGGCACGATTTGCGGCGAAAAAAGCACGGCCCGGGCAGCCCGGAATTTCACGGAATCGCCCGGAAAATGCCGCTGCGGCGCGGTTGCGAACAAAGAGATAAAATGTTATAATAAACGCTGAAGCACGCCGCCCATATGCGGCAGAGCCCGGAGGAAGGTAAATGGCAGAGATCAGCGCCAGCATTGTGAGTTACGGCGGTTACGAAGAAGTCGTTCAGGCAGCGGCTTCGATTCTTCGCCATACATCTCAGCCGGTGGATCTGTATATAATCGACAATGCCAGCCCGGACGGCACCGGGAAAAAACTGGAGCGGACCCGCTTTGAAAAGCCGGTGACGGTGATCTGCCTGTCGGAAAATGTGGGCTTCGGCAAGGGGCACAACACGGTGCTGCCCCGCCTGAAAAGCAAGTACCACTTTGTGCTGAACCCGGACATTCTGGTGGAAGAGGATACGCTGACCGGTATGTGCGCCTGGATGGACGAGCATCCGGATGTGGTGATGGCTACCCCACAGCTGTATTTTCCCACCGGCGAAAAGCAGAACCTGCCCCGCCGGGTGCCCAACGTGGCCAGCCTGGTGGCCCGTCAGGTGCCGGGCTTCGAGCCGCTGCAGCGGTTTGACACCCATTACACCATGCAGGATGAGGACCTGACCAAGGTGCAGGACATTCAGTTCTGCACCGGCAGCTTTTTCGTCATCCGCACGGACGTGATGAAAAAGATCGGCGGCTTTGACCCGGATTATTTCATGTATGTGGAGGATGCCGACATTACCCGGCGGGCCATGTGCTGCGGGCGGGTGTGCCTGCTGCCGCAGTTCCGGGCCATTCACGCCTGGCACCGGGAGCCTTTCCGCAGGCCGGCGGCCTTTGCCCGCCAGCTGAGCAGCATGATGCTCTATTTTAAAAAGTGGGGCTTCCACTGGTGCTGAACCAGTCTGATTTAGCCCTGCCTGCCGGGAAAGCCCGGCCCAGATTTGTATACAGCGGCGCGGCTCCGCTTTGTGTTAAGCTGCAAGGTACGAAACGGCGCTTTTGCGCCGGGCACAAACAAAGCCGGGCAAAACGGCCCGGCGGGGGAACGCGGACAACCGCCCCTGCATATTCCGGGGCATCGCCCGCCTTCAGAAGGAGCGCAAACGATGAAAGGCATTATTCTGGCCGGCGGCGCCGGCACCCGCTTGTATCCGCTGACCATGGTCACGTCCAAGCAGCTGCTGCCCGTGTACGACAAGCCCATGATCTACTACCCGCTGTCCACCCTGATGCTGGCGGGCATTCAGGACATTCTCATCATCTCCACCCCGGAGGACACCCCCCGATTTGAGCACCTGCTGGGCGACGGCAGCCAGTTCGGCGTGCACTTCTCCTACAAGGTGCAGCCCAGCCCGGACGGCCTGGCTCAGGCCTTTTTGCTGGGCGAGGAGTTCATCGGCGACGATTGCTGCGCCATGGTTCTGGGCGACAACATCTTCTACGGCAACGGCTTCTCCCGCATTCTGAAGGCCGCCGCGGCCAACGCCGAAAAGAACAGCCGGGCCACCGTGTTCGGCTATTACGTCAGCGACCCGGAGCGTTTCGGCATCGTGGAGTTTGACGACAACGGCAAGGTCATCAGCGTGGAGGAAAAGCCCGAACAACCGAAATCCAACTACGCCATCACCGGCCTGTATTTCTACGACAAGCGCGTGGTGGAATTGGCCAAGCAGGTCAAGCCCAGCGCCCGGGGCGAGCTGGAGATCACCAGCCTGAACGCCATGTATCTGGAGCAGGGCGACCTGGATGTGCAGCTGCTGGGCCGTGGCTTTGCCTGGCTGGACACCGGCACCATGGACAGCCTGGTGGACGCGGCCGACTTTGTGCGCATGGTGGAAAAGCGCCAGGGCATCAAAATCAGTGCCCCGGAGGAGATCGCCTACAAAAACGGCTGGATCAGCCGGGAAAAGCTGCTGGAAAGTGCGGCCCGCTACGGCAAAAGCCCCTACGGCAAGCACCTGAAGCAGGTGGCGGACAACAAGCTGAAGTATTGAGCGCTTTGAAACAAAGGAGCTGACAGGATATGAAGATTCTGATCACGGGCAGCCACGGCCAGTTGGGCACCGAGCTGCTGCGCCAGCTGAAGGAGGGCCGCTCCGAGATCGGGCCGATTCCGGAAAAGCTGTGCACGGCCAAGGTCATTCCCACCGACGCGGACGAGCTGGACATCACCGACCGGGACGAGGTTGTGGCTTTTGTGCGCCGGATGGAGCCGGATGTGATCATCAACTGCGCCGCCTACACCAACGTGGACGGCTGCGAGAGCCACACCGAGGATGCCTTTAAGGTGAACGCCCTGGGCCCCCGGAACCTGGCCATTGCCGCCCAGAAGGTGGGCGCAAAACTGGTGCACGTTTCCACCGATTATGTGTTCAGCGGCAAAGAGAACGGCGGCGTGCCCCTGGATGAGAGCGCCCTGCCCGCCCCGGTGAGCGCCTATGGGCGCACCAAACTTCTGGGCGAGCAGTATGTGCGGCAGTTCTGCCCCCGCAGCTTTGTGGTGCGCACCGCCTGGCTGTACAGCCACACCGGCAAGAACTTTGTGTTCACCATGGTGAATGCGGGCCGCAAGCTGGGCGCCCTGACCGTGGTGAACGACCAGCTGGGCAACCCCACCAACGCCGCCGACCTGGCCCACCACCTGCTGAAACTGGCGGTGAGCAGCGAGTACGGCACCTACCACTGCACCGGCGAGGGCGTGTGCAGCTGGTACGATTTTGCCTGCGAGATCATCCGGCTGGCCGGGGTGAAGGCCACGGTGGCCCCCTGTACCAGCGCCGAGTACGCGGCCGCCCATCCGGATGCAGCCAGCCGCCCCGCCTGGAGCGCCCTGGAAAACCGGATGCTGGCCTGCACCGTGGGCAACGAAATGCGCCCCTGGCAGGAAGCCCTGACCGAATTTTTTAAGAACGAAAGCCCGGAGGCATAACAATTTATGAAAACGTATCTGGTTACCGGCTGCGCCGGTTTCATCGGCACCAACTTCGTCTACTATATGCTGAACAAGTACCCTGAGATCAAGCTGGTCAACCTGGACAAGCTGACCTACGCGGGCAACCTGGAAAACCTGAAGGACTGCGAGGGCGATGAGCGCCACACCTTCGTTCAGGGCGACATCTGCGACAAAGAGCTGGTCACCCGCCTGTTTGAGCAGTACGACTTCGATTATGTGATCAACTTTGCCGCCGAGAGCCATGTGGACCGGAGCATCTCCAACCCGGAAATCTTTGTGCAGAGCAACGTGATGGGCACCGTCAACCTGCTGCAGTGCGCCAAGAACGCCTGGTATGATGCGGAGAACCGCACCTGGAAAGAGGGCAAGAAGTACCTGCAGGTGTCCACCGATGAGGTGTACGGCACCCTGGGTGAAACCGGCTATTTTATGGAGACCACGCCCCTGTGCCCCCACAGCCCCTATTCCAGCAGCAAGGCCAGCGCTGATCTGTTCGTGATGGCCTATCACGACACCTACGGTATGCCGGTGAACATCACCCGCTGCTCCAACAACTACGGCCCCTATCAGTTCCCGGAAAAGCTGATCCCCCTGATGATCAACAACGTGAAGCAGCACAAGAGCCTGCCGGTGTACGGCGACGGTATGCAGGTGCGCGACTGGCTGTATGTGGAGGACCACTGCAAGGCCATTGACATGGTGGCCAACGGCGGCCGCAGCGGCCAGGTGTACAACGTGGGCGGCCACAACGAGCGGCCCAACATCTTCATCGTGAAAACCATCATTGCCCAGCTGCACGACCGGCTGAAGGATGAGGGCATCAGCGAGGAGCTGATCCGCCATGTGGCCGACCGCCTGGGCCACGACCGCCGCTACGGCATTGACCCCACCAAGATCAAGGAGGAGCTGGGCTGGTACCCGGAAACCACCTTTGAAGTGGGCATCGTCAAGACCATTGACTGGTATCTGGAGCATGAGGACTGGATGGAGCACATCACCAGCGGCGACTACCAGAACTACTATCAGGAAATGTACAAGAACAAATAACTCTCCGTAATCACAAAAAGTACGAAAAAGCGCGGCCCATCGGTTTGGGCCGCGCTTTTTATTTGTTTCAAAGCAGCTTTGAAAATCAGGCTTATTCGCCGAACACCTTCACATAGTCGGCCTTGAACTTTTCAATGCCGGCGTCGGTGAGGGGGTGGTGCAGCATCTGCTCGATGACCTTGTAGGGTACCGTGGCAATGTCGGCTCCGGCCAGGGCGCAGTCGGTCACATGGATGGGGTTGCGCACGCTGGCGGCGATGATCTGGGTGGTGATGTCCGGGTAGTTCAGGAAGATGTCGTGGATGTTCTGCACCAGCTCAATGCCGGGCTGGCTGATGTCGTCCAGCCGGCCCAGGAAGGGGCTGACATACGTCGCACCGGCCCGGGCCGCCAGCAGCGCCTGGTTGGCGGTGAAAATCAGGGTGCAGTTGGTGGGAATGCCCTTGGCCTTCAGGGCCTTGATGGCCTTCAGGCCCTCGGCGGTCATGGGGATTTTCACGACCATATGGGCCGGGTCCAGGGCATAGATGGCTTCGCCCTCGGCGATCATCCCGGCGGCGTCGGTGGTGGTGGCCTTCACCTCGCCGCTGATGGGCCCGTCCACAATGGCGGCGATCTCCTTCAGCACGGTGGCGTAATCCCGGCCTTCCTTGGCGATGAGGCTGGGGTTGGTGGTTACGCCGGCGATGACACCCATTTCACTGGCGGTGCGAATTTCTTCCACGTTGGCGGTGTCGATGAACAGTTTCATACAAGCAGCACTCCTTCCGGATGAATGCAGGCTGCCGGGCGGCGCAAAGGCGCGGCCGCCGGCCAGAGCCTTTTTAATTACCCTCATTATAGCAGGGGCGGGCCGTTTGAGCAATGAACCGGGACAATTTGGATGATTTGACCGAATGAACACGAAAAAATTGGATAAATGCCTATTTTTCGCAATTTTTTGCAGGGCGTGACCTAGAGAGAATTTGCGCCGCGCGATAAATTTTAACAATTTATTTATCCAATCAATGAAAATTCTGTGTTATAATTATAACGAAAAAGCAGTCTGAAATGAAGGAGTGAAGCCACTATGATTCAATTTGAGCATGTCTGCAAGAACTACGGCAAAACACCGATCCTGCGGGATCTGAACTTCACCATTCCGGATGGGCAGTTTGTGGTGCTCATCGGTACCTCCGGCTGCGGCAAAACCACCACGCTGAAAACCATCAACCGCCTCATTGAGCCGGACAGCGGCCGCATTCTCATTGACGGCAAAGAGATTCATGAGATCGACAAGGTGGAGTTGCGCCGCCACATCGGCTATGTCATCCAGCAGATCGGCCTGTTCCCCAACATGACGGTGGCCCAGAACATCTGCGTGGTGCCCCGGCTTTTGAAATACGACAAGGCCCGCTGCGACCAGATCGTGAAAGAGATGCTGCCCATGGTGAACATGGAACAGTATGCAGACAAGTACCCCTCTGAGCTTTCCGGCGGCCAGCAGCAGCGCATCGGCGTGCTGCGCGCCCTGGCGGCTTCGCCCTCCATCGTGCTGATGGACGAACCCTTCAGCGCCCTGGACCCCATGACCCGCGAGAACCTGCAGGACGAAGTAAAGCGCCTGCAGCAGAAGCTGAACAAGACCATTGTGTTCGTCACCCACGATATGGGCGAGGCCCTGAAGCTGGCCGACACCATTATTTTTATGGACGGCGGCCGCATTGTGCAGATGGCCTCCCCCGAGGAAATGCTGGAGCACCCGGCCAGTGAGCAGGTGCGGGACTTCTTGGGCAAGCACGCCCCCGGCGCACCGGCCCCCTCCAAGGTGGAGAGCTTCATGCGCACCAATGTGCTCAGCGTGCAGAAAAACCGCGGCGTGCTGGAGTGCGCCGAGCGCATGGCCCGCGGCAGCGTGGATACCCTGCTGGTGACGGACGAACACGAGCGCTATCTGGGCATTGTGTCCATCGGCGACATCCGCCACTGGGGGCAGGGCCTGAAAAGCATTGAACCCCTCATTCGCCAGACGGCCCGGGTGGCCCGGGTGGGGGACGACGCCAAAGAGAGCTTTGACTATCTGCTGGATTCCGGCGCAAACTACGTGGTGGTTCTGCGGGAGGACGATACCATTGCCGGCATCGTGACCAAAACCAGCGTGGCCCGCTCGGTGGCCGAAAACCTGTGGGGTGAGGCCAAATGAAATACCTGATTGATACATACGGCGCCATGCTGCTAAAGGCGGTTGCGGTGCACCTGGGGTATGTTCTGGTGTCGGTGACCATCGGCTTTGCGCTGGGCCTGGTGCTGGGCGTGCTGCTCTCCCGGGTGCCCCGCTGGTCCGGCATTGTGCTGCCCATTCTGTCGGTGTTCCAGACCATTCCCGGCCTGGTGTTCATCGGTGTGCTGTTTATCTGGTGGGGCATGGTGCCCGCCACAGTCATTGTGGCTTTGACGGTGTATGCCATGTTCCCGGTGCTGAAAAATACCTACACCGGCATTCTGGCGGTGGAAAGCCGCTATGTGGAGGCGGCCAAGGGCTGCGGGATGTCGCCCCTGCAGACCTTGCTTCAGGTGGAGCTGCCGCTGGCCATGCCCTCCATTGTGGCCGGTCTGCGCATGGCCGCCATTTATACCGTATCCTGGGCGGTGCTGGCCTCCATGATCGGCCTGGGCGGCCTGGGTGACTTCGTCTACCAGGGCACCAACTCCAACAACAACACCCTCATTCTGCTGGGGGCGATCCCGGCGGCGCTGCTGGCCATTCTGCTTGGGTGGCTGGTGGACCTGCTGCAGAAGAAGGTTACGCCCCGGGGGATGCGAAAGGAGGGCGGAAAATGACCTGGTCGATGATTTTTGAGCATCTTTATATCGTGCTGGCCGCCTGCATCCTGTCCGTTCTCATCGGCGTGCCGCTGGGCCTGCTGGCCTATCTGTACCCCAAGGCCCGGGCGGTGATCCTTCGGGTGGTGGATCTGCTTCAGACCATCCCCTCGCTGGCGCTGCTGGGCATCATCATGGTGTTCCTGGGCGCGGGCAAGGCCACGGTGATTCTGGGCATTACCCTGTATTCACTGCTGCCCATTGTGCGCAACACCTGCCTTGGCCTGCAGCAGGTGGACCCCGGCGTAAAAGAGGCGGCCCGGGGTATGGGCATGAGCAAGCCCTACCGGGTAGTCATGGTGGAGCTGCCGCTGGCGTTCCCCACCATGTTTACCGGCATCCGCATTGCGGTGGTGAATGCCATTGGCACGGCGGTGTTCGCCGCCTTTGTGGGCGGCGGCGGCCTGGGTAGCGTCATCACCCGGGGCATCCGCCTGAAGGACATGAAAACCATTCTGTCCGCCACGCTGGTGCTGATGGTGGTCGCCGCGGCGCTGGATGTGCTGATGGGCGTGTTTGAAAAGCGGATGCGCTCCGCCGCCAGCCGCGGCGGTGGACGCAAGAAGCTGCTGGCCCCGCTGGCCCTTCTGCTTGCGGCCTTTGTGCTGCTGGTGCCCTTCGGTACCGGCGGCGAAAAGGGCGATCTGTATGTGTACGACCTGAACTACTCCGAGCCGCAGCTGCTGACCCGCATGGTGAAAATGCTGGTGGAGGACCGCACCGGTCTGCGCGTGGTCATCAAGGACGAGATGACCGCGGTGAACGCCTTCAACGAGCTGACGGCGGCCCAGCCCTCCTGCGACTTTATCGTGAGTTACGACGGCACCTTGCTTACCACCTACCTGCATCAGGACACCACCGACATCCCGGCGGGCGAGACCCTGTACGACTACGCCAACCAGCAGGCGATGGAGCGCTACGGTGTGCGGATGCTGGGCAAGTTCGGGCTGGACAACACCTATGCCATTGCTGTGCCTGAAGCGCTGGCCCGGCAGTACGGCCTGAACACGGTGAGCGACCTTGTGCCCATTGCCGGGCAGCTGGCGTTCGGCGCGGAGCACGACTTCTTCACCGCTGAGGGCAGCATGAAGTACAACCCCTTTGTGGCATATTACGGCCTGAAGTTCAAGGATGCAGTTTCGGTGGACATCAGCCTGAAGTACAACGCCATCGAGAACGGCAGCTTCCAGGTGACGGAGGTGTACACCACCGACGGCCTGAACATCAAGGCCGGGCTGAAGATTCTGGAGGATGATAAGCACTTCTTCCCGGAGTACAACGGCACGCTGCTGGTGCGGCAGGAAGTGCTGGACGAGTACGCCGACCGCGGCCTGGAGCAGGCCATGAACCTGCTGGAAGGGCGCATCTCCAGCGAGCAGATGGCGCAGATGACCTACCAGGTGGATGTGGAGGGCCGTGACGTGAACGAGGTGGCCCGGAACTTCCTGGTGGAACAGGGCCTGCTGGCGGCCTGACCGCAGACCGGAAACTTAAAAATGTGTAAACGCAGAGAGTCCCCCGGCCCATGCCGGGGGACTCTCTGCGCGTTTTTTAGGCATCCCAATCATCGGAGAAAAAATCGGTGTCAATGCGCTTGACCTGATATGTGATTTCGGTGGAGACGCCCAGATTGTATTCGATCATCAATTTTGCAAGCTTTTGGCCATCCACAAGGACGATTTTTGCGGTATGCTGCTTATTGGCATATTCGCGGGCTTCTTTGGTGAACTTTGCGGTTGTGATAAAAAGCCCCTTGGAGGCACCCTGCCCGGCCAAAGCGCCGACAAACTTTTGAATTTCCGGGCGCCCGATGGAAGTGCCGCGGTCCCAACGCTTGGCCTGGATGTAAATCAGGCTGAAGCCCAATTTATCTTCCCGGATCAGGCCGTCAATGCCTTCGTCTCCGGTCTGGCCAATTACCATTCCGGCATCCTCGGCCGAGCCGCCATACCCCATTTGCGTCAGTAGCTTCACGACAAGGTGCTCGAAAAAGGCGGGGGATTGCCCTATGATGGCGGTGAGCAGATTGTCTTCCAGGACGGAGTTTATCTGATGAAAGGCAGCCTCCAAGGTGTCTTGGGGTGTTTGGCTGGAAACGGCAGCTACAGGATGCTCATTGCCTGAACTGCGTGAAAAAAAGGCGCGGAATGAATCAAACCGCTGCAAGTAAAGATTGTCGATTTTAGCGGGATTTTCCGACAACACGCGCTTTCCGTCAGCAGTAAGAACATACTTGCCGCGTGCAATGCTTTCCAGCAGACCGGCTTTTTTTAAATAAGTCCGGCACCAGCCAATCCGGTTGTCAAAAACAGTCTGTTTTCCGCTCGCAAGAAGCACCTCTCGCTCCGCAGGGGAGAGGCGGAATTTGTTGGCGACAACGGACTTGATCTCGTCTAAATCATGGGGTTGCCCGTCTGCCAGACAATTCAGAAAGGCACGATAAGGGCGGCACGATTTGGAATGTGATTGTACACCGTGGAGGGCAATTCCGGCGATAGCTGCCGAGAAAATCACTATGCCATAGGGTATTATGAGATATTGGGGTA
>CAKSWY010000006.1 GCA_934513685.1 uncultured Oscillospiraceae bacterium | reverse complement strand
GGATAGCAGGTGTCGTTGTGAACGTACTTCAGGCCCAGCTGGGCAACCTGACTGCCGCAGTTGCCCAGCACCTCCACATGGTACCCCTCCGACTCCATCGAGGCCTTCAGCAGCCGGAACTGGGTGACGGCCATGTTGGGGATGAGGATGGTGTGGGTGGCCTTCATTTCTTTGGTAAATTTGGGATAGGTCATTTCCATGGGAATTACCTCGTTTCAGGCTGGGCGGCCTGGGCCAGCTTCTTCTCGTCCAGCGCGGCAAACAGGCTGCGCAGACGGATGTTCACCGCGCCCAGGTTGGTGATCTCGTCGATTTTCAGCTGGGTGTACAGCTTGCCGCCCGCCTGCAGAATTTCGCGGGTCTCGTCGGTGGTGATGGCGTCCACGCCGCAGCCGAAGCTCACCAGCTGCACCAGATCCATATCGGGCTGGGTGGTGCAGTATTTGGCGGCGGCGTATAGGCGGCTGTGGTAGGTCCACTGGTTCAGCACCGTGGTGGGGAATTTCTCCACCCGGTTGCTGATGGAATCCTCGGTGATCACCGCCGCGCCGTACCGGGTGATGAGGGTGTCAATGCCGTGGTTCACCTCGGGGTCCACATGGTAGGGGCGGCCCGACAGCACGATGATGCGGCGGCCCTCGGCCCGGGCCTTTTCGATGATCTCTTCCCCCTTGGCGCGGATCTGGGCCATGTGGCGGTAGTACTCGGCGTAGGCAGCGTCGGCCGCGGCCTGCACCTCGCCCTTTTTAATGCCCGCAAAGTACTTGGCCAGAATGCCGGTCATCTTGCCCACAAAGTCCTTGGGGCGATGGATGCCCACGTAATCGTAGATAAAGGTGGTGCTCTCCAGCTCGGGGCAGTTGCCCGCGATCACCTCGGGGTAATAGGCCACCACCGGGCAGTTGTAATGGTTCTCGCCCAGGCCCTCATCCAGATTGTAGGTGAGGCAGGGGTAGAAGATGGCGTCCAGCTTCATCTGGCTCAGCGCCTTGATGTGGCCGTGGGCCAGCTTGGCCGGGAAGCAGGCGGTGTCGCTGGGAATGGTGGCCTGACCGGCAAGATACAGCCCGCGGGTGGACATGGGGCTGGTGTGCACCGCAAAGCCCAGTTTGGTGAAGAAGGTGTGCCAGAAGGGCAGCAGCTCCCACAGGTTCAGGCACAGGGGAATGCCGATGCTGCCCCGGGGGCCGGGCACCGGCTTGTAGCTTTGCAGCAGCTGGCGCTTGTACTCGTACAGGTTCAGCTCGCCGTTTCCGGCCTTGCCGGTGACGGGCTTGTCGCACCGGTTGCCGCTCACCAGACGCTTGCCGTCCGAGAAGGTGTTGATGGTCAGCTGGCAGTGGTTGCCGCAGCCCTGGCACTGCACATTGCGCACCTGCTGGGTGAAGTGCTCCAGCGCCTCAGGGCCGAGCAGGCTGCTCACATGGCCCTCGGCGGTGTGGGCCTTGCCGTACAGGGCCGCGCCGTAGGCGCCCATCAGGCCGGCGATGTCGGGCCGGATCACGTTGACCCCCATCTCCTTCTCAAAGGCGCGCAGCACGGCCTCGTTGTAGAAGGTGCCGCCCTGCACCACGATGTTGCGGCCCAGGTCCTCCGGGCTGGAGGCGCGGATGACCTTGTACAGGGCGTTTTTCACCACGCTGATGGACAGGCCCGCCGAGATGTTCTCGATGGACGCGCCGTCCTTCTGGGCCTGCTTCACGCTGGAGTTCATGAACACGGTGCAGCGGCTGCCCAGGTCCACGGGCCGGTCGGCAAACAGGCCCAGGGCGGCAAAGTCCTTCACGTCGTAGCCCAGCGCCTGGGCGAAGGTCTGCAAAAAGCTGCCGCAGCCGGAGGAGCAGGCCTCGTTCAGGAAGATGTTGCTGATGGCATTGTCCTCGATCTTGAAGCACTTCATGTCCTGGCCGCCGATGTCGATGATGAAGTCCACATCCGGCAGGAAGTACTTGGCCGCGGTGAAGTGGGCCACGGTTTCCACCACGCCCAGATCGGCGGAGAAGGCGGTTTTCACCAGCTCTTCGCCGTAGCCGGTGGTGGTCACGCTGGCCACCTGCAGGCCGGGGTGCCGCTCGTACAGCTGCACCAGCTGCTGGCGGATCAGCTCCAGCGGCTCGCCCAGGTTGGGCTGGTAGTTGGTGTACAGAATGCGGCGCTGATCGTCGATCACCACCAGCTTCACGGTGGTGGAGCCGGAGTCAATGCCGATGTGCACCGGCCCGCAGTCGGCCCCGAAGGGCACGCGGGGCACGCTGGCCTTCATGTGGCGGGCGTGGAACTCCTCGTACTCCTGCTTCGAGGCAAACAGCGGCGGCTGGCTGGCGTAGGTGGCGGTGGCGCTGTACTTGTCCAGCGCGGCGATGACCTGAGGCAGGCGGAATTCCTGATCGGAATAGAACGCCGCGCCCAGCGCCACATATAGCAGGCTGTTTTCGGGGCACAGGCCCTTCACGCCCAGCGCCTCGTCAAAGCTGGCCCGCAGCACGGTGCTGAAGGTGAGGGGCCCGCCCAGATACAGAATGTTGCCGGTGATGGGCCGCCCCTGGGCCAGGCCCGCGATGGTCTGGTTCACCACCGCCTTGTAGATGGAGGCGGCAATGTCGCTGGGCAGTGCGCCCTGGTTGATGAGGGGCTGCACGTCGCTCTTGGCGAACACGCCGCAGCGGGACGCAATGGTGTAGGTGCGCTGGGCTGACTGGGCGGCCTTGTCCATCTCATCGGGGCCCATCTTCAGCAGGGTGGCCATCTGGTCGATGAAGGCGCCGGTGCCGCCGGCACAGCTGCCGTTCATGCGCACCTCGGTGCCGTTGGTCAAAAAGAGGATCTTGGCGTCCTCGCCGCCCAGCTCGATGATGCAGTCGGTGCCGGGGGCCAGCTTGTTGGCGGCCACGCGAGTAGCGAACACCTCCTGCACAAAGGGCACGCCGCAGCTCTGGGCCAGGCCCATGCCGGCGGAGCCGGAGATGGACAGCAGCAGCGGCTGGTTATGCAGGATCTCGTCGTTTACGCGGGTGAGGATCTCCCCTGCTTTTTCTACAATGTGGCTGTAATGCCGCTCGTATGTATGGTAAACAAGCCGCTCTTCGTCATCCAGCACCACGCACTTGATGGTGGTGGAGCCAATATCCAGGCCTGCTCTCATGGTGTAACCTCCTAGTGGAACGCCCGGCCCGGCACAATGGCGCCCGGGGCGGGCGGGTGTGGCCTGCCAGAACCCGAAAGAGCCTGGTAAGGCATTTTATTTACATTATATTTTAATGGAAAAAACGCGGTTTTTTCAAGTCGAATATGTTGCGCAAATGGCGGAACAGGGGCAACCTGTCGCAAACTACCTTATTTTAACCCGCGAATGTAGCAAAAGTTTGAACAAAACCTCAAAAAATGGTGCGCAGAACGGAAAATCAGCCCACAGAAGGGCAGTTTTGTCCCGCCCGGATGGGGGAGGAAAACGAGCGAGGATATAGAGTAATGTTGCAAGGCGGCTTTGCCTGCGCGGCATCCCGGCTTCCCCTCGAGGGGAAGCTGTCGGCGTTAGCCGACTGATGAGGTGGCATCTTAGGGTTGCGATGCAGTTCCGGCAGTGCTGTTTTCTGCCTCCCGCGCACACAAAATCATTGAAAAACCGCCGTGCCGGGTGTACAATACCTCTATTGTACAAGGCGGCGTTTGCCGCCTTACTGCCAACAAACTTTGCCGCCCCGTACCGAGGCCCGGCCCAGGGCGGCAAAGGCAGGGCGGCGGCGGGCTTCTGTGCCCCGCCCCGCAGAAAGAGGAGGAATCAACCATGGAAGAACGGCCCAGCAACTTTTTGACCGACATCATTGACGCGGACCTGGCCGCGGGCGCGGTGAAGGAGATTCACACCCGCTTCCCGCCGGAGCCCAACGGCTATCTGCACATCGGCAGCGCCAAGGCCATCTACATCAACTGGAGCATCGCCAAGGCCTACGGCGGCAAGTTCAACCTGCGCTTTGACGACACCAACCCCGCCCGCGAGGACATGGAGTATGTGGAGAGCATCCAGCAGGATCTGGAATGGCTGGGTGCCGTGCCCAACGGCGGCATCTTCTATGGCAGCGATTACTTCGATCAGTGCTACGAGTACGCCGAAAAGCTCATCAAGGAAGGCAAGGCCTATGTGGACGACCTGACCCGCGAGGAGATGCAGGAATACCGCGGCAGCGACGCGGGCAAGCCCAGCCGCCCCAGCCCCTACCGGGACCGCACTCCCGAGGAGAACCTGGACCTGTTCCGCCGGATGCGGGCGGGCGAGTTCGCCGACGGCACCAAGACCCTGCGCGCCAAGATCGACCTGGCCAGCCCCAACATGAACCTGCGCGACCCGGCCATCTACCGCATCAAGAAGGTGCATCATCACCGCCAGGGCGACAAGTGGTGCATCTATCCCCTGTACGACTTTGCCCATCCCATTCAGGACGCCATTGAGGGCATCACCCACAGCATGTGCAGCCTGGAGTTTGAGAACCACCGCCCCCTGTACGAGTGGGTCATTGAGAACACCAGCGGCGGCCACTTCCCCAAGCAGCGCGAGTTTGCCCGCCTGAACGTGACCAACACCGTGATGAGCAAGCGCTACCTGCGCGAGCTGGTGGAGATGGGCATTGTGGACGGCTGGGATGACCCCCGTATGCCCACCCTGTGCGGCCTGCGCCGCCGCGGTTACAGCCCCACCGCCATCTTCACCTTCGTGAAGGAGGCCGGCATTGCCAAGGCGGACAGCCTGGTGGATATGCGCCAGCTGGAGGCCTGTATGCGGGCCGAGCTGGAGCTGGGCGCTGCCCGCCGCATGGCGGTTCTGGACCCGGTGAAGCTGGTGATCGACAACTATCCCGCCGGCAAGACCGAGACCTTTGACGTGGCCAACAACCCCAACCGGGATGCGGGCGACGACTCCACCCGCCCGGTGGAGTTCTCCGGCGAGGTGTGGATCGAGCGCAGCGACTTTGCGCTGGTTCCCCCGCCGAAGTTCAAGCGGCTCACCGTGGACGGCGAGGTCCGCCTGATGGGCGCTTACATCGTGAAGTGCACCGGCGTGGAGCAGGACGAGAACGGCAACGTGACCGCCATCCACTGCACCGCCGATCTGGAGAGCGGCAACGGCAACCCTGTGGACGGCCGCAAGGTGAAGGGCACCATCCACTGGGTCAGCTGCGCCAGCGCCGTGGACGCGGACGCCCGCCTGTACAACGCACTGTTCACCGAGGCCAACATGAACGGCATTCCCGACGGAGCGGACTACAAGGACTACCTGAACCCCGAGAGCGTGGTGGATATGCCCTGCGCCAAGCTGGAGGCCAGCCTGGCCGACGCCAAGCCCGGCGAAAAGTTCCAGTTCGTCCGGATGGGCTACTTCACTCCCGACTCCAAGAAGCCGGGTGCCTTCAACCGCATTGTGACCCTGAAGGACAGCTTCACTAAGACCATGAAGAAGTAATACAGGGCTGCAAAGCAGCACGAACCAGCATAAAACAGTAAAGGGGCCGGGCCGTTTGGCCCGGCCCCTTTTTAGTGACACGGGGGCAAAGCCTTCCCTTCCCCCAAAACCACCCATCGAAAGGAGCCACCATGATGCAGCCCAACACCCCGGCCCGCGACCCGCTGGCGGACATCGGAAACTTTATCTTTCTGCGGGACGAACCGCAGCCCGCCGATGCGATCTTCATCACCGGCGGCGCCTACCCGGAGGTGGGCGAGCGGGCCGCCGCGCTGTGGCGGCAGGGGCTGGCCCCGGTCATTCTGCCCTCGGGGCGGTATAGCGTGCACGACGGGCGCTTCATCGGCGCCCAGAGCCTGGCCGACCGCTACCCCGGCCCCTATGCCACCGAGTGGGAGTTCCTGCGGGACGTGTGCGTGAAAAACGGCGTGGCGGAGACGGCCTTCCTGAAGGAGGACCGGGCCGTCTCCACCTGGGACAACGCCCGCTTTTCCCGCCGCGTGACCGACGCCGCGGGCCTGAACGTGCGCCGCGCCATTCTGGTGTGCAAGTCGCTCCATGCCCGGCGGGCGTATATGTATTATCAGTATTTCTATCCGGAGACGCAGTTTTTCATCTGCCCGCAGGACATTGAGGGCATCACGAAGGAGAGCTGGCACACCACCCCTGAGGGCATCAATCTGGTGTTCAGCGAGCTGGAAAAGATCGGCCACCAGTTTGGCGAGATGTACTGCCAGCGGCTGGCCGGCGAACGTTTTGACCCGGACGCACCCAGTATGCTGGACCGGTGGAACGGCGTGAAGTGAACACCCCTTTGCCGCAAAAACTACAAGAGCAGCCGTCGTTCGGCCCAAAACCGGGGCCGAAGGGCGGCTGTTTTTTGCGCGCTTCAGGGGGGAAGCAGGCCCGGCCGGTTTGTCAAAAAGATTTACACGATCGTCCTTTTCCTGAGCCTTTTGTCAAAATGTACAAACATTGCCCGGAAATTTCTTCGCCTGTTCCCCGGCTGTTTCAGCACAATATCCTTGAAAATGGCGGAAAATGTGGTACTATTTTTGTATAAGTTGCTAAGGGACATGGGCGGGCAGCCCAAAGCTCCCATAGGGAAGAGGTAAGAGAGATGAGCTACGCAAACACGAACATCCGTAACATCCTGGTCGCCGGTCACGGCGGCTGCGGCAAAACCACGCTGGTGGAAGCTCTGCTCTACCTGACCGGCGCGCTGGAGCGCATGGGCCGGGTGGAAGACGGCACCACCGTTTGCGATTTTGACCCCGAAGAGGCAAAGCGCCACGCTTCGCTGTCCTCCGCAGTGGCTCCTGTGGAGAACAACGGCTATAAGTTCAACCTGATCGACGTGCCCGGCCTGTTTGATTTTGAGGCGGGCCTGTATGAGGGCATCGCCGCTGCAGAGAGCGTGCTGATTACGGTTTCCGGCCGTTCGGGCGTGACCGTGGGCGCGGAAAAGGCCTACAAGCTGGCCGAGAAATATGGCAAGAGCCGCATGGTGTTCGTCAGCAAGATGGACCTGGAGAATGCGGATTTCTATAAGATCCTGGAGGACCTGAAGGTCAAGTTCGGCCCCTCCATCTGCCCCTGCGTGGTGCCCGTCAAGCAGGACGACGGCACCCTGCTGTATGTGAACCTGTTCAGCCAGAAAGCCTTCAAGTATGAGGGCGGCAAGCAGATCCAGGTGGATCTGCCCGACATGGGCCACCGGTTTGACGGCCTGGTGGAAGCCATGAGCGAGGCCGTGGCCGAGACCGATGACGCCCTGATGGAGAAGTTCTTCGGCGGCGAAGCCTTTACCACCGAGGAGATCGTGGAAGGCATGCGCATCGGCGTGAAGAGCGGCGTCATCACCCCCGTGTTCTGCGGCAGCGCCCTGAACCTGCAGGCGCTGGATATGCTGCTGTACAATATGGAAAAACTGCTGCCCAGCCCCCATCTGGAGGCTTTTGCAGCCGAAGATAAGGACGGCAACCCTGTGGAGCTGCCCTGCGAGCCGGGCGACCCCACCGCCGCTCTGGTGTTCAAGACCGTGGCCGACCCCTTCGTGGGCAAGATGAGCTATGTGAAGGTGGCCAGCGGCAAGCTGACCGCCGCCAGCAGCCTGGTCAACGCCCGCACCGGTGAGCCGGAGCGCATGGGCAAGCTGGTGAGCGTGCGCGGCAAGAAGCAGGCCGACGTGAGCGAGATCACCGCCGGCGACATCGGCGTGATCACCAAACTGGCCACCGCCAAAACCGGCGACACCCTGTGTGACCCGGCCCGCGTGGTGAGCCTGCCCACCGCAGCCTTCCCCAACCCCACCCTGAGCATGGCACTGAAGGTGGCCAAGAAGGGCGACGAGGGCAAGATCGGCGCGGCGCTGGCCCGCCTGATGGAGGAGGACCCCACCATCAACTTCCGTGTGGACGGCGAGACCGGCCAGCAGCTGCTCTCCGGTCTGGGTGAGCAGCATCTGGACGTGGTGTGCGCCCGCCTGAAGGCGAAGTTCGGCGTGGACGTGACCCTGACCACGCCCCGTGTGGCTTACCGGGAATCCGTGCGCAAAAAGTGCAAGGCCCAGGGCCGCCACAAGAAGCAGACCGGCGGCCACGGCCAGTTCGGCGATGTGTGGATCGAGTTTGAGCCTTGCGACAGCGAGGAACTGGTGTTTGAGGAGAAGGTGTTCGGCGGCAGTGTGCCCAAGAACTACTTCCCCGCCGTGGAAAAAGGCCTGCGCCAGGCCGCACAGCACGGTGTGCTGGCCGGATACCCGGTGGTTGGCCTGAAGGCCACCCTGCTGGACGGCAGCTATCACCCGGTGGACTCCAGCGAAATGGCCTTCATCATGGCGGCTAAGCTGGCCTATAAGGCCGCCCTGCCCGAGGCAGGCCCCGTTCTGCTGGAGCCGGTGGGCAGCCTGAAGGCCCACGTGCCCGCCGACAACACCGGCGACATCATGGGTGAGGTCACCAAGCGCCGCGGCCGCGTTCTGGGCATGAGCCCGGACGAGGACGGCCTGCAGGTTGTGGAAGCCGAAGTGCCCATGGCCGAAATGCAGGACTTCACCACCTTTATGCGCCAGCTGACCCAGGGCCGCGGCCACTTTGAGTTCGACTTTGTGCGCTACGAGAACCTGCCCTCCAACCTGGAGGCCAAGGTGATCGAGGAGGCCAAGAAGCTGGGCAACACCACCGGCGACGAGGACTAAGCCCCATACCAACTGCATCCCCGGGAAGGCGGCGGCAGGGCCTGCCCATGAGCGGCCAAGCTCCTTGCGTGAATGCGCGAACCGGCCCTTGAACCGGCCGCCCGGCCCCGATGAAACAAAAGCAGGCGCGATGTCAAAACGGCATCGCGCCTGCTTTTTGTGTGCGGAAACAGCACGGTGTACAAAGAACGAAAAATACGCAGAAAAAAAGAGCCGCCCTCTCCCCCATTGCGGCGGGAGAAGGCGGCTCGGCACAATTTATGCGCGATAAAAGCGGAGTTTGGAGCGGCCGCTTACTTTTCTTCCCAGATGGGCTCTTTCAGCATCCAGCGGCCGTATTCATCCTTGTAGAAGATGTCCCGGTTGTAAAACTTGTCGATGATGGCCCAGAACTCGGCCTCGGAGTAGCCGCAGAAGGCGCAGAAGTCCCGCACGCACAGGGGGTCCAGCGCGCCGTCCCGCTCCTTGATGATGGGAATGGCCTCTTCGCGGGTCATCATGCCGTAGCGGATGTAGCGGGCGGTGTAGTCGGTGGCGGCGGCATGGCCGAACTTGGGGTACTTCAGCCAGCTGTGCACCAGGTAGGCGCGGCTGTCGATCTGGTCAAAGTTTTCAGCGTGATGGGTGCGGTCCCACTCATGGGTCAGGTCGTGGAAGCCGCGGCTCTTGGCCAACTGGTAGTTCTTGTAGCTGTTCCAGGGCAGGAAGTAGCTCATGTAGAAGGGGTCCAGCTTGGCCAGCTCTTCGGCGGTGGGGGCCTTGGTCAGGGCCAGGTCGTTCTCGCTCACGCCGTAGCTCAGCAGCTCTTCATCGGGGAAGCCCACGGCCACGCCGTTTTCGATCTGCCCCTTGGCGCTGTAGGTCTCCTCATCGGCGCAGCCGCCGTACTCGAAGCTCACGTTCTCGCCGTAGCACAGCAGCGGGGTATTGAACTTCAGGGCCATGTGCAGGGGGAAGGTGTAGATCAGGCGGTCCACATACCAGGTGGGCTTGCCGTACTTTTCAAAGAAGGCGCGCATCAGGGTTTTCTGGGCCTTGATGTTGGGCTTGCAGCTGATGATGGTGCAGCCGAAGGCCTCGGAGATGTTTTTGATGTTGTGCTGGCCCGCCTCGGTCATGGGGAAGTTGTCCTCCACGCTGAAGAGGATGGGGTTCATGTGCATGACCTCTTTCAGGATGTAGACCTGGAAGTGGCTGTCCTTGCCGCCGGAGACGGCAACGGCGCAGTCGTAGCCGCCGGGGCCGTTGCAGCCGCGGTACTTGTCGCACAGGGCCTCGAATTCCTTCCAGCGGGCGTCCCAGTCCACCAGCTTGCGGTGCTCGTAATGGCGGCAGGCACTGCACACCCCCTCGGCATCAAAGGTGATGCCGGGGCGGGTGTCAGGCATGGTGCAGCGTTTGCAATACTTCATGTGAAAACTCCTTTGCTGTGTTCTTACAGCCAACGCAACCGACGTTGGGGTTTATCCGGGTGCGGCCCAAACCAAAGCGGGCCGCGGCTGACCTTACACAGGGCCGCCGGGGCAGCCCATATAGATTCAGTATACCACAATCCCCTGCCGCCCGCCACCCTTTTGCGCAGATGACACGGCGTGGAGAGGGGGTTCAGGGGGAAGCCTGAAACCGCGTCAAAAAGCGCGCCCTCGCGGAAACAAAGCCTTCCCCTCGAGGGGAAGGCTTTGGGTTTCTGCGGCGGGATTGCGTTGCCCCCTGCGGCGGCAAAACCTCGTCAAAGCATTAACAATGGATGCAAAACCCGGAAAAAACGCGCGGATGTAGCCAAATGGCGCACAAATCCGCGGCGGGACAACAAAAAATCAAATAAAACCGCAGGGAAAAGCAGCTGTGTACGGCCTGAAAAGGACGTTGCATAGCTGCTTTTCTTGTCCGTTCGCAAAATCAGACAACAAGAAACCTCGAAAAACTTCAAAAAGCGTCAAGAAAGAGAAAAAAGGAATTGGTTTCTTTGTGAATTTCCACAATTCCATTGAAAAACATAGAAAATTTCTGAGAAACTCTTGCAAAACTTTTTGAAATCTGCTATCAATATATTATAACAACATAAGATGACTGAACACCGAATGCGCCGTAACTGACCGCCCGTCAATTACGGCGCAGGGTTCCGGCAAGGGGCGGCCGACCCCCGGGCCGGGCGGCGGGCAGCCATCGGGAGGGGCGGCGAGGCCCGAAGCCGCCCTTTTGCAGTGGGTTCGGGCAAAATTCGGGAAAGAAAGGAGCGTATGGTCTCGCATTTGCGTGTCATACAAATCAGCGTATGAAACAAGCAGTCAGGTCCATCGGTAAAGCGATGGACAAAGCGGTAGACATTCTGGAGATTTTTACCGGGTACATTCTGTTCATTTTTATGGCGCTCTTGTTCATTCAGGTGGTTATGCGCTTCGTGTTCAACCGCCCCATTTATGGCGTTGATGAATCCGTTACTGCTCTGATGATCTGGTCCATGTGCCTTGGCTGGTGTACGGTTTATTGGGACAACGGCCATGCGGTGCTGGAGTTTATCATGAAACGGATGCCCAAGTGGTTCTGCCATATTATGGACCACTTCACCAATCTGCTGATTGTGGTGATCAGCTGGGTGTACATCCCCGCAGCCTGGCAGCTGTTCCAGATGCAGAAGAAGATGCCTCCCGTGGGCGGCCTGCCCTTCTGCAAGGCGTATTATTACGCCCTGCCCGTTCTGGTGATGAGCGTGCTCATGCTGGTGATGAGCCTGTACAAGACCATCGCCTTCGCCATTACCAAGGATGAATCCATCTGCGTCCCCGTGGAAAAGGAAGGAGGCGGTCTGCTTGATTAATCTGGATCCGTATCTGGCAGTTTATTTCATCACGTTTGTGGCCCTGATCCTGCTTCGGGTGCCCATTGCCTACGCGATGATGGCCTCTGCCTTTGAGTATGTGGTGTTCAACCACCAGTCCTTCGTGATGTTCGCCCAGAAAACCGCCAACTCCCTGGCCGACTTTAACATGCTGGCCCTACCGGCCTTCCTGTTTGTGGGCTGCTTTATGAATGAGGTTGGCTTGACAGACCGACTCTTCGGTATGTTTGAAAAGTGGATCGGCCACCTGCCCGGCGGCCTGGCCCACGCGAACGTTCTGTCCTCCATGGTGTTCGCCGGCATGTCCGGCTCCGCTCTGGCAGACGCCGGCGGCCTGGGCACCATCGAAGTGTCCGCCATGACCAAGGCCGGCTACGACCCCAACTTCTCCGTGGCCGTCACCGCCGCTTCTGCGGGCATCGGCCCCATCATTCCCCCGTCCATCAACTTCGTGGTCTGGGCCTTCCTGAGCCAGACCTCCACCCTGGCCATGTTCCAGGCCGGTATGGGCCCCGGCGTCCTCATGGGCGTTGCCATGATGATCTGGATCCCCATTGCGGTCAAGACTCAGCACATCGCCTGCCCCCGCGCCCCCAAGGCCAGCTGGGGCGAGCGCTTCCACGCCCTGTTTGAGTCTCTGCCCGCGCTGGGCGGCCCCGCCATTCTGGTTCTGGGCATCATGACCGGTATCTTTACCCCCACCGAGTGCTCGGTTGTGGCGGCCATGTACTGCGTCATCCTGGCCATCTGCCTGAAAAAGTTTAACCTGAAGATGCTCACCAAGGCCCTGCGCGATACCCTGGCCAGCGCCGGCATGTCCATGTGCCTGTGCGCCACCGGCCTGGTGTTCAACTGGGTGATCGTCACCAGCGGCCTGATCGGCTGGATGACCAACCTGCTGATGGGCCTGGGCAGCAAGGTGCTGATCCTGCTGGTGCTGAACGCCATGCTGCTGTTCCTGGGCTGCTTCATCGGCTCCATGCAGATCCTGATCATGGTGGCCCCCCTGCTGATGAACCTGGCCACTGCCATGGGCATGAGCTACGTTCAGATGGGCGTTATGGCCGTGCTGAACGTGACTCTGGGCCTGATTACCCCGCCCATGGCCCCCGCCCTGTTCGTGACCGCGAAGGCCACCGGCAACAAGTTCGAGTCTGCGCTGAAGTACACGGTGCAGTTCCTCATCCCCATGTTCACGACGTTGATGCTCACCACCTTCTGGGAGCCTCTCACCATGTTCCTGCCTCGCCTGCTGGGCGCGGTGTGATAAACGCACAGATTAAAAGGAGGATACCTCACATGAAAAAGCTCGTAGCACTTGGCATGGCCTTGACGATGGTTATGTCCATTCTCACCGGCTGCGGCGGCAGCGCTTCTTCCAGCGCGGCCAGCTCCGGAGCTGCCTCGTCTGACGCTGCTTCCGGCAGCAGCGCCAGCTCGGATTTCAACGTTCCTGCCGGTGCAAAGGTGGTCAAATTCGGCAACTCCGGCGCCATCGGTGAGCCTGCTCCCGAGACCTGCCAGTATTTCTGCGACCTGGTGAACGAGAAGATCGGCGACCGCTACTACTTCGAGTTCTACCCCGCTGAGCAGCTGGGCAACGAGACCACCATGCTGGAGAACATCCAGGTGGGCCTGCAGGAGGGCGTTATGACCTCTCTGGACACCCTGGCCAGCTATGAGAGCGACCTGAACATCCTGTCCATGGCGTTCGCCTTCGACAGCTACGATTCCATGATCGCCTACCTGAAGAGTGACCTGGGCGCTTCCATCTGGGAGAGCCTGGACAGCCAGGGCATGCATGTGGTCAACTTTGAGTTCAAGAAGAACCCCCGCATCTTCTTCGCAAAGTTCCCCATCACCAGCCCCGCTGACATGAAGGGCATGAAGTACCGCATTCCCAACCTGCCCATCTTTGAGAAGAACGCCCGTGCCATGGGCGCGACCCCCACGGTGGTTTCCTGGTCTGAGTATCCCTTCGCTCTGATGCAGGGCGTGGTTGACGGCGGCGAGTGCTCCAAGGACAGCTACCGTTCCGCCGGCCTGTACGAGAGCGCCAAGTACGTGGCCGATGTGGACTACGCTTACCCCGTTGAGCAGATCTGCTTCTCCACCCAGTTCTGGAACAGCCTGAGTGCTGACGACCAGAAGGTCATCGAGGACTGCGCGGCCGACGCTGCTGCCAAGCACACCGAGAAGATCGCCGACAAGTGGGAAGAGGACAAGGAATGGCTCATCAAAGAGGGCGGCGTCACCTTCTGTGACATCGACCGTCAGGCGTTCATCGACGCAGCTGCTCCTCTGGGCGAAGAGCTGCAGAGCGAAGGCTTCTTCGCCACCCCCAACCTGTACGACGAGACCCGTCAGTTCAACGGCCAGGCGTAACAGCCGGCCCCTCTGACGCGAAGCATCGCGCAAAAAACAGAATCACACACCACGCCGGTGGGGCTGTGCGTGCCAGTTCGCTGGCGTACCGGCCTCACCGGCTTTTTTGTGGGGCGGCGTTCATAAAGCCGCGTGGTAAAGCCTTCCCCTCAAGGGCAGCCTGTGGCACGACCGAAAGCGGCACCATCACAACACAATTTCAGGAGGAAACGATCATCATGGTAAAGGTATTGGGTCTGGGCGACAATGTGTGCGACGTTTATCTGCACACCAACACCATGTATCCCGGCGGGCAGGCAGTGAACTTTGCCGTGTTCGCCAAAACCCTCGGGGCCAGCGCCGACTTCATGGGCGTGTTCGGCCAGGACGCCGTGGCCGAGCACGTGCAGCACACTCTGGATGAAAAGGGCGTGGGCCGCAGCCACTGCCGCAGTTACCCCGGTGAAAACGGCTTTGCCCGGGTCACGCTGGTGGACGGCGACCGGGTGTTCAAGGGCAGCAACCGGGGCGGCGTGATCCAGCAGCATCCCATCCATCTGGATGAGGACGATTTGAAGTACGCCGCTGGGTTTGATCTGATCCACACCACCAACAACGGCTTTACGGACGGGCTACTTCCCGCGCTGCACCGGCTGCCGGGGCTGGTCAGTTACGATTTCTCCTACCGCTGGAACGAGGAGGACCGGGTGGAGCGGGTGTGCCCCTACATTGATTTCGCCTTCCTCTCTTGCAGCGATCTGGACGATGCGGCCACCGAGGCCCTGTGCCGCAAACTGAACGCCAAGGGCTGCGGCGTGGTGGTGGCCACCCGGGGCAGCAAGGGCGCCACCGTGTTTGACGGCACGAAGTTCTACCGCCAGCTGCCCCATCTGGTGGAGCCGGTGGACACCATGGGCGCGGGCGACAGCTTTGCCACCGCCATGCTGGTGAGCCTGCTTCAGGGCATGGAAAAAACCGGCGGCCGCTGGGCCGACCCCGCCTGCCGCGCCCTGCTTCTGCCCGCCGCGCTGGAGGCCGCCGCCGCGTTCTCGGCCAAAAACTGCCTGGTTCACGGCGCGTTTGACTGCGGCGTGCCGGTGCCCGCCTCGGTGCACGACCGCATTTACGAGGGGGTGTAAACGGTGGCCCAGATCTCCCGCAGCCGCTTTGCCCTGGGCAGCTACCACTATCTGCGCTACCCGATGGAATATTTTCTGGACACCGCCGTGGAGCTGGGGATTGAAAACGTGGAGCTTTGGGCGGCCGCCCCGCAGCTGTTCCTGCAGCTGACCGGCCCCGACCGGGTGCGCACCCTGCACGGGCAGCTTCGCACCCGGGGGCTGCGTGCGGTGTGCATCACGCCGGAGCAGTGCAACTACCCCATCAACCTGGCCAGCGAGGACGCTGACCTTCGCCGGTACAGCGTGGACAACTTCAAGAAAGCCGTGGACGTGGCCGCCGCGCTGGAGTGCCCCAAGGTGCTGGTGACGGCGGGCTGCGGCCGGTACGACCGGCCCACTCGCCCCGCCTGGGACCTGGCGGTGGACAGTCTGGGCCAACTGGCAGCCTATGCGCAGCCCCGGGGTGTGACACTGACGCTGGAAACCCTCACCCCGATCTCCTCCAACCTGCTGAACACCCCGGCCCAGCAGCTGGAGATGATTGGCCACCTGCCCCAGGGCAGCACCGTGGCCATGCTGGACATCGGCCAGATGGCCTACATGAACCAGACCCTGCACCAGTATCTGGCGCTGGGAACGCTTTTGGAGCATGTACATCTGCACGACCGGGGGCAGGCCATCCACATGGCGCTGGGCGACGGCACCCTGCCGCTGGCCGAATATCTGCGCCGCATCGAGGCTTCCGGCTACAAGGGGCTGTATACCTTTGAGATGAACGACCCCCGCTACCGGGCCGACCCCCGGGCCGCGGACCGGCAGAATGTAACATGGCTCGAAAGTCACGGATTTTTTTAAAGAATTCTCTTGACTTTTGGGCATATTGGCTGTATATTAGCCTTAAAGAGGATATGACGTTATATGACGACTCAGGTTGAACTATATAACGTCTTTCCCCAAACGGGCAGTCGGCCAGCCCGGTACGCAAGGACACACAGGCAACCGCAATCAACAAATCAATGAGGTGAAACAACCATGGGTTATATGATCGGCGTTGACGTAGGAGGAACCTTTACGGATTTCTCCGTGTTCAATCAGGAGACCGGCGAGCTGTTCAACTACAAGGACAGCTCCACCCCGGCAGACCCTTCCCGGGCCATCGTGAAGGGCGTACAGGACGTACTGGAAATCAAACAGGCTGGGCCTGAAACCGTCAGCTATCTGGCGCACGGCACCACCGTAGGCACCAACGCCCTTATCGAGAAAAAGGGCTGCCGCCTGGGCCTCATCACCACCAAGGGCTTTAAGGACCTGATGGAGATCGGCACCCAGCGCCGCCCCGCATTGTACAACCTGCAGGCGCAGAAGCCCTATCCGCTGGTTCCCTCCGGCCTGAACTGCACCGTGCCCGAGCGCATCCGCTACGACGGCAACATTGAAACCCCGCTGGACGAGGAAGAGACCCGCAAGGTGGTGCGCTGGCTGAAAGCCCAGGGCGTGCAGGCCATTGCCGTATGCACCCTGTTCAGCTTCATCAACCCCGCCCACGAGGAGCGCATCGGCCAGATCATTGAGGAGGAATTCCCCGAGGCCTATGTGACCCTGTCCAGCCGGCTGGCACCGGAATTCCGTGAGTTCAGCCGTATGTCCACCACCGTGATGAACAGCTACCTCGGCCCCGTCATGAAGAAGTACGTGAACAACTTCCGTTCTTCCATCGAGGGGTTGGGCATCAAGGTCGAGCCGTATGTCACCCAGTCCAACGGCTCCATCATCTCCATTAAGGAGACCATCGACTGCCCCATTAAAACGGCCCTGTCCGGCCCCTCCGCCGGCGTTATCGCCGCCGCCTACATCGGCCGCCAGTGCGAGGCCGACAAGATCATCACCTTCGATATGGGCGGCACCAGCGCCGACATCTCCCTGATCGAAAACTACACCCCCCAGGTCTCCAACGAGCGCTTGGTGGAAGGCTATCCCGCCCGCATCCCCATGATCAACATCATCACCATCGGCGCAGGCGGCGGCTCCATTGCCAAGATCGACGAGGGCGGCGCGCTGAAGGTCGGCCCCAAGAGCGCCGGTGCAACCCCCGGCCCCGCCTGCTATATGCGCGGCGGCGAGAACCCCTGCGTGACCGACGCCAACATCGTGCTGGGTAAGCTGAACCAGAAGAAGATTCTGGGCGGCCGCATGGATGTGGACATCGAGCTGGCCCGCAAGGCGATCAAAGAGAAGATCTGCGATAAGTCCGACCTGAGCCCGGAGCAGGCCGCCAACGGCATTGTTACCGTGGTCAACTCCAACATGGTCCGCGCCATTCGCAGCGTCTCGGTGGAAAAGGGCTACGATGTGCGTGAGTTCAGCCTGATGGCCTTCGGCGGTGCAGGCCCCCTGCACGCCTGCGAGGTCGCCAAGGAGCTGGGTATGCGCGAAGTGCTGATTCCCCCGCACCCCGGCACCCTGTGCAGCCTGGGTCTGCTGCTGGCCGACACCAAGTTCGATCTGTCCCGCACCAAGGTAGTGACCGGCGAGGCCGCCAGCATCGACACGGTGAACGAGCAGTTCGCCAACATGGTGGCTCAGGGCACCGAGCTGCTGGACAAAGAGGGCGTTCCCAACGACCGCCGCGTGTTCCAGTTCTCCATCGATATGCGCTACCAGCGCCAGAACTTTGAGATCAACATCGCCGTGCCCGGCGGCGTGCTCACCGAGGAAATGCTGGAGAAGGCTCTGGCCGACTTCCACGCCGAGCACAAGCGCAGCTACGGCTACTGCAAGCCCGAGGCTACCGTCCAGTTCGTCAGCTACCGCGTCAGCGCCATCGGCATCATCGACAAGCCCGATCTGAAGCCGGAAGAGCTGCATCCCGAGGCCCCCATCCCCGCGCCCATCGAGGTGCGTAAGGTCCTGTTCCAGGGCCAGACCGAATACGTGGACGCCCCCGTTTACAAGCGGGACGACTTCGTGCCCGGTCAGACCATCCCCGGCCCCTGCATCTGCGAGCAGATGGATACCACGCTGGTGGTTCCCGAAGGCTGGACCATTCATGTGGACGGCTATCACAACCTGAAGATCAAGGATGAGGTGAACTGAGATGGCAAAGAAAATCGATACCGTCACCGTTGAGGTGGTTCGCAACCTGCTCATGTCCATTGCGGAGGAGACCTACGGCATCATCGTGCGCAGCGCCTACTCCACCAACATGAAGGAGCGGCGGGACGTCTGCACCGCTGTGATTGACCCGGACGGCAACAGCGTGGCCCAGGTGGAAAGCCTGGCCGCTCTGCTGGGCAGTATGCTGAGCGTGGTGCCCGGCATCTACGAGAAGTTCGGCCGTGAAAACGTTAAGCCCGGCGATATGTTCATCGCCAACGACCCCTACCACGGCGGCGGCAACCATCTGCCCGACATCGTGATTGCGGCCCCCGCCTTTGTGGGTGAAAAGCTGGTTGGCTGGATCGCCAACATCGCGCATCACTCCGACATCGGCGGCAAGGTGCCCGGTTCTACCTCCGGCGACGCCGACAGCCTGTTCCAGGAGGGCACCCGCATTCCCGTGATCCGCATCCGGGAGAACGGCAAGATCATTCCCAGCGTCATGGATCTGCTGCTGGACAACACCCGCGTTCCCCAGGAGCGCGAGGGCGACCTGACCGCGCAGATGTCTGCCAACCTGATCGGCGTGCAGCGCATTCAGGAGGCCTACGCCCGCTACAACGACACCCTCATCGAATGCATGAAGGAGCTGGTAAGCTACTCCGAACGCCGCGTGCGCGCGGTGGTGGCCGGCCTGCCCGACGGTGAGTACAGCTTTACCGACTATGTGGACGGCTGCGGCGACAAGTACCCCGATCCCCTGCCCATCAAGGTCAAGGTGACCATCAAGGGCGACGATTTGACCTTCGACTTCACCGGCACTGCGGACCAGATCAAGGCCCCCATCAACGTGCCGTATCCCTGCACCAAGGCGGCGGTGTTCTTCTCGGTGAAAGCCCTGATGGGCGACGACATCCCCGCCAACGAGGGCATTAACCGGGCCATCAAGATCATCGCCCCCAAGGGCTGCATCGTGAACCCCACTGAGCCCAGCCCCATCGGCGCACAGATCGACTGCCAGCAGCGCATTCCCGACGCCATCTTCGGCGCGCTGGCCCCCGTCTTCCCGGACACCGTGGTCACCGCCGGTAACGGCGCCTGCACCACCACCATTCTGGCTGGTGACGGCGCCATCGGCACCGACAGCGTGTTCATCTTCCACGAGGTCATCGCGGGCGGCGGCGGCGCAAGCCGCCATTACGACGGCCTGTCCGGCGTGCAGGTGAACATGACCAACACCTCCAATATGCCCATCGAGGCCACCGAGATGGAGTTCACCAAGATTCTGGCCCGCAAGTACGAGCTGAAGAAGGACACCGGCGGCGCAGGCGAAATGCGCGGCGGCCTGGGCATCGAGCGCGAGCTGGAGATCATGCAGGACGATGTGCTGTACACCGGCCTGGGCGACCGCCATAAGTTCCATCCCTGGGGCCTGGCGGGCGGCAAGGAAGGCGCTTCCGGCGCGTTCTACCATGTGGCCGTGGCCGACGGCAGCGTGACCCGCATGGGCCACAAGACCACCAGCCGCCCCATGAAGAAGGGCGACATCATCCGGGTGGTTACCCCCGGCGCCGGCGGATATGGCGACCCGAAGAAGCGCCCCGCCGAGAAGGTGCTGAAGGACGTGATCGAGCAGAAGGTCTCCATTGAGGCCGCTAAGAGCGAGTACGGCGTGGTCATCACCACCGCCGACGGCATCCACTATGAGGTGGACGAGACCGCAACCGCCGCCCTGCGCTGAGCCTGGGCCTGAAAATAAGAAAGTGAGGAACTCCCAATGATCAAGGGTATGCAAGAAGTCATTCAGGTGATGGAAAAGGCCAAGGCCGATCTGGAAGCAAACGGCGGCCTGAAGCAGGTTGTGTTCGTGGCCTGCGGCGGCTCCTTCGCCTCGTCCTATCCCGCCCGCTACCTGCTGAACCAGGAGGGCACCATTCGGGTGCAGGGCTACAACGCCAGCGAGTTTGTGAACGCTACCCCCCGCAACATTGATAAGAACACTCTGGTGATCGGCACCTCCACCAAGGCCACCGCCGAGACCGTGGAGGCCATCCGCGTGGCCAACGAGAAGGGCGCTGTCACCGTGGGCCTGAGCGGCTACCCCGACAGCCTGACCGCCCAGACCGCCCGCTATTACATCACCTACTACCACGCCGACGAGTGGTATCAGGACCCCACTCTGGTGCACTGCAACAGCCAGGGCACCGCGCTGAAGATCGCCTTCTGGCTGCTGAAGGAGTACTGCGGCTACACCCATTACGAGGCCGCTCTGGAAGCCTTTGAGAAGATGCCGGAGATCTACGGCAAGGCCTACCAGCAGGTCAAGGAAGATGCCGCCAAGTTTGCCATGACCTACAAGGATGACAAGGTTTGGAACGTGATGAGCAGCGGCGCCGCCTGGGAAGTTTCGTACAGCGATGCGTTCTGCTTCTTCCAGGAGATGCAGACCGTGCACTGCGTGCCCATCCACTCCGGCGAGTACTTCCACGGTGCCTTCGAGACCTGCGACAAGGATCTGGCCATTCTGCTGTTCAAGAGCGTGGGCCGCACCCGCCCCGTGGACGAGCGGGCCGAGCGCTTCCTGAACAAGTTTGCGGGCCATCACTGGATCATCGACGCCCAGGAGCTGGGCCTGGGTGAGCTGGATGAGAGCGTGGCCGAGTACTTCAACGCTATGTTGCTGCATCCCATCTCCAAGCAGTTCATCGCCGCCATGGGCGATGTGCGGATGCACCCCATGACCTACCGCCGCTACATGTGGAAGTTCAACTATTGATCGTTCTCCCCTTTTTCTCCGTGATGCCTCTTAGCTTTTCCTGAACTCCTGCCCGGCCTCCTCCCTCTCCGGCCGGCGCGGGGCTTGCATACAAAAAAGCAGAGGGCCTGCTCACAGCCGCCGGTGGCGGCAAGGCCGGCCCCTGCTTTTTTTGCTTTGTGCAGGGCAAAACCGCCCGCTTTATTTTCGTAAGGACATGGAAAAGTTGTTGCGCAAAATGGAAAAAACGACTATAATTTATAAAGGAAATCAGACAGAGTGACGGGAAGGGCGGCGTTGTATGAGAAGCCGCCGGCGCTCTGCTTGTTTGAGGAGGAGAGAGATCATGGATCGTACCCCTGCCACAAAACGGTGGCCCCGCATTGCGGCCTATCTGGCGCTGCTGGCGGCGTTCAACCTGTTTTGCTTTTTGGGGCAGAGCCGGAGGAACGATGTATTCTGGCTGTGCTATTCTTTTGTGACGCTGGCCTTCGGCGTTCGGCTGGTCAGCCTGACCGACTGGCTTTCGCACCATGAGGGCGACGGCCAGGGCCTGCCTCTGGTGCGCTGGTATTTCTGGGGCGCGCTGGCGGCCGGGCTGGTGCTTCTGTACTGGCCGGGCGTGACCTTCCGCATGGCCATGGGCGTGCAGGTGATGATTCCCTTCCTGTACGGCGCGGTGCTGTTTCTGGTGACCACCCATTTGGAGCGCAGCAGCGAGCCCATTGTGGAGGACAGCAACCTGGCGTGGATTGAGTCCTGCGTGGCGGAGCTGGCCATCGGCGCGACGGACCGCCGTTTGATGGACCGGCTGCTGGAGATGTGCGAGCGCATCGGCCAGAGCAACCGCCGGGCCACCGTGCTGGCCGAGGATATGGACCAGCGGCTGCTGCACGAGCTGGAGACCCTGCAGAACCAGTGCTACAAGCGGGAGGTGGACAATGCCATTGCCACCTGCGCCCGCATGACCCAGCTGCTCAAGCGGCGGGAGGAGGTTTTGCAGGGCCTGTCCTTAGAGAGCCAGCCGTCGGCCCCGGCCGTTCCGGAGTGACCCGGACGCAAACGGCAAACAAAAACGCGATGCAGAATTCTGCATCGCGTTTTTTGCTGCCGGGGGGCAGCTGTATGGCCGGGAAGGCTTATTGATTCCGCTTGCGCCGCTCCAGATAGTCGTTCAGGTCGGCGTTGCGGATGTCGGTGATGAACATATGGCCGGGGGCGTGGGTGATCACAATGGGGGGCTTGGCGTTTTCCACGGCGGCCTGGGGGGTCACGCCGCAGGGCCAGAACACCGGGATCTCCCCTTCCCGGATCTCCACCGGGTCGCCGTAGTCCGGCTTCATCACATCGGCCACGCCGATGGCTTCCGGGTGGCCGATCTGCACCGGGGCGCCGTGCACGTTGGGCATGGCGGCGGTGATCTCATAGGCACGCTGGGCCTGCTCGGGGGTCATGGGGCGCATGCTGCACACCATGGGGCCTTCAAACGGGCCGGCCTTTTTGGTGGCAATGCTGGTTTTGAACATGGGCACGTTGCAGCCCTGCTCAATGTGCCGCACGGGAATGCCCGCGGCCAGCAGCGCCTCTTCAAAGGAGAAGCTGCACCCGATCAAAAAGCCCACATAGCCCTCCTTCCAGTAGGCGGAGGCATCGGTCAGCTCTTTGGTGAACACGCCGTTCTCATACACCCGGTAGCGGGGAATGTCGGTGACCAGGCTGGCTCCCTCGCCCATGGCGTGGGTGAGGGGGCTGCCCTTCACGATCTCCAGCACCGGGCAGGGGAAGGGATTCAGGCGGGTGTACTCCTCAAAATCGGCGGCGTACTCCGGCGGCAGAATGACCAGGTTGGCCTGGGCGTAACCGGCGCACATACCCGCCGTGGGGAAGTCGATCTCGCCCCGGCGGATGGCGGCCCGCACCTGGGCAGGAGTCTGGTGGATGTAAGGGGTAATGTCAAAAGCCATGGGTCGGCTCCTTTCTTGTTGCGGAAAAACGGCGGACGGGGTTCAGGTGGCAGGCGGAAAAGTCGGGCGGGTTTTCCACCATTCAGGGTACTGAATGTGGAAAACGCGGGACGCTCTGGGGCTTATCCCTTTACCACATCGGCCAGCAGGGCCAGCGCGCCCCGCTGGAAGTGCAGGGCCTGCTGGGCGGCCTGAACGCTCACCGCCTCAAAGCGGACCTTGTCCCCGGCTTTCAGCTGGGCCAGAAGGCGGAAGTCCGCCGAGATGACGGTGGCGATTTTGGTGTAGCCGCCGGTGGTCTGCCGGTCAGCCCCCATGAGGATGGGCTTGCCGCTGCCGGGCACCTGAATGGCCCCGAAGGCGATGCCGTCCGAGATGATGTCACCGCCGTTTTTGTGCTGGATGGCCGGGCCGTCCATGCGGCAGCCCATGCGGTCAAACTCGTTGGTCACGGTGTATTCGCTGCCCAGGAAGGTGGCTACGCCCTCGGGGGTGAAGGCGTCGTCCTGCGGGCCCAGCACCACCCGGAGGGTGTACACCGGCCGGGGCACGAACTCCGGCGCAATGGCCCGCTGGTGCAGGTTGGCGTAACCGGCCACCGGGGCGCGCAGGCCCAGCGCGTCCCCTTTTTGCAGCTTGCGGCCCTCAAAGCCGCCGATGGCGGCCTTCATGTAGGTGGAGCGGCTGCCCATTACGAGGGGGATGTCCAGCCCGCCTGCAAAGGCGATGTAGGCCCGGCAGCCCGCCTTGGGCGCCCCGAAGCGCAGGGTCTGCCCAGCCTTTACGGCCAGCGCGGCGTAGGCGGGCACGGGCTGGCCGTCCACCGTGGGCGAAAGGTCGCCGCCGGTAATGGCGATGACCTCGTCCGTCTCAAATTTCAGCTGCGGCCCCATGAGGGTACACTCCAGCACGGCCTCCCCCTGGGGGTTGCCCACCAGAATGTTGCCGATGGCGGCGGCCCGGGGGTCCATCACGCCGGAGACCGACACGCCGAACTGCTGGTAGCCCATCCGGCCCAGGTCCTGCACGGTGGTCAGCAGGCCGGGGTTCAGCACGGTAATGCTCATTGTACGTCCTCCTCTCTGGCGTGGCAGCGGCAGGTGTAGCCCTCGCCCGCCTCCAGCGCGGCAATGCGGTCGTACTCTGCCTGGTCAATGGGATAAAAATGGATGTACTGCCCGGCCTTGGGCAGAATGGGCACGGCCCGGTGGGGGTCGTACATCCGCACCGGGGTGCGGCCGATGAGCTGCCAGCCGCCGGGGGAAGCAATGGGGTACACGCCGGTCTGGCTGCCGGCAATGCCCACCGAGCCGGCCGGGATGGACACCCGGGGCTGGGCCAGGCGGGGGGTGTTCAGGCGCTCATCCAGCCCGCCCAGATAGGTGAAGCCGGGGGTGAAGCCCAGCATATAGATGAGGTATTCGGGCCTGGTGTGCCGGGCGATGACCTCCTCGGGGGTCAGGCCCGCGTGCTCGGCCACAAAGGCAAGGTCCGGCCCGGCCTCGCCGCCGTACAGAACCGGGATCTCCAGCACCTGGCTGGGGGGCAGGGCGACCTGATCCAGCCCGCCCAGCACCGCCGTCAGGCGGGCCTTGAGGGCTTCGTACCCGATGACCTCCGGGTCGTAGTGGATCATCATGCTGCGGTAGGTGGGCACCAGCTCGGTCACGCCGGGGATGGCCGCGGCCTCCAGTGCCAGCCCGAAGGCCCGGATGCGCCGGTTGATGGCCTCGCTGATCTCATTGCCGAATTCCACCGAGAGCGAGGTGTCCCCGGTGAGCAGAAAACGGGGCTGTTCCATGCACGGTACCTCCTTACACGATCTGGGCGATGGGGGCGATGGTCACGCCCTCGGCTTCCAGTCTGGCCCGGATGCGCCGGACGAACTCCACGGCGTCCGGGTTGTCGCCATGCACGCAGATGGAGTGGGCCTCAATGGCCACCTCTTCGCCGGTGATGGCCGTGACCTTGCCCTCCTTCACCATGCGCACGGTGCGGGCAATGGCCTCGTCGGCGTCGTGAATCACCGCGCCGGGCTTGGAGCGGGGCACCAGGCTGCCGTCGGCCTGATAGGCCCGGTCCGCAAATACCTCGCTGGCCACCCGCAGCCCGGCGGCCCGGCCTGCGCTCAGCAGCTTGCTGCCCGCCAGCCCCAGCAGGATCACACTCTTGTCCACCGAGGCAATGCCCTCGGCAATGCCGGCGGCCAGGGCTTCGTCCTTGGCGGCCATGTTGTACAGGGCGCCGTGGGGCTTCACGTGCTGCAGGGCCACCCCGTGGGCGGCGCAGAAGGCCAGCAGCGCGCCCATCTGGTACTGCACATAGGCCTTGGCCTCGGCGGGGGTGCACACCATGTTCCGGCGGCCGAAGCCCATCAGGTCCGGGTAGCCGGGGTGCGCGCCCACGGCTACGCCCGCCGCCTTGGCCGCGGCCACGGTCTTGTCCATCACCAGCGGGTCGCCCGCGTGGTAACCGCAGGCCACGTTGACCGAGGAGACGTACTGCACCACCTGGCTGTCCAGCCCGATGGTATACGCGCCGAAGCTCTCGCCCAGATCGCTGTTCAGATCGACTTTGTACATAAAAAAGAACCTCCTTGCCGGGGCGGGGTGCGCCGCCGGATGTGTTTTCGGTTTTGAAGAATGTGCCCGCCCGGCGGTGTTGACAGCCGCCCCGGCGGATAAGGTATAATAAATTGGTTTTATTTGCGCGGGGAGAGGCACTGCACCGGCCGCGGGGCCGATGCCGGGCCGTTCGGGGCTGCATTTATGAGCCAGCCGGAGATATTTCTTCCACTCTGGTTATACCACGCCCCGGCGGGTTTGGCCAATGCTTTTTCCGGCCGGGAATCATAACCAAAGTGTTATAGACGGCGCGCGAGTGCGCCCACGGAGAGGAGCCGCCATGAACATCAACATGCTGGAGTATCTGGCCGCCATTGAACAGTACGGCAGCCTGTCGGAGGCGGCACGGCACCTGTACGTCTCCCAGCCCTACCTGAGCCGCCTGGTGCGCCAGGCCGAGCAGGAGTACGGCCTGACCATTTTCACCCGCGGGCGGGAGGGGCTGTGCCCCACCGAACAGGGCCGCCTGTTTTTGCAGATGGCCCGGGACCTGGCCGCTCAGGCCCAGCAGTTCCGCCGCACCTTTCAGGCCGCGGGCGGCGCGGCCAGCCTGCGCATTGCGGCCTTCCCCTCCACCTATGGGGTGGATGCCTTTTTGCAGCTGCTGGCGGAAAACCCAGGCCGCACCCTGCGGCTGGGCTATGAGGAACAGTCCTCCGTGCAGGTGGTGCAGCAGGTGCACACCCGCCAGGCCGATCTGGGCATTCTGTTTTTGAAGGAGCGCAACCGGGTGTCCAACGAGGCGTTTTTCCACGCCCGGCGCATTGCCCTGCACCGGGTGGCCTCCACCCGGATGCACCTGCTTCTGCGGGCGGGGCACCCGCTGACCCGAATGCCCGGCTTTGGGCTGGAAGAGCTGTACCGGTACGGGCTGGTGATGTTCCGCTCTCAGCCGGGCACCGGGGTGTACAGCCTGGAGGACGGCTATTACAACGACGTTTCACTGGCGGACCTGCTGGAGTTCGACCGGTTCCGGCAGGTGATCTCGGTGCGCAGCCGGGCCACCATGCACAACCTGCTGGCCCAGACGGACTGCATTGCCCTGGGCAACCAGATCGAGGGGGAAGAACTGGCGGAGTTCGGCCTGTGCTTTCTGCCCTTCCCCTACCCGCCCCACACCCAGGACCCGGAGGGCTACAACAACAGCCTGTACTGCATTCACCTGAAAGACCAGCCTCTCTCCCCGATGGGGCGGCGGTACGTGGAGTGTTTGAAGCGGGTGTGCGGGGTGCAGGGATAAAAAGCGCCCCCGCCGGGCAGGGAATCCGGCGGGGGCGGAAAGGAATGTGCCGGCGCTCGAGGGAAGGCCGGCGCGGGAAAGGCTCAGAACACATAGACGGAAATGCCCATAAACAGGAACTGCAGCACCACCATGATGAAGAACAGTGGTGTGATGAATCGGTACCACCGGTTCAGGGGGATGCCCATCAGGCCGCATTGCAGCGAGCAGTTGGTGGGCCAGAACATATCTGAAAAGCCGTCGCCGAAGCAGTAGGCCAGCACGGCGGTCTGGCGGCTCAGGCCCACAATGTCGGCCACCGGGGCCATAATGGGCATGGTGATGGTGGCCTGGCTGGACGAGCCGTCAATGAAAAAGTTGATGATGCTCTGAAGCACCAGCATCCCGATGGCAGAGAGCACCGGGTTCGAGGTTTTCAGCAGCGAGGACAGGGCGTGCACGATGGTGTCGGAGATCAGGGCCTCCTGCATGGTGATGAGAATGCCCCGGGTAAAGCCGATGATGAGGATGGAGGGCACCACGCTTTTGGTGGACTCGATGAAATCCTGCATCACCTGGGTCAGGCTGCTGCCGCCGGCCACGCCCACCACGAACATCATGGCCAGGAACATGGCGGAAAGCTCGTCAATGTACCAGCCCAGGCAGGTGGTGCCGTACAGCATGATGCCCACGGTGCCCACAAACAGCACCAGGCACAGTTTGCGCCGCCCGGTCATGGCCACATCGGTGGGGTCGCCGGCCATTTGCAGCGGCTCCACCTCGTCGCAGTTGTACAGCACCGATTTGGTGGGGTCGGCCTTTACCATGCGGGCGTAGCGCATCACATACCAGATGGCCACCCCCTCAAACACCACAAACACGATGGCCCGGAACCACACGCCGGAGTTCAGGGGAACCTCGGCGATGGTCTGGGCAATGCCCACCGAGAAGGGGTTCACCGTGGCGGCCGCAAAGCCGGTGGCCACGCCCACATACACCACCACGCCGCCCACCAGCGTGTCGTACCCCAGGGCCGCCATAATGCCCGCAAACACGGGAACAAGGCCGTAGGTCTCCTCGAAAATGCCCAGGGTAGAACCCAGCAGGCCGAACAGGAGCATACCCACCGGGATGAGCAGCTGGGTGCGGTCGCCCACCAGCCGGATGAGGGCATGAACGGCGGCGTGCAGCGTGCCGTTTTTGTTCAGCATATACACAAAGCCATAGGCAAACACAACCAGGAACAAGATATTTGCCGCGCTTACGTACCCTCGATACACCGAAAGGAAAATATCGAAGATCCCGGGCTGTTTTCCCTCCACATAATGGAAGCTGTCCGGCAGAACAATGGTTCGCTTGGCGGCTTCATCAAATACGCGGTCATACTGACCGGAGGGGATCACATAGGCCATGGCCACCACGGCCAGCAGGATCATGGTCAACAGCACATAGGTGTGCGGCAGCTTGATATGGAGCAGTTTGTCCTTCCACTTTGTGTTTTTCAGCATATGGGTTCTCCTTCAATGAAGACGTGGCGGGCCCGTGCCGTTACGTCGAAGGGGTGGGCGTTCCACACCACCAGGTCGGCGTCCTTGCCCACCTGCAGCGAACCCTTCCGGTCATCAATGCGCAGCACCTGAGCCGGGTTCAGGGTCACCGCCTTCAGTGCCTCGATCTGGTCCATGCCGTAGCGGGCGGCCATTTCGGCGTAGGTGGGCAGGTAGTACAGCGGGGTCACGTCATGGTCGGCGGTCAGGCACACCTTCACGCCCGCCCGGCTGAGCACCCCGGCGGTTTCAAAGCTCTTGGCCCACACCTCGTTTTTGGAGGCACAGCCCATGCTGGGGCCTACGATGGCGGGGTAGCCGCTCTTGGCGATGTAGTCGGCCACGGCAATGCCGTCGGTGCAGTGGATGAGCACCACGTCCAGGTCGTATTCCTTGCCGATGCGAATGGCGGTGCAGATGTCGTCCGACCGGTGCACATGCAGGTGCAGGGGCATTTTCTTTTCCAGCACCAGGGCCATGTTCTCCATGCCGGGGTCCTTCCGGAAGTGGCTGCCGTTCTTTTCGGCCTGGGCCCGGTCATACATATATTCTTTGGTGTCCTCCAGGCACTTGCGCAGGGTGTAGGCAACGCCCATGCGGGAGGCAAAGCCGTGCTTGGCGGTTTTGGGATTTTCGCCCAGCGCGCCCTTCATGGCGGCGTGGCGCAGAACGAGCATCTCATCGGCCACCGTGCCCTTGAGCTTGGCCACCGAGCACACGCCGCCGATCACGCCGTCGCTGCCGGGGCACACCAGCACGCTGGTCACGCCCGCTTTGGCCGAGCGCTCCACCGCCCGGTCAAAGGGATACATGCCGTCCAGCACTTCCAGCTGGGGGGTCAGTGCGTCGGAATAATCGCAGCAGTCGTCGCCGATGGAGCCCATGCCCTCTTCGCTGATGAGCAGGTGGCTGTGTGCGTCGATCAGGCCGGGGGTGATGTAGCTGCCGGAGGCATCCAGCACCTCTTCCCCCTCTTCCGGGGCCAGGGCCGGGGCCATTTCGGTGATCTTGCTGCCGCACACGCGAATGTCTTTCACTGTAAAGCAGTTTTCAACAAAATCCAATACCAGTCCGCCTTTGATAAGCATAGAAAAAACGCTCCTTTTTTTGTGATGATGCACAAATAGACGGCAGGCCGAAGCCGCCGCCTATCTGCGCGAGATTGTATAGGATCAGTACCCGATGAACACGGCCGCCGTGATAAAGACGAACTCCATCACGAAGAGAATGCCGAACAGAGGAGTAATGAATTTGTACCACTTGTTGATGGGCACGCCCATGAGGCCGCAGCACAGTGCGCAGGCCGTGGGCCAGAAGATGTCTGCAAAGCTGTGGCCCAGCTGATACGCCAGAACCGCGATGGAGCGGCTCATACCCACCAGCTCGGCCGCGGGGGCCAGGATGGGCATGGTGATGGTGGCGGCAGAGGTGGAACCGTTGATGAACAGCTTGACGATGTTTTCGATGATGACCATGCCGTAGGCGGCCACATAGGTGCCGGTGCCGCTCAGCAGGCCTACCAGGCCGTGCACGATGGTGTCGGTGATCATGCCCTGCTTCATCAGGATGAGAATGCCGCGGGTGAAGCCCACCACCAGCATGGAGGAAACCATGGACTTGGTGGACTCGATGAAGGTCTTGCAGATCTCGGTGGCGGAGTAGCCGCTGAGAATGCCGGCCACCACCATGGCCATGAAGAAGAAGGCGCTGATCTCGTCAATGTACCAGCCCAGGTTCAGGATGGCATAGAAGAGGAACAGCAGCACGCCGAAGAACTCCACCAGGCACAGGATCTGGCGGGTGCTCATCTTGGCGGCCTGCAGCTCGTCAATGCTGCGGGCCTGAATGCCGTCCAGATCGCAGCCGTACAGAACAGACTTCTTGGGGTCCTTCTTCACCTTGCGGGCGTAGGCCATCACATACAGAATGGCGATGACTTCGGTGACCGCGAAGATGACCCAGCGGAAGCCCATGCCGGAGTACAGGGGCACCTCGGCGATGTCCTGAGCAATGGCGATGGTGTAGGGGTTGGTGGTGCCGGCCGCGTAGCCGATGGACACACCCAGGAAGATGACCGCGCCGCCCACGACGGCATCATATCCCAGCGCCATGAAGATGCCCACGAACACTGGGAACAGGCCGTAGACCTCCTCGTAAATGCCCATGGTGGAGGCCATGATGCCCAGAATGAGCATGGTGATCGGGATGAGCAGCTGTACATTGTTGCCGAACTTCTTCACCAGTGTGCCCAGCGCCGCATCCATGGTGCCGTTCTTGGTGAGGATGTACACAAAGCCGTAGGCAAACACGATCAGGAACATGATGTCCGCCGCGTCCACGTAGCCGGCCTCCAGCGCCAGGAACATATCGAAGATGCCGGGGGCCTCCACATCGTCTACATATTCAAAGGAGTCGGCCACGACGATGTTCTTGCCGCTGACCGGGTCCTCCACCCGCTGGTATTGACCGGCGGGGATGATGTGGGTGAGCACCAGTACCAAGGCCATGATGGTAATCAGGATGACATAGGTATGGGGCATCTTAAAGTTTTTCAATTTTTCTTTGATACCAGCCATGAAATTTCGTTTCCTTTCCGTTTATTCCGCAAGCAAAACGGCGCACCCCGTACAGATAAAAAACCGATGCAGCGGAAATTCTTCTGCTGCAGGGGGCTTGTGCGGGGGACGCCTTCAATATTATACTCAAAGCATACACCTTCAAGCGGCTTGAAGGTCAAGAGCGGAACCGGCACTTTGGATAAGTGCCCAAGAATGGAGAGCGAAAAATGGGAAAATCGCCGGAGAAAGAGGGCTACAGCATCGGAGAAGTGGCCGATCTGCTTCAAATTGCCACCTCAAAACTGCGCCATTGGGAGGCCATGGACCTGTTTTCAGTGGAAAAACAGCCGAACCACTACCGCCGGTACGACATGGCCGATGTGGTGAACATTGCCGAAGTGTTCACCTACCGGGAGTTGGGGTTTCCCATCAGCCGCATTGAGGAGATGCGCCGCGCCGACGTGGCGGACTACGAGCAGCTGCTGCGCCTTTCCCGGGCGGAGCTGCACAAAAAGCTGGAGGAATACCGGAGCATTCTAAAGCGGATGGATCAGCAGCGAGCTGCCATCCGGGACCTGAAAAAGCTGGACGCCTGCTGGCCGCGGGCCGAGGCGGTGCCCTTTGAGCGGGTGGTGAAGTTCGACTATGAGGATGCGGAGAACATCCGCCGGTACATTCATCATCCGGCTTTGTATGTGCGCTATTTTGATACGCAGGATCTGGCCACCGAAACGCGGGGCATCGTGGCCGCGCCGGCGGACCCGGGGCAGACGCTGTGGGCTGCCGACGCCCAGCCTGCACAGCCGGGCTGGGAGACGGTGGCCTTCCCCATCCGGGAAAAGCCGGACCGGGATTATGTGACCGACCTGCCCGGCTCGCTGGAAACGCTGCGGGAGCGCTGGCACACCGGCGTGCTGCTGGCGCAGTATGTGTTCACCGCCTATGAAAATGGTGAGCGAACCGACTTCTACAAAGCCTACCTTGCGGTGCGGCCCCGATGAAGTGCGGCCCGCAACAAAAAACGAGCCTTCCCGTCTGGGAAGGCTCGTTTGCGGTCCTGCGATTGGTTACTGATTCCGGTTGCCCCAGCCCCACACGAAAGCGGCGGCAAAACCGGCCAGCAGGCTGAACATCCAAAGTTTCATTTTTATGCATCCTCCTAGCTGCAGAACACAAAGGGCGCACCGTTTGCCGAATGGCTGAGGTGCGCCCGAATGTTTGTTACTGGTTGACGCTGTCGGGGTGGTACTCCTTGCAGGTGCACTTCTTCCACTTCAGGCCGCTGCCGCAGGGGCAGGGGTCGTTGCGGCCCACTTTTACCACGCGGCGGGGGGCTTCGCCCTTCTGCCCCTGGCCGGTCTGGCCATTGGCGCGGCTGGGCACGGCACCCTCACCGGTGGGCTTGGCCACTTGCTCCCGCTTGGGGGCCTCGGGGGTGCGCAGCTCCACGGTGAGCAGCATCTTCACGGTGTCCTCACGGATGCTCTCCACCATGGCATCGAACATCTCAAAGCCCTCGATGCGGTACTCCACCACGGGGTCCTTCTGGCCGTAGCTGCGCAGCGCGATGCCCTGGCGCAGCTGGTCCATGTTGTCGATGTGGTCCATCCACTTCAGGTCCACGTTGCGCAGCAGGCAGATGCGCTCCACCTCACGCATGATGGGGGCGCCGTAGCGCTGCTCCTTGATGGCGAGGATCTTCTTGCCCCGCTCCAGCAGCATATTTTCCACGTCTTCCCGCTTCAGGTCGTTCAGCTGCTCGGTGGTGTAGTGGAAGTCGCTCTCCACGCACAGCCAGCCCAGATAGTGGCGGCGCAGGGCGGCAAAGTCCCACTCCTCAGCCACATCGCCGCCCAGGAAGGCGGCCACGCTGGCCTTGATGCTCTCTTCCATCATCTGGTGCAGGCTGGCGCTCACGTCCTCGCCGTTCAGCACCTTGCGGCGCTGGCCGTAGATGATCTCGCGCTGCTGGTTCATCACGTCGTCGTACTGCAGCACGTTTTTGCGGATGGAGAAGTTCCGGGCTTCCAGCTTCTTCTGGGCGCTCTCGATGGTGGAGGTGAGCATCTTGTTCTCGATGGGGGTGTCCTCATCCAGATTCAGGGTGTCCATCAGGGCCTGCACCCGGTCGCCGCCGAACAGGCGAAGCAGGTCGTCCTCCAGGCTGAGGAAGAAGCGGGAGGCGCCGGGGTCGCCCTGACGGCCGGAACGGCCGCGCAGCTGGTTGTCAATGCGGCGGCTCTCGTGCCGCTCGGTGCCGACGATGAACAGGCCGCCCGCGGCGCGCACCTCTTCGGCCTCGGCGCTGATGGCGGGCTGGTACTCGGCCAGCAGGGCCTCAAACCGGGCACGGGCCGCCAGAATGTCCTCGTTGTCGGTCTCGCCGTGGCCGTCCGCCTCGGCGATCTGCTCCTCGGTAAAGCCCTCGGCCCGCATCTTGGTCTTGGCCAGATAGGGGGCGTTGCCGCCCAGCACGATATCGGTGCCGCGGCCGGCCATGTTGGTGGCGATGGTCACGGCGCCCTTCTTGCCGGCCTGGGCCACGATCTCGGCCTCGCGCTCGTGGTTCTTGGCGTTCAGCACGTTGTGGGGCACTCCCTTGGCCTTCAGCAGGCGGCTGAGGATCTCGCTCTTCTCGATGCTCACGGTGCCCACCAGCACGGGCTGGCCCTTGGCGTGGCACTCCACCACCTGCTCGATGACGGCGTTGTACTTGCCCTTCACGGTCTTGTACACCACGTCGTGCATATCCTGCCGCTGGCGGGGGCGGTTGGTGGGCACGGTGACGATGTTCAGACCGTAGATCTCGCTGAACTCGTCGGCCTCGGTGCTGGCGGTACCGGTCATACCGGCCAGCTTTTCGTACATACGGAAGTAGTTCTGGAAGGTGACGGTGGCCAGCGTCTTGCTCTCGGCGGCCACCTTCACGCCCTCCTTGGCCTCAATGGCCTGGTGCAGGCCCTCGTTGTAGCGGCGGCCGATCATCAGGCGGCCGGTGAACTCGTCTACAATGATGACCTCGCCGTCCCGCACCACATAGTCGATGTCCCGCTTCATCACGCCGCGGGCCTTGATGGCCTGGTTGATGTGGTGCAGCAGGGTCATGTTGTCGGCGTCGGTGATGTTCTCCACTCCGAAGAAGGCCTCGGCCTTCTTGATGCCCTCCTGGGTGAGGGTGGCGGTGCGGCGCTTTTCGTCCACCACGTAATCGCCATCGGCCTGGGCGTCCTGATCCTCTTTGTCGTCCAGCTCGGTGACGACGCTCTTCTTCAGGCGGCTGGCGAACTGGTCGGCCTTCTGGTACAAAGCGCTGGAGTCGCCGCCGCTGCCGCTGATGATCAGGGGGGTGCGGGCCTCGTCGATGAGGATGGAGTCCACCTCGTCAACGATGGCGTAGGCGTGGCCGCGCTGCACCATCTGCTCCTTCTGCACCACCATGTTGTCGCGCAGGTAGTCGAAGCCGAACTCGTTGTTGGTGCCATAGGTGATGTCCGCCCGGTAGGCGGCCTTGCGGCCCTCGGCGGTGACGCCGTGCACCACCAGGCCCACGGTCAGGCCCATAAAGCGGTACAGCTTGCCCATCCACTCGGAGTCGCGGCGGGCCAGGTAGTCGTTCACCGTGACCACGTGCACGCCCTTGCCGGCCAGCGCGTTCAGGTAAACGGGAAGGGTGGCCACCAGGGTCTTGCCTTCACCGGTCTGCATCTCGGCGATGCAGGCCCGGTGCAGCACAATGCCGCCGGTGATCTGCACGGGGAAATGCTCCATGCCCAGCACCCGGCGGCTGGCCTCGCGGCAGGCGGCGAAGGCGTCGGGCAGAATGTCGTCCAGGGTTTCGCCGTCGGCCAGGCGCTGCTTCAGCGCAGGGGTGACGGCCTGGAGCTCTTCGTCGCTCAGGGCCTCATATTTGGGCTTCAGGTCCAGCACCTTCTGGGTGATGGGCTGAATGCGCTTCAGCTCCTTATCCGAAAAGGTGCCGAACAGTTTGGTAATCAAAGACATGCTTGTTTCCACCTCAGCTGGGGCGGCCGGAACGGGGCGCAAAGCCCTGCCGGAACGCCGATCGATTCATCGGCCCGGCCGGTTCACCGGGCCAATGTCAGAACTGTCAGAACGGTTCGGGCGGCACGGCGCAAATTCTGCGCAGGGTGCGGTGCTGCCCTAATAAATGTCAGTATGTATCATAATACACCGCGCAGACGGAGCGTGTCAAACCGTGAGGTGTGGCCAAATCGTAAATCTTCGGGCGTTTTGGACCGCCCGCTTTCTTTTCAATAGGAATATCTATGAGAAAAACTCCGCCGCGCAGAAAACAGGCCCCAAATGTCCAGCAAAAGTATGGGAAAAGGGGTTGATGTCTTGACACCTGTATGGTATGATAACAGGCGTGCCTGCTCCGGCGGGCTATATTCAGGGCAAACAAACGCCCGAACCGCTGCGGCGGGCCGTTTTGGGGCGGCGCGCCGCAAAAAAGAAGAGGAAATCATTATGGAAGGCATCAAAGCATTTCTGAAACGAAAAAACATTGAAATTTCGGCCAAGCGCTACGGCATTGACGCGCTGGGCGCCATGGCACAGGGCCTGTTTGCCTCGCTGCTCATCGGCACCATCATCAACACCGTGGGCACCCAGTTCGGCATCGGCTTTCTCACCCAGGCGGTGGTGACCGTGGGCAGCGGCGAAAAGGCCGTGGCGTACACCGTGGGCGGCCTGGCCAGCGCCATGAGCGGCCCCGCCATGGCCTGCGCCATCGGCTACGCGCTGCAGGCACCCCCGCTGGTGCTGTTCAGCCTGATCACCGTGGGCTTTGCCTCCAACGCGCTGGGCGGCGCAGGCGGCCCTCTGGCGGTGCTGTTTGTGGCCATCCTTGCGGCGGAAGCCGGCAAGGCCGTGAGCAAGGAAACCAAGATCGACATTCTGGTTACCCCGCTGGTGACGATTTTTGTGGGCGTGGCCCTCTCGGCCTGGTGGGCCCCGGCCATCGGCAAGGCGGCCAGCTCCATCGGCGGCATCATCATGTGGGCCACCGAGCTGCAGCCCTTCTTCATGGGCATTGTGGTGTCGGTGATCATCGGCGTGGCCCTCACCCTGCCCATCTCGTCCGCCGCCATCTGCGCAGCGCTGGGCCTGACGGGCCTGGCCGGCGGTGCGGCCGTGGCCGGCTGCTGCGCCCAGATGGTGGGCTTTGCCGTGATGAGCTATAAAGAAAACGGCGTGGGCGGCCTGGTAAGCCAGGGCATCGGCACCAGTATGCTGCAGATGGGCAACATCGTGCGCAATCCCCGCATCTGGATTCCCCCGACGCTGGCCAGCGCCATCACCGGCCCCATTGCCACCTGCCTGTTCCGCTTCCAGATGAACGGTGCGCCCATCTCTTCCGGCATGGGCACCTGCGGCCTGGTGGGCCAGATCGGCGTATACACCGGCTGGGTGAACGATGTGGCCAGTGGCGCCAAGGCGGGCATTACCTCCATGGACTGGATCGCCATGGTGCTGGTGTGCTTCGTGCTGCCTGCGGTGCTCAGTGTGGTGTTCTGCGAGGTGCTGCGCCGCATGGGCTGGATCAAGGAAAACGATCTGAAGCTGGACTAAGCCAAGCAGAAGGCCCCGCTGCCGGGGCGGCTGCTTCGCACACAAACGCCCGGTTCCTCATATATATGGGGAGCCGGGCGTTTTTTTGTGCCCGGAAGCGAGACGGAAGGGAGCTGATGGGTGTGCAGCTGGTGGCGGCAGCGTTGGAAGCGGCGGCGTTTCCCTGTGCCTGTACGGCGCTGGGGGCGTTGGCGGTGGTGGCCTTGCGCCGCCCGGCGGGCGAGCGGGCCAGCCGGGTGCTGTTGGGGTTTTCGGCGGGGGTAATGCTGGCGGCCTGTCTGTTCAGCCTGCTGCTGCCCGCCATTGAGCGGGCCGGCCCGGCGGGCTGGTGGCAGGCCGGGGCCGGGCTGCTGGCGGGGGTGGCGCTGCTGATGGGCACCGAGGCGGCAGCCGGGCAGCTTCTGCGGGGCGAGCGGGGCCGGGCGGGCCGGGTGACCCTGGCCATTACCCTGCACAACCTGCCGGAGGGCATGGTGGTGGGGCTGGCGGCCGCTCTGGGAACCGCGGGAGATCCGGAGGCCCTGGCCGGGGCGGCGGCCCTCTCGCTGGGCATCGGGCTGCAGAACATCCCCGAGGGGGCGGCGGTCAGCCTGCCGGTGCGGCAGGCGGGGGCCAGCCGGGCCAAAGCCTTTGGGGCGGGCGCGGCCAGCGGCCTGGTGGAACCGGCGGGTGCGGTGCTGGCGGCCCTTCTGGCGGCCCCGGTGGCCGGGGCACTGCCCTGGCTGCTGAGTATGTCGGCCGGGGCCATGCTGTGTGCCACGCTGGAAGAGCTGGTGCCCGCCGCCTGCGGCCGGGGCCGGGCCGGTATGGCGGCGCTGGCGGTGGGGTTTGCGGTGATGATGGCGCTGGACGTGGCCCTGGGATAAGGCCGAACGCACAGGCAGGCACTTTATCGCAACAGCGTAAAATTGCAGGAGCGGTGCGCAGATTGCACAAATAAAAAACGCGCATTTCGTCAAACTGCCGTATAAACCGGGCCGCCGGGGGCTGGGCGGGTATGCTATACTTAAAGAATGTAGTTAAGAGAAAAATGTAAGAGGGAAATGCCGGCGCGGCCCCATGCGGCGCACGGCCTGGAACTACGGCAAAAGGAGTTCCCCATGAAAACGGAAAAACAACTTGCCCGCGCATACGGCGAGCTGGCGCAGCGGCTCACCGGCAAGCGCTTCCTCACGGCCAGCGGCCTGACCCGCAAGGAGGCCGCCGCCCTGCTGAACCGGGAGGTGTGGCTGGAAAAGCTGGGCCGGATTCTGCCCATCCATCGGCGGGTGCTGTGCGCCGACGTGCTGGAGCTGTGCCGCCCGGAGATGGAGCGGCTGGCCGGCTGCGAGCAGCCGGAAAAGGGCTGGCTGGTGTACATCTACGGCACCACCAGCCGCATTCTGTACCCGGACCTAGGCCCCCGGCCCGAGGACGGCCGCTGCCACGCGGCGGCGCTGTTCTATCTGGAAGTGCTGCGGCTGGTGCTGGACTATGAGCGGGAGGCCCTGCCCTTTGACCCGGCCTATGACTTTGCCTTTTTGAGCCAGGAGGAGTTTTCCGGCTGCACTCAGGCGGAGGAATACCGGAGGTTTCTGGAGGACTGGCGGGAGCAGCACATCTACCAGCTGCTGCGCCTGGGCAACGAGGCGACTCCCTTCAGCACCCTGAGCCACATTGCGGGCGTACACTATGTGGCCATGGCTGCCGCCCGGGGCCTGGCTGCCGCCGGGGTGCCGGTGGATCTGGCGTTGGTGAGCGGTGCGGCCGCCGGGCACGACCTGGGCAAATATGGCTGTAAACCCGGCGAGCGGGTGCCCTACCTGCACTATTTTTACACCGACCAGTGGTTTACCCGCATGGGTCTGCCGGTGATCTCCCACATTGCGGCCAACCACTCCACCTGGGACCTGGAGCCGGAAAACCTGACGGTGGAAAGCCTGCTGCTCATCTATGCGGACTTCCGCTCCAAGCAGGAGCGGGGGCCGGACGGGCGGGAGGTGACCCGCATTTACGGGCTGGATGACTCGTTCCAGATCATCCTCTCCAAGCTGGACAATGTGGATGCGAAAAAGCTGCGGCGGTATCAGTTTGTGTACGCCCGGCTGCATGATTTTGAGGATTATATGCGCAGCCTGGGCGTGGACGTGGACCTGACCGGCCACCCGGCCCCGGTGAAGGAGCTGCCCTCGGTGGTGCTGCGCAGTGTGGACGACACCATTCAAAGCCTGGTGTTCCTGGGCATCCGCCACAATCTGGACGTGATGCATACCCTGGCGGATGAGCGGGGCTTCGGCAACATTCTGGAGGCGGCCCGCAGCGAGAAGGACTGGAAGAACATCCGGGCCTATCTGGACATTTTCCGGGAGTATTCCATCTACCTGAGCGGCGCCCAGAAGAGCCAGCTGCTGGATTTCCTCTATGAGCTGCTGTGCCACCGGGAGGGCGACATCCGCCGCTACGCGGCCGACCTGACCGGGCAGGTGGTGGCCCGGTTCAACGCGGGCTACCGCAAAGAGCGGCCCGCCGACACCCCCGACGTGAACGAGCAGACCGCCCTGAGCCTGTGGGAGCTGACTCTGGCCCGGATCATCCGGCCGGACCACAAGCTCACCGCCCAGCACAAGAACTGGATCGGCTATTCGCTGAAGGGCGTGGTGGGCAGTCTGCTGGCCCACGCCCTGCCCGAGGACCTGCCGGAGTTCTTCCAGCGGCTGCTGGACTGGTACCGCCAGCCCGGCCGCATGGGCGACGGCGGAGCCTTTGCCCTGCTGGACACCCTGTATGACCTGCCGGTGGACCGCTGCACCGACGAAGAGATCGAGATGCTGGTGGAGTTTGCCGCCTTCTATTTTCTGCGGGATGCCCTGCCTCTGCGCATTTCGGCGGCCCGCTTCTTCAAGGTGCTGACGGCCCGGCTGCCCCACGGCCACCCCAGCCGCCGGCGCATTGCCCTGTTGGCCACGGCCATGCCGGTGGAAAACGACGTGACCACCCTGTTCCTGCAATACCGCATCCTCTCCAATCTGGAGCTGGATGTGACCATGCACCGGCGCGTTCTGTACGGCACCGATGTGGTGAGCGAAATCTTCCTGGACAACCTGAAAACCGGCACCCCCTGGATCATCAAGGCGGTGAACATCAAGCTGCTGGCGGATCAGGTGGACCAGGGCCGCACCGACCACATCCTGCACATTGCCACCCATCTGTGCAACCTCATCAAGGTGAGCGAGCAGGTGGTGGTGCGGTGCGACGCCGGCGCGGCGCTGCTGCGCATTGTCAAGCTGCTCACCCCGGACCAGCGAAACGAAATTTCGGTGGAGCTGGTGAAGGGCTTGGAAGTGGGCGAATACGAGTTTTCCAAGTACATTCCCCGATATCTGGGCGAGTTTGCCCTCTGGCTGCCGCCGGAGCAGCTGGATGAGCTGATCGAGAACCTGCGGGCCTCCCTCTCCAGCGCCAACGAGCGCATCGTGTGCGGTGCGCTGGACACGCTGGCCGTCATTCTGGAATATTACGGCGTATACGCCAGCCAGTTTGCCGAGCCGCCGGAGGAAAACCGCCGCCGGGCCGACCGGCTGCTGGGCTGCCTGCTGGGCGGGCTGGCCAGCCACCGGGTCACGGTGCGGCAGGAGGCGCTGCAGCTGCTGGGCCAGCTGTTCGCCAGCACCCGGCTGAGCGCGGAGGAGAAAAACCGCCTGTTCGGCCTGTGCTTCCAGAAGCTGCTGTTCTTCCTGGATGAAAACCAGCCCACCATCCTCAGTCTGTATTACCGGGCCGCGGCGCTGAGCCACATCTGCCGCTTCATCTCCAACTACCATGTGGAGAACGGCCGCCTGCCCGTGAGCATCTGGAACAAGGTGGCCTTCTTCCCCGGCACGTTCGACCCGTTCACCCTGTCCCACAAGGGCATTGTGCGGGCCATTCGGGACATGGGCTATGAGGTGTATCTGGCCATTGACGAGTTCAGCTGGTCCAAAAACACCCAGCCCCATCTGGTGCGCCGCCAGATCGTGAGCATGTCGGTGGCGGATATGTTCCACGTGCACCTGTTCCCGGATGAAATTCCGGTGAACATCGCCAACCCCGGCGACCTGGCCCGGCTCAAGGCGGTGTTCCCCGGCCGGGAGGTGTATCTGGTGGTGGGCAGCGACGTGATTGCCGGGGCCTCGGCCTACACGGCCCCGCCCCAGGAAAACTCGGTGCACAACATGAACCACATCGTGTTCCGCCGGGCCAGCCAGTCCGAGCGGGAGGTGGACCACCAGCGGGACCCCAAGGACTTCATCACCGGCAAGGTGGTGGAGCTGGAGCTGCCCACCCATCTGGAGGACATCAGCTCCACCCGCATTCGGGAGAACATCGACCTGAACCGGGACATTTCCAATCTGATCGACCCGGTGGCCCAGCAGTTTATCTACCAGCGGGGCCTGTACCTGCGGGAGCCGAAGTTCAAGCGGGGCCTGCCGGACCGGAAGTTCCGCTTCCGGTTCGAGCGCAGCCCGGAATTTGGCTTTTTGCGGGAGCTGACCCACGGCGTGCTGGGCGAAAGCCCCGAGGCCGGGCTGCTGGCGGCGGACCTGCTGCAGACCGGCGATGGGGTGATGGCCCTGTGCCTGCCGGACGGCGCCCCCGTGGGCTTTGCCCGCCTGCGCTTCTTGCAGCCGGAGCAGCTGTTCAGCACGCTGCACGACCTGAAGCTGGCCGACTCTGTGCGCCGCAGTGCCTGCGGGCGGATCCTGCTCATCAGCGGGGTGTATCTGCGCCGGGGCGAACCCCTGCCGGACGCCTGGCAGCTGCTGGTGGCCGAGACCGTGGCCACCAGCCTGGCCCACACCTGCAACTACGGCGTGTGCGCCCCGCTGGACGGCCACTGCCCCGACGGCCTGAAGGACGCGCTGGAGCGGCAGGGCTTTGTGCCCGCCGAGCAGAGCGAACGGCCGGTGTGGCTGGTGGATATGCACCAGCCGCTGGTGCTGATGCAGAACCTGGCCACCACGTTGAAGGAGCCGTTCGCCAGCGATGAGCGGGCGCTGGCCTCCTGCCGGGCCGCCCACCGCCGCCTGCAGCTGACCATGGCCCGTATGTACCCGGGCAAGCTGGTACTGAGCCTGCCCTCCGGCTCCATTATGCAGCGCATGGTGGACCGCATTACCCAGCTGAACGGCGTGCCCCGTGAGCCGACCCAGCCCCGGGTGCTTGGCCCGGTGATGTGCGTGCCCTTCGGCAAAATTCTGCGCGGACGGGTGGTGCCCAACACCGTGACCAAGACCCTGCACACCGACAAGGTGTACGAGCCGGACCTCTCCCGCGATGCCATCGAGCCGTTCCCCGGGTACAGCCCCCTGATCAGCCAGATCCGGGCCATCAAGTCCTTCGGCCGGCCGGTGGTGCTGGTGGACGACCTGCTGCACCACGCCGGCCGCCTGAAGGCCATTCTGCCCCTGTTCAAGCAGGAGGACGTGGAGATCCGCACCGTGCTGGTGGGTATGCTCTCCGGCTACGGATGGGACAGCATGGCCGACTGGGGCCTGCCGGTGGAGAGCGTGTACACCATTCCCACCCTGCGGCACTGGTTTGTGGAGTCCACCCTGTACCCCTTCATCGGCGGCGACACGGTGCGGCGGTCCACCCGCCAGGCGGCGGGCCTGCAGCCCTCCATCAACATGATCCTGCCCTACACCACCCCCCGGCTGGAGGACTGCGGCCGGGAAGCCCTGTTTGACTTCTCCGAGTGCTGTCTGGAGAACGCCCGGGATCTGTTCCGGATGCTGGAGGGACTGTACCGCGCCCAGTACGGCCGCAACCTGACGCTGGCCCGCCTGAGCGAGGCGGTGATCCTGCCGCTGTGCCCGGACAAGGGCAGCTGCATGAGCTACGATGAAAACCTGGCCCCGTCGGTGTATCTGGAAAATGACCTGGAGCTGCTGCGCCGCACCCGCGCCTTTGCGCTGGGCGGCGAATAAACCGCGCCTGTGCGCCGTGGCACCGGCAAAGCCTTGCCCGCCGCGGCGCCTGCCCTTATAATGAAAAACAAGAAATAGGAAGCAAGAGATGGGGAATGTGCCCCATGACAGGAGGAACAATCATGCTGAATTACTATCAGATCGGCGGCGCGCTGTGCTGCAGCGCCGAGGAGCTGCCCTACCCCGCGGCCCAGCCGGGCCAGCTGGGCGACGGAGTGCTGAACTATCTGGTCCGCCGGGAGGACCTGACCCGCAACCGTGCCAGCTGGAAGGTGAACGACCTGCGCACGCTGGACGCGGCCGAGGATGTATCCTGGCTGAATGGCAAGGCGCTGCCCGCGCTGGAGCGGGGCCTGGCCGATGGCACCGTGGCCGATGCGGCCGAGCAGGGCCGCCTGCGGGCGGTGAACCTGGCCCACCCCGCCTGGGAGAGCCTGCTGGCCCCGGCGGCCCCCAAGAAAAAACAGCGGCTGCACCTGCTGGCTTTGGGTGATGTGGGCAGCACCCTGCTGCTGGGCCTGCGGCTGATGGGCGCGGATGTGCTGGACTCCATCGGCATCTGCGATGTGAACGAAAAAGCCGCCGCCCGCTGGGAGTTTGAGATCAACCAGATCGCCTTCCCCTGGAACTACGACGCCCTGCCCCCGGTGGACGTGGTGCCCATGGACAAGCTCATGGACTGCGACGTGTTCGTGTTCGTGGCCAGCAAGGGCATTCCCCCGGTGGGCAGCGGCGTGAAGGACGTGCGCATGGCCCAGTACGAAAACAACAAGGCCATTGTGAGCCAGTATGCCAAGCAGGCCCGGGAGGCGGGCTTCAAGGGGCTGTTCTGCGTGGTGAGCGACCCGGTGGATGCCCTGGCCCGCGCTGCCTGGAAGGCCAGCAACACCGATGAGAACGGCAGCTTTGACGGCAAGGGCCTGCGGCCCGAGCAGGTGCAGGGCTACGGCCTGGGCGTGATGAACGCCCGCGCCGCCTACTACGCCAAGCGCCAGCCCGAGCTGTTCGGCGACTTTTTGACCGAGGGCCGCGCCTTCGGCCCCCACGGCCAGGATCTGGTGATCGCCAATTCCATCGCCAATTACGATGACGAGCGCAGCCGCGCCCTCACCAAGCTGGCCGTCACCGCCAACATGGAGATGCGGGCGCTGGGCTACAAGCCCTATGTGGCCCCGGCGCTGTCCTCCGGCGCAATCAGCATTCTGCTCACCCTGCGGGGCGAGTGGCACTACGGCGCGGTGTACTTCGGCGGCATTTACATGGGCTGCCGCACCCGGTACACCGCCGTTGGGCTGGAGACCGAGGTGCTGGATATGCCCGCCGCCCTGTTCGAGCGCATCCGCCAGGCGGAAGCCGGCCTGGCTGCCCTGAAATGAGCGGGCAGGAGGAAGCGCTGCTGGTGATCCGTCCCCGGGCCGAGGCGGCCCCCCGCATGGAGCAGGCCCTGGCCGGGGCACTGGCGGGCCGCCGGTGTGAGACGGTGGAAACGGCCGAGGCCCTGCGCCCGGTGACGGGCCGACGGGTGCTGTTCGCCGTGGCCATCGGGGCGGACGGCGTAAATCTGGAGTACTACCGGATGCTGGCCTGGCTGCGAAACCACCCCGGCTGCCTGGAGGGCTGCCTTGGCGCGGTGATCGTGGACGGGCAGAGCGAACTTTATACCAAAACTCTCAGCCGGGAGCTGGTGCTGGCGGCCAACCTGTGCGGTTGCGCCTTTATCGGCGCACCGCTGGTGGAGGCCACCCTCACCCTACACAACTTTGACATCAAGGCCGCCAACCTGGGCACCGACCCGCTGCATGCCTATCATGCCGCCGCCCGGGATCTGGCGGACCGGCTGCTGCGCTTCGAGTTTCAGCGCCACGGGGCGCCCCGGCTGGCGGTGCTGCACGCCTCCAGCCACAAGAGCAGCAACACCTTTGCCCTGTGGCACCTCATCCGGGAAAGCCTGCCCGGCTGGGAGACGGACGAGATCGGCCTGCGCAACGGCGCCGTGGCCGACTGCGGCGGCTGCCCCTACAAGATGTGCCTGCACTTCGGCGAGCAGGGCAGCTGCTTTTATGGCGGCCTGATGGTGGAGGAGGTCTACCCTGCGGTGCGCGCGGCGGACGCGGTGGTGATGATCTGCCCCAACTACAACGACGCCCTCAACGCCAACTTGACGGCCTTCATCAACCGGCTGACGGCCCTGTACCGCACCCAGAGCTTCCACCAGAAGGCACTGTTTGCGCTGGTGGTGTCGGGCTATTCCGGCAGTGACCTGCTGGCCCGGCAGCTGATCGGCGCGCTGAACATGAACAAGGGCTTTTATCTGCCGCCCCGCTTTGTGATGATGGAAACCGCCAACAAGGCGGGCGAGCTGATGGCCCGCCCCGGCATTGTGGACCGGGCCGAGGCCTTTGCCCACAGCATGGAGGCCGCGCTGCTGTAAAAACCGGGCGGATGAAACGGTGAAAACGGCCCTGCCGCCCTGGGGTGTGCAGGGCCGTTTTTTGAACAGAAAGGAGCAGCCATGAGCGATCTGGAAGGCATCCGGCAGCGCCGGAGCATCCGCAAATACAAGCCCGACCCGGTGCCCCGGGCCGCCATTGAAGAGGTGCTGGCGGCGGCGATTCTGGCCCCGTCGGGCAAAAACCGCCAGCCCTGGAAGTTTCTGGTGTATCAGGGGGCGGCCAAGGCGGCCCTGCTGGACGAGATGGAGAAGGGCATTGCCCGGGAAACCGGCGGCAACGCGGCCCTGCCCGGGCTGGCCAGCGGCCTTGCCTATGCGGGGGCCACCCTGCGCACCATGCGGGCGGCCCCGGCGGTGATTCTGGTACTGAACACCAACGCCGCCTCGCCCTTTGAGGCCGGAACTCCGGAGAGCCGCTTCATGGCCATGTACGACGACCTGGCCGTGGGGGCCGCCATTCAGAATATGCTCATCTGCGCCGCCGAGCTGGGGCTGGGCACGCTGTGGATCGGCAACACCGGCTATGCCTATGAGGAGCTGACCCGTTTTGTGGGCACCGACCACCGGCTGGTGGGCGCGGTAGCCCTGGGCTGGCCGGACGAAGCCCCCAAGGCCCGCCCCCGCAAGCCGCTGGCGGACGTGGTGGAATGGCGGGAGGAGTGAGCGCGGAAGGCTTTGCACTTCTGCGGCGGGGCTGCTTTCTGCCGAGAATTTAGGCTTCCCCTCAAGCTTAAACTGCATCTATAAGCTGCGCACCCTGCCCAAAGGCGGGGTGCGCTTTTTGTGCGCCTTGCCAATGCAGCAAAACAAACGCCAAAACGACAAGATTCAAAAAACATCGGAAAAACTCATAAAAAATTAAAAAAGTGAAGCCCGAAACTGGGCACAATTTGCTTTTTTATGGAAGAAAAGGAATTAACTTTATAAAGCAAATATTCCACTTTTCCCGGTGCAAAATATGCGTTGGCCTCTGTACAGGTTTCAAATCGTATGGTATAGTAAGGGTGAAATTTAAAAATATTAAATCGATGCGATTGAATCTGCTCCGGGCGGAGCGTTCCATGGTTCGGAATGCGTTCTCACCGGCGGCGTTTTTGGATAAACGGAAGGGACCCTGCATGAAATCGGACTGGCTGAAGCATTGGAAACAGAACGGCTTGGTGGCGCTGGCCATTGTGCTGTTCAGTGAGCTGGGCCTGCATTTCGTCATCAGCGATTTCCGCATTTCGCTGGCTGTGGTGCTGTTCCCCTTCTTCCTGCTCACCATCAGCCGGGAAACCCCCGCCTGGGAGGTGGGCGCGACGACCGGCCTTGCGGTATGGGTGTTCCGTGTGCTGTACGGCATGGCCCGCGGCACCGCGCTGGCCGCGGCGGCGCGGGCCAATCTGCCCGGCGGCCTGTACTACATCTTTTACGGCGTTCTGTTCGGGCTGATCGTGCGCCAGCGGTATGTGTACCATTATAATAAACTCTGGTATCGGATCGCCCTGTGCGATCTTCTGGCCAACATCAGCGAGGTGCTGGTCCGGCTGGAGCTGGAGGAGAGCCTCCACTTCTACCTGATTCTGGCGGCCATCGCCCTGGGCCGCGGCGTGCTGACCATTGTGCTGCTGGCGGTGTACGGCCGCTACCACGACCTTTTGACCCACGCCGAGCATGAAGAGCGGTATCAGCGGCTGTTTTTGATGAAAACCAGCCTGCGCACCGAGCTGTACTTCATGCAGAAAAGCTGCGGCAACATCGAGGGCATTGTAAAAAATGCCTATACATTATATGAAAAGCTCAGCCTGCTGGACATTCCCCCCGAGGTGAAAAAGCTGGCGCTGTACATTGCCTGCGACGTGCACGATGTGAAAAAGGACTATCTGCGCATCACACAGGGCATTCAGACCCAGCTGGGCGAGGACGGCGAGGACACTCTGATGCGCTTTGCCGACCTGCTGCACATCCTGCGGGAATCCACCTACCGGATGCTGGAACAGGAAAAGCTGGACATCCGGCTGGACTTTGAGCGCAGCGTGGACTTTACCACCCGCCACCACTACCTGCTGATGTCGGTGCTGCGGTGCCTAGTGAACAACTCCATCGAGGCCATCACCTCGGCGGGGGTCAAACCCGACAGCGTGGTGCGCATCCGGGCCGACCGGGTGGACGGCGACTACCTGCTTCAGGTGAGCGACAACGGCCCCGGCATTGCGCCGGATCAGCTGGACAAGGTGTTCCAGATGGGCTATTCCACAAAATTCGATTCCAAAACCGGCAATATTTACCGCGGCATGGGCCTGACCGGCGCAAAAATGTCGCTGGAAGAGCAGCTGGGCGGCAGCATCTGGGTGGATTCCATCCAGAACGAGCGCACTACCTTCTGGGTGCGGGTGCCGGCCGCCAACCTGGCTGAAACTGCAAAGAAAACAAAGGAGGACGAAGTACATACATGATCCGGATCTACATTCTGGAAGACGATCCCTCCATCATCCACAACCTTACCCAGATCATCACCAGCGAGAAACTGGGCATCATCTGTGGCGATTCCGCCGACGGTATGCCCTCCACCGCCGAAATTCTGGCCACCCGGCCGGATGTGATCATGCTGGATTTCTTTATGCCCCAGCGGGACGGCATTGAAGTGGTGACCGATCTGCGCGCCCAGGGCTGCACCGCCAAGTGCATCATGCTGAGCCAGGTGTCGGAAAAGACCCTCATCGGCAAGGCGTACAGCGCCGGAGTGGACTTCTTCATTTCCAAGCCCATCAACCTGTTGGAAGTGCGGGGCGTGATTCAGAACGCCTCCCGCCAGGTGGAAAACGAGCGCACCCTGGCCAACATCCGCAGCATGTTCAGCAACACCAGCGGCGCACAGCCTGCGCCCCCCAGCGACGAGACCCAGCGCCTGCGCCGGGTGCAGAATGTGCTGGGTTCGCTGGGAATGTCCGGCGAAAAAGGCTCGGCCGACATTCTGAAAATGTGCGGCTACCTGTATGAAAACCACCTGACCGTGGCCCAGACCAGTGTGGGCCAGCTGTGTGAGGCCCTGTGCCCCACCCCCAAGAACATGGAGCAGCGGGCCCGCCGCGCGGTGGCGGCCGGCATGGTCAACCTGGCCCACATGGGCTGTGAGGATTTCACCAACGAGACCTTCTCCCGCTATTCCGGCAGCCTGTTCCCCTTTGAGGAGATCCGGGCGGAGATGGATCACATCCGCGGCCGCCGCACGGCCGGCGGCAAGGTCAGCCTGAAAAAATTCTTAGACGGGCTGATGATCATCATGGAGGAGTAAGCGCTTTAACCAAAAGCGGTTCCCTTCAAAAAATACAAGCATTTCCTTCAAATCTTTGATAGATTGCGATGCGCGGTGCTCAAACGTTCAGCAATTGTGCAATTCATTCGAGAAAATCTGAAGCGTTCGCCAAAATGCACAGAAGAATTCGTCCAATAACGTTGATTTTGTAGATTTTTGACAGACGCGCAGTACACTCTTCTCAACGGAACGGAAGGCACGAAGCCTTCCGGGTGTGAGAAATCTTGAGAGAAGAGGAGAGAATCGAATGTTTGAACTCAATCTGAACATGTACCATGCAACCGCTATTGCGGCATTGGTACTGTTGCTGGGCCGCTGGATCATCAAAAAGGTCCCCGCCCTCAACAACTACTGCATTCCTGCGCCCGTTGTGGGCGGCCTGGTGTACGCTCTGGTTCACCTGGCCCTGTACGCTGCCGGTGTGCTGACCATCAGCTTTGACGGCACTCTGCAGACCTTCTTCATGACCGTGTTCTTCACCAGCGTTGGCTTCATGGCCAGCTTCAAGCTGCTGAAGAAAGGCGGCATTCAGGTTGTCATCTTCCTGGTGGTTGCCATTGTGCTGGTGGTCCTGCAGGATGTTCTGGGCACCGGGCTGGCCGCCGTGTTTGGGCTGGACCCCCGTCTGGGCCTGTGCATGGGCTCCATTCCTCTGGTGGGCGGCCATGGCACCTCCGGCTCCTTCGGTCCCATGATGGAGGGCCTGGGCGTTTCCAGTGCTGCTACCGTGGCCATCGCGGCCGCGACCTACGGCCTGGTCTCCGGCAGCCTGATGGGCGGCCCTGTGGCCCGTGCCCGCATCAAAAAGCACAACCTGCATTCGGACGGCGGCACCATCAACCAGAGTGACAGCGAAGTGGTTACCACCCAGGCGGTCGAGAACGATCGCTTCCTGAACGCAGCCCTCTACTTTGCGCTGGCCATCGGCCTGGGCGCTGTGGTTTCCCAGTTCCTGCAGGACATCGGCCTGACCATGCCCAGCTACATTGGTGCCATGCTGGTTGCCGCCATCATCCGCAACATCGTGGACGCCGCCCATGTGGAAGCTCCCATGATCGAGATCGACGCCCTGGGCAACCTGAGCCTGAGCCTGTTCCTGGCCATGGCTCTGATGGGCCTGAAGCTGTGGCAGCTGGTGGATCTGGCCATTCCCATGATCGTCATCCTGCTGGCGCAGACCGCAATGATGGCCGTTTACACCTACTTCGTGGTGTTCAACGTGATGGGCCGCGACTATGAGGCCGCCGTTATGTCCAGCGCCACCTGCGGTTTCGGCATGGGCGCTACCCCCAACGCCATGGCCAATATGCAGGCCGTGGCCAAGAACTACGGCCCCGCTCCCCGCGCCTTCTTCGTGGTGCCTCTGGTGGGCAGCCTGTTCATCGACTTCTTCAACAGCATGATCATTACGGCTTTCCTGAGCTTCCTGGGCTAAGGCCCTGCGGCTCGGTAAAGATACAACCGGGGCAGATGCCCCAAAGCCAGGGGCAGACGCCGGGCAACCGGCGCTCTGCCTGCGGCTTGTTCCAAAGAGCGAAAACCGTTCCACAATGCGGAAAAAATCCTCGTTTTTGAAGGAACACCCCCTGTGGAAGGTTTTCGACACTTTGTGAAGAACCCCCCCGAAACCATCGTCAAAAGCGCCAAAGGAGGCAGAGTAAAGCACAGCAAATTAGCCAAAGTTCTGGTAAAAACGGCAAAACAGCAAGATGTGCGTGGTATTTTTTTGTAGGTTTTTGTTGCAGTTGCATTACACTCTAGGCATCGGGAGAAAGAGTGAGCTTCCTCCCTAAGTGTGAGAAATCTTTAGAGAAAAGAGGAGAATGTAACTTGTTGGAAATCAATCTGAACATGTACCATGCAACTGCCATTGCGGCAATCGTGCTGCTGCTGGGCCGCTTCATCGTGAGCAAGGTCCCCCTGCTGCGCAACTACTGCATCCCCGCCCCCGTGGTGGGCGGCATCGTGTACGCTCTGGTTCACCTGGGCCTGTACGCTGCCGGAATTGCCACCATCAGCTTTGATGGCACCCTGCAGAGCTTCTTCATGACCGTGTTCTTCTGCAGCGTTGGCTTTATGGCCAGCTTCAAGCTGCTGAAGAAGGGCGGCATCCAGGTTGTCATCTTCCTGGCGGTCTCCATTGTGCTGGTCCTCCTGCAGGACGTGCTGGGCACCGGCATGGCCGCTGCCTTCGGTCTGGATCCTCGTCTGGGCCTGTGCATCGGTTCCATCCCCATGGTCGGCGGTCACGGTACCGCTGGTTCCTTCGGTCCCCTGATCGAGAACCTGGGCGTTACCGGTGCTGCTACCGTGGCCATCGCAGCTGCTACCTTCGGCCTGGTGGCCGGCAGCATGCTGGGCGGCCCCATCGCCAGCGCCCGCATCAAGAAGCATGGCCTGCATTCCACTGAGAATGCTGTCTCTCAGGACGACCAGCCGGTGGTCACCACCCAGGCTGTTGAGAACGACCGCTTCCTGAACGCTGCTCTGTACTTCGCCATTGCCATCGGCCTGGGCGCTGTTGTGTCCAAGTTCATCCAGGATGCCGGCCTGACCATGCCCAGCTACATCGGCGCCATGCTGGTGGCTGCGGTCATCCGCAACATCGTGGACGCTGCCCACATTGAAGCCCCTATGGTTGAGATCGACGCTCTGGGCAACCTGAGCCTGAGCCTGTTCCTGGCCATGGCCCTGATGGCCCTGAAGCTGTGGCAGCTGGCTGACCTGGCGATCCCCATGATCGTGATGCTGCTGGCTCAGACCGTCCTGATGGCGATCTTCACCTACTTCGTGGTGTTCAACATCATGGGCCGCGATTACGAGGCCGCCGTTTTCTCCAGCGCTACCTGCGGTTTCGGCATGGGCGCTACCCCCAATGCAATGGCCAACATGCAGGCCGTTGCCAATAAATATGGTCCCGCTCCCCGCGCCTTCTTCGTGGTGCCTCTGGTGGGCAGCCTGTTTATTGACTTCTTCAACAGCATGATTATCACGGCTTTCCTGTCCTTCCTGGGCTAAACCTCAGGGCGGATCGGTTAGTATAGTAAGCGGCTCTTGCCAGAGAGCCAAACCACCATCCCTCATTTTATTCTATTTTTTGATCCACGCCGAAACGGCGTGGGAAATCAGGAGGTAAGAAACAATGAACAAGTACATTGAGCGCGTGCTGGCCGAGACCAAGGCCAAGAATGCCCAGGAGCCCGAGTTCCTGCAGACTGTCGAAGAAGTTCTGAGCAGCCTGGAGCCCGTCATCGATCAGCATCCCGAGTACGAGGAAGCTGCTCTGCTGGAGCGTATGATCGAGCCTGAGCGCGTGATCGAGTTCCGCGTTGTTTGGGAAGACGACAACCACAAGCCCCATGTCAACCGTGGCTACCGCGTGCAGTACAACTCCGCCATCGGCCCCTTCAAGGGCGGCCTGCGCTTCCATCCCTCTGTCAACCTGTCTGTTGTGAAGTTCCTGGGCTTCGAGCAGACCTTCAAGGACAGCCTGACCGGCCTGCCCATGGGCGGCGCTAAGGGCGGTTCTGACTTCGATCCTCGCGGCAAGAGCGATCGCGAGATCATGCGCTTCTGCCAGGCCTTCATGCATGGCCTGTGGCAGTTCATCGGACCCGAGGTCGACTGCCCCGCTGGCGACCTGGGCGTGGGCGGCCGTGAGATCGGCTACCTGTACGGCGAGTATCGCCGCATTAAGTGCATGAGCGAGAACGTTGCTCTGAGCGGCAAGGGCCTGAGCTTCGGCGGTTCTCTGGTTCGTCCTGAGGCTACCGGTTTCGGCGCTGTGTACTACCTGGAGAGCGTGCTGCAGCACGAGGGCGACACCATCAAGGGCAAGACCATTGCTGCTTCTGGCTTCGGCAATGTGTGCTGGGGCATCTGCACCAAGGCTGCTCAGCTGGGCGCCAAGGTCGTGACCCTGTCCGGCCCCGACGGCTACGTGTACGATCCCGAGGGCGTTTGCACCAAGGAGAAGATCGACTTCCTGCTGGAGATGCGTGCTTCCGGCCATGATAAGGTCCAGGATTACGCTGACAAGTTCGGCTGCCAGTTCGTGGCCGGCGAGAAGCCCTGGGGCGTCAAGGCTGACATCATCATGCCCGCTGCTACCCAGAACGATGTGAACATGGAGCAGGCTAAGAAGATCGTTGCCAACGGCATCAAGTACTACATCGAAGTTGCCAACATGCCCACCACCAACGACGCTCTGCGTTACCTGATGGATCAGAAGAACATGGTGGTTGCTCCTTCTAAGGCTGTCAACGCCGGCGGCGTGTCCGTGTCCGGTCTGGAGATGAGCCAGAACCAGGAGCATCTGAGCTGGACTGCTGAGGAAGTCGATGGCAAGCTGCGTCAGATCATGAAGAACATCCATGATTCTTCCGCTGCTGCTGCTGAGCGCTACGGCCTGGGCTACAACCTGGTTGCCGGCGCCAACATCGTGGGCTTCCAGAAGGTTGCCGACGCCATGATGGCTCAGGGTTGGGTGTAATCGTTACACCAGAAATTGCCAAACTCAATAAGCTGGAACAGAGCGGGGGTCCATGCCCCATAGGGCGATTGCCGGTGTAAGCCGGACGAGCCCCCAGGCTCTCTTATCAGCCGGGATGGTACAGGCGCTCCGTCCGCATTTGCGGGCGGGGCGCCTTGTCCTGTCTATGGGGCACTTGCCGCGGCGAGTCAGCACATTTGCCGGGGTGAGGGCTTCCCTCTCCCGGTGGGCTGTGTGCCCACTGGCAGCGGCCGGACGGCGAGCCGGGGTGAAGGCTTTCGTTTGTGGCGCTAGCTTCAACTGTGTTCCGGTGTGCTTTTCCCCTGCCTGGTGAGCATTCGCGCCCACAGGCCGCCGCTCCGGTGCCCTTATGTAAAATGCCGCCGAGTGGGTGCCAACCCGCGCCGCCGCAGGCAGAATGCGCAAATTGTGTGGGCGATTGGAACAAAATCACGCCGGCCTATTGTGTTTTTTGCTGCAATCGGCGATAATGATTTTACAATGAGTTTGTTTTTGAACAAGTGCTTTGAGCAAGCGTAAGAATTCGGGAAAATGAATGCGGCTTTTCTGCCGTTTTGGGCGAGAAGCCCCACGGCGGAAAGGACGTTCTGGGTTGAACAGGCGCCGCAAGGAGAGCGTATGGGCGAAAAGGTGTTTTTGCTGCGGGACGCAGACGTTTCGGGCAAGAAATTGTTGTGGGATGCCGGGCTGGAAGTGGTTGTGGCCAAAGGCACCGGCGAAAGCGCGTGGATCGAAGAGATTCGCCGGGAGCAGCCCACGGCCATCCTCACCCGGGCCGACCGGGTAAGCGCCGCGATGATGGATGCCTGCCCCGGCCTGAAGGCCATTGGCAAGCAGGGCATCGGGCTGGACTGCATTGATATGGACATGGCCACCCAGCGGGGTATTCAGGTGGTGTACGCCCCCGTCAGCAACGTGAATGCGGCGGCGGAGCACACCATGTTCATGATTATGGCCTGCGCCCGGCGCTTTTCCTATGTGGACCGGGTGTTCCGGGGCGGCAACTTTGACGTGCGCTACGGGCTGCACAACACCTTTGAGCTGAGCGGCCGCACACTGGGGCTGATCGGCTGCGGCCATGTGGGCAGCCGGGTGGCCCAGAAGGCCAGCCTGGGCTTCGGCATGAAGGTCATCGGCTATGACCCCGCCATGGACCCGGAGGCCCCGCCTGCGGGCATCCGCCCCGCGGCGGACATTGAGGCGGTGTTCCGGCAGGCGGATGTGGTGAGCCTGCACCTGCCCAGCACGCCGGAGACCCGGAACCTGGTGGACAAGCACCTTCTGCGCATGATGAAGCCCACGGCCTCCTTCGTGAACATCTCCCGGGGCGACCTGGTGGTGGAAGAGGACCTGATCCAGGCGCTGGAAGAAGGCTGGATTGCCGGGGCGGCGCTGGATGTGTTCCGCACTGAGCCGCTGCCGCCGGACAGCCCGCTTCTGGCCCAGCCGGGGCTGTTCCTCACGCCGCACGTGGCGGCCGCCGTGGAACAGGCGGTGCAGGGCAGCTGCCGCGCTGCCTGCCAGGGCGTGGTGGAGGTGCTGACCGGCCAGCCGGTCACCTGGCCCGCCAATCACCCGATGCCCGTTCAGGAGTGACCGACTGTGCAAATGCCGGCATCGGCCGGCGGTACGCTCGGTTGGCAAATTGAACAATACGGCCCAAACGGCCCTCTGCCCCACACCGGGGCGGGGGCCGTTTTTCTGTGTGCGGGCCGCAGCTGGGGCGCGGTCGATTTTCGGCGAAACAATGGGAAAAAATATACGGGTGCGCACCGCGATACTTGTATTGTTTGTTGCAAGGCAAACGGGTGCGCGGCAGTGTTGTGAAAAAATCACAGCAACGCTTTACAGTGCAAAAGCTGCGAATCTGCGCGAAAAAGCCGCGATCTTGCGAGCGATTCGGCACTTTTACCCACAGATCCGGCGAAACTTTGCACAGAGTGCCAGCGCAGATTTGGCTGCAACATTATTTTAAAAATTTTTAAAATGAGGGATTTTTTGGACAAATTTTATCTCCGTGAAAGTTTTATGAGAAAAATTCATAAATAAAAATAAGAAAAATTAAAAAAAGACTTTCGGGACATGGCCTCAAACACCCCTCAGCCCCGCTGAATTATTTGCACAAACGAGGAATATCCGTTATAATAGCACCATCAAGTGCATGTGGAATTTCCACAGAACATCAGAGAAAAGAGGGAGAAAAATTATGAAAAAGCACCTTGCGCTCTTGCTCGCCCTGACCATGACGGTTGGCGCGGCCCTCACCGGCTGCGGCGGCTCCGCCTCCAGCAGTGCGGCAGCCTCCTCTGAGGCCGGTTCTTCCAAGGCTTCTTCCGCGGCGGCCCCCGCCAGCGCGGAGACCCTGGTTCTGGGCACCGGCGGCACCACCGGCACCTATTACGCAGTAGGCGGCGTGATGCAGTCCGTTCTGAACCCGAAGCTGACCCTGTCTCAGCTGAACGTGACCTCCACCGGCGCCTCCAAGGCCAACATCCTGGACGTGGACGACGGCGTTTCTCAGCTGGCCACCGTGCAGAACGACGTGATGTACTACGCCGCCAACGGCACCGACCTGTTTGAGAGCGACGGCAAGTTCGATACCTTCAGCACCGTGGCCTGCCTGTATGCGGAGACCTGCCAGATCATCGCTTCGGCCGATTCCGGCATCAAGACCGTGGCCGACCTGAAGGGCAAGACCGTTTCTGTGGGCGACGCGGGCTCCGGCGTTGAGTTCAACGCCACCCAGATCCTGGCGGCTTACGGCATCGACATCAACAGCGACATCAAGAAGGTCAACGCCTCCTTCGGTGACTCCGCCGACTCCATTAAGGACGGCAAGATCGACGCCGCCTTCGTGACCGCCGGCGCCCCCACCACCGCCGTGGTTGACCTGGCCACCACCAAGGACATCGTGGTCGTTCCCATCGACGACGAGCACGCTGCCCAGCTGATGAAGGACTACCCCTTCTACACCAAGAACACCATCCCCGCCGGTACTTACAACGGCCAGGATGAGGACATTGCCACCGTGGCTGTGCAGGCGACCCTGATTGCCTCCAACGACGTGAGCGAGGATGCCATCTACGAGCTGACCAAGGCCCTGTTCGACAACCTGGATGAGCTGAAGACCGGCCATCCCAAGTTTGGCGAGCTGACCCTGGAGAACGCCATTGCCGGCGCTTCCGTGAAACTGCATCCCGGCGCTGCCAAGTACTACACCGAGCAGGGCCTGGACGTTTCCAAGCTCAGCTGAACCACAGAGGCTAACCATTGAAACAACAGTCAAACCGACTGAAAAAGGCCGCCGCAATCCTGATTTTGGTCGTTGCGGCGGCCCTTTTAATCGGAACTTTTACACGGCCCGGCAGCCTGGTGCTGAAAAACGGCTCCACCGGCGAGGTGTACGCCCGCTACCCGATGCGGGAGGGAGAGGGCTTCAGCGTGGGGTTTATCCACTCGGTGAACAAAAGCCCGGTCACGGATGAATACGAGATCCGGAACGGGCAGATCACCGTGGTGCGCACCATTTATTATGGCTTTGGCGCCGGGGTGCAGACCCAGATCGAGGAGGGCCAGACCCTGACCTATGGGGAGGACGGCTCCATGATCGTTTCCGGCTTTGACACCCCCATGCCGAACCTGCAGTACATTGTGGGAACGGTGAGCGACCACATCCTGACCGTGAACGGCGAGGAGATCAGCCTGCGCGACCTTTGCGGGCGCAATTCGCTGGTGCGCTTTGTGTACGAAGCGCCCTGGCCCCGGCGCTGATTCCCCGGCAATTAAAAAGACAGCCCACCCGGCGTTTGCCCGGCCCGGGCGGATGCGGAACACAGGGCAAATACTGCAACAAGGAGGAATTTGAGCATGGCGAACGAAGTGAAGGACGTCAACACTTCCCCGGCTTCCGGCGCTGTCGATGTGGGCACTGCGGCCGACGTGGATGAGATGATGAAAAAGTTCGACCGTGAGTCGAATACCCGGCACTGGACCGGAACCCCGAAGAAGATTATCCGCTACCTGCTCAGTGCGTTCACCGTATTTATGGTGTACATGAATATGTTTGCGGTTTGGGATGAACGCATTCGCCGCTGCCTGTTCATGGGCTTTATCTTCATTTTGGTTTTCCTGATGTACCCTGCCAAAAAGGGCGACAGCCGCGAAAACCACATCCCCTGGTACGACTGGATTCTGATGATCGTCGGCGCGGGAAGCTTCTTCTACTATGTGGTGAACTTCCGCACCATTGTGGACCACGCCACCCGCATCAGCGAGTTGGAGGTGGCCCTGGGCATTCTGGGCATTTTGATCCTGGTGGAATGCTGCCGCCGCGTGGTGGGCCTGCCCATCATCTGCGTGGCCAGCTGCTTTGTGATCTACGCCTTTGCCACCAGCACGCCCATCACCTATAAGGTGCTGCGGCGCATCATCTACAACCTGTTCTACACCACCACCGGCGTGATCGGCACCCCCGTGGGTGTCTGCTCCACCTTCATTGTACTGTTCATCGTGTTCGGCGCCTTCCTGGAGGCCACCGGCATTTCCGACTTCTTCATCCAGTGCGCCAACGCGCTGGCCGGCTGGGCAACCGGCGGCCCCGCCAAGGTGGCCGTTATCTCCAGCGCCCTGTGCGGCATGGTGTCCGGCTCTTCCGTGGGCAACACCGTGACCACCGGCTCCATCACCATTCCTCTGATGAAGAAAACCGGCTACCCCGGTGAGTTTGCGGGCGCCGTTGAGGCGGCCTCCTCCACCGGCGGCCAGATCATGCCCCCCATCATGGGCGCGGCGGCCTTCCTGATGGCCGAATACTGCGATGTGCCCTATTCCGCCATTGTGGTGCGCGCCATTCTGCCCGCGTTCCTGTACTTCGGCGGCATCTTCCTGATGGTGCACTTCCGGGCAAAGCGCCTGGGCCTGAAGGGTCTGCCCCGTGAGGAGCTGCCCAAGTTCAAGAACCTGGTCAAGAAGATCTACCTGCTCATTCCTCTGGTTGCTCTGGTTTACATGATCATCGCGGGCTACACCATGGCCTTCTCCGCCATTGTGGCCACCGTGCTCTCCATCGCCGTGAGCATGATCAACAAAGAAAACCGCATGACCCCCTCCCGCTTTGTGGATGCGCTGGAGAACGGCGGTAAGAACACCCTGTCGGTGGCTGTGGCCTGCGCCATGGCGGGCATCATCGCCGGTGTGGTTACCATGACCGGCCTGGGCCAGATCTTCATCACCGCCATTGTGGGCGTTGCGGGCAATACCCTCATCATTGCCCTGTTCCTCACCATGCTGTGCTGCATCCTGCTGGGCATGGGTGTGCCCACCACGGCCAACTACGTCATTATGGCCACCACCTGCGCGCCCATCCTGATCAACGGCATGGGCATGAACGTGATCGCGGCCAATATGTTCGTGTTCTACTTCGGCATCGTGGCCGACATCACGCCTCCCGTGGCCCTGGCGGCCTACGCGGGCGCGGCCATTGCCAAGTCCAACCCCATGAAGACCGCCTTCAACGCCAGCCGTCTGGCCATTGCGGCCTTCATCGTGCCCTACATCTTCGCCTTCAACAACGCGATGCTGTTCATTGACACCAACGTGTTTGAGGTGGCGCAGGTGTGCCTGACCTCCTGCATTGGTATGTTCGGCATTGCCGCCGGCATTGAGGGCTATATGCTGAAGGAGATGAACCCGGTGCAGCGCATTCTGAGCGTGCTGGGCGGCCTGATGCTCATCTACCCCGGCACCATCACCGACGTGTGCGGCGTGCTGGTGGTCGTGCTGGTGGGTGTGTGGCAGCAGCTGCAGAAGAAAAAGGCCGCGGCGGTGTAACACCGGCGCAGGCTGACCAGGCGACCTTTGCCAAGGCACCAACCCCCTGCTCCCTTCGGCGGGAAACGCCCGCCGGTCTCTGACAGACAAAGCGCTCCCTTTGAAGCCCAGAGCTTCGGAGGGGGCGCTTTGCCCTTGTGCGGGGAAAACCCCGGCCCGGAACGGGGCGAAGGTGAAAGCTTGCCGCTGTGCGGTTGAACTCTCGCCGCGTTTATAGTATACTGATACCAATTATCATGCCTTTTTATGGCCTGCCGGGCGTGGTGCCGGGCGGCTGTATCCGCAGGATGCTTTTAAGATAAAGGAGGACGCTTTATGTCCAATACCGTACTGGTTACCGGCGCTGACGGCTTCATCGGCAGCCACCTCACTGAAGAACTGGTGAAAAAGGGCGAGAAGGTCAAGGCCTTCTGCTACTACAACTCCTTCGGCACCCTGGGCTGGATCGACACCCTGCCCAAGGAGATCCGCAGTGAGATCGAAGTGTTCATGGGCGACATCCGCGACCCCAACGGCGTGCGCTGCGCCATGGAAGGGCAGGACGTGGTGTACCATCTGGCCGCCCTCATCGCCATTCCCTTCAGCTACCACAGCCCCGACAGCTATGTGGACACCAACATCAAGGGCACCCTGAACGTGCTGAACGCCGCCCGGCAGGTGGGCACGAAGCGGCTGCTGGTCACCTCCACCAGCGAGGTGTACGGCACCGCCCAGTATGTGCCCATCGACGAAAAGCACCCCTATCAGGGCCAAAGCCCCTACTCCGCCACCAAGATCGGCGCCGACCGGCTGGCCGAGAGCTTCTACCGCAGCTTTGATCTGCCCGTGAGCATCGTGCGGCCCTTCAACACCTACGGCCCCCGGCAGAGCGCCCGGGCCGTGATTCCCACCATCATCACCCAGCTGCTCAGCGGCATGACCGAGATCAAGCTGGGCAGCCTGACCCCCACCCGGGACTTCAACTATGTGAAGGACACCGCCGCGGGCTTTATGGCCATTGCCGACTGCGAGCAGGCCATCGGCCAGGAGATCAACATCGCCACTGGCGTGGAGCATTCCATCGGCGACCTGGCCAACGAGCTGATCGCCCAGATCAACCCCAACGCCCACATCGTCTGCGACGAAGAGCGCCTGCGCCCCGAAAAGAGCGAGGTGAACCGTCTGCTGGGCGATTCCACCAAGCTGCGCAGCATGACCGGCTGGGCCCCTGCCTACACCTTTGAGCAGGGTCTGGCAGCCACCATCGAGTTCCTGCGGGGCAACCTGGACCGGTACAAGCCGGACCAGTACATGCTGTAAGCAGCGGCCCGAGGTGGTTTGCATGATGCAGAAGACAGCTGCCTTTGCCCGGCAGCAGCTGGCCCGCCCCGCCGTGCGGTGGGGGCTTGGGCTGGCCGCCCTGCTGTGCTGCGGGGTAGGGCTTGTGTATTACTGGCGGGTGTTTTATTATTTCAACCGCCTTTCCCCCAGCCTGCTCACCTGCCTGGTGTGTGGGCTGTTTGCCGTGCTGTGGTTGGCCATGCTTGGGCTGCGCCGCCTGCATTCGATGGACAGCCGGGCCGCGGCCTGCATTCTGCTGTGCGGGGCGCTGTTCTGCTTTGCCAACCCGCCGCTGCAAACGCCGGACGAGCTGAGCCATTTTCTGCGCAGCTGGTCCATCAGCGAGGGCCACTTTGACTTTGACGCAAACCGCACCTACCCGGAGGATGTGGCCCGCCTGGTGGACGCCTTTCCCGGTGCATGGGTGAGCGCCCACACCAGCCAGACCGCCGGTGTGGATGAGGACGGCAACCCCACGGTGTACTCCAGCCAGGGCTACGGCCTGAAGCAGCGGGGCGACGGCCCGGTGGAGAGCGTGGCCGACGGCTTTGCCGCCTACTTTGACAAAACCCGGGCCGTGCAGCCGGTGGGCGAACCGCTGTTTTTCATGATTCTGCCCATGCTGCCCCAGGCGCTGGCGATTTTTGCGGCCCGCACGCTGGGCGGCTCGGCCCTGTGCTGCCTGTATGCGGCGCGGCTGGCCAACCTGGCAGGCTATGCCTTCTGGTGCTGGCTGGCGCTGAAAAACTGCAGGCGCTACAAGCCGGTGTTTCTGGCCATGATGCTGCTGCCCCTGAGCCTGTTTATGGCGGCCAGCTGCAGCTACGACGCCATGCTGCTGGGCTGCTACTATCTGGTGGCCAGCTTTTACTGCAAGGACGAGATCACCGACCGGGACGTGGGGCTGTTTTTGCTGGCCTTTGCGCTGGTGAACGTGGCCAAGCCCTACATCAACCTGCTGTGGCTGGCGCTGCCGCTGATCCTGCCCCGCTCCGCCTGGAAAACCCGGTGGAAGAAATGGCAGGTGGCGCTGGCGGGGCTGGCGCTGGCGCTGGCCGTCACCCGCTTTTTTGAGTGGTACGGCGTGGCCTTCCGCTACAACTACGGCGATTTCGGCCGGGTGAGCCAGGGGGCCGACCAGCTGCCTCAGCTGCTGTTTGTGCTGAAAAACCCGCTGCGGTATCTGGCCGTGATGTTGGGCACCCTGTATGAGAACAACTTCTTCATCGGCCAGCTGGGGGTGTTCGGCGCGCTGGATATGCCCATTCCCCTGCTGAATCTGGCCAGCCCGGCGGTGCTGGTGTTCGCGGCGGCCCTCTCGGCCCACGAGCGCAGCAGCCTGCGGCCGGTGCCGGCCATCGGGCTGGGGGCGCTGAGCCTGGTGTACATGGCCGGCGCAATGACCGCCCTGTACATTACCTGGACGCCGGTGGGCATGGTGCGCATCATCGGCCTGCAGGCGCGGTACTTCCTGCCCAGCTTTTTAATGCTGTTTGTGCTGGCGGCGGCCCTGCTGAGCCATGTGGTGGAGCCGCGGCTGAAGGGCGACGAGGCCCGCCCCGCCCGGCTGGCGCTGGCGATGTGTACCGCGTTTGCGGTGGTGGGGGCCGTGCTGCTGGCCCAGCATTACTTCATCGGGCCGGTGTATCAGCTGCCGGCGTAAATTTGCAACGACCATTGAAACCGGAAAGGAGGCCCTGCGGCCCATGAGCGTTGTTTCTGTTTTTGAGGGGCTGTTTGTGCTGGCGCTGACGGCGCTGGCCAGCCTGGCGCTGGCCCGCCGCACCGGCCTCAACGCCGGGCTGTTCCCGCTGGGGCTGCTGGCGGGAACGGGGGTGTGGCTTACCCTGTGGGGCATGGCCGGGCTTCTGCGCCCCGGCGGCTGGGCGCTGTACGCCCTGGCGCTGGCGGGGGGCCTGTTTGCCCTGCTGAAGGGCAAACGGGAGGAGACCCTGCCCGCCCGCCTGCGCCGGAACGCCGCCGAGCTTGGCCGCGAGGCGAAAAACGCCCCGGCGCTGGTGCTGTTCGTGCTGGCGGGGGCAGCGCTGTGGCTGTGGTTCGCGGTGAGCCGGCCGGTGTTCCTCCGGTGGGACGAGTTCAGCTTCTGGGGTACGGCCTGCAAGATGACCAAGGTGAACCACTGCCTGCACCCGGCCGCGCCGGGCAACCTCTCGGCCCGGGCCTACCTGCCGGGCATGATGGTGCTGAGCTATCTGTTCCAGTTTTTCAGCGCGGGCTTTACCGAGTGGGAGTGCCTGGCGGCCTACGACCTGCTGGCCCTGGCGGTGTTTGCCGCCTTTGGGGCCTTTGAAGGCCGCAAATGGTACCTGAGCGCTTTGGGAATGCTGGGGGCGGGGCTGCTGCCCTATTTCTTCCTGGCCCCGGGCGACACCCAGGCTGCCACCGTGTACCTGAACGCCATGGGCGACATCTATCTGGGCCTGACCTTCGGCGGGGTGCTGTGCCTGTATTACCGGGCGGGCACCCGGAAGGCCGGCCTTGCCCTGACGGCGCTGGCCCTGGCCTTTTTGACCCTCATCAAGGACATGGGCTTTGCCTATGCCCTGATCGCAGCGGCCCTCATCTGCGCTGACCGGTTGTTTGCCCGGCAGAAGCCCACCCTGCCCGCCCTGGGCCGCACGGTGGGGCTGTGCGCGGCGCTGTGCGTGCCGGTGCTGGCGCTGTTTTTGGGCTGGAACCGCTATGTGCTCACCGCTGCCGGCATTGACAAGAGCGCCGGTGTGGGCGCGGCGGGCAGCCAGGTGAGCTATTTCGGAATGCTCACCGACGGCGCGCTGCAATTCGTCGGCCGGGGCGACCCGGCCCGGGCGGAGAAGTTCGGCCAGGTGAAGGCGGCCATGATGGCGGCCTTTACCGGAGCGCCCCTGTGCCTTTTGGGCGGGGCGGCGGCGGCGCTGGTGCTGTGCCTGGCGGTGCTGGTGTTTGCCGCGGTGTGCGGCAAGGGTCCGGGCCGGGCCCGGGCCGTGTGGCTGGCCGTGGGCGGCAGCGCCTGCTTTGCGGCCTTCTGGCTGTTTCACCTGCTTTTGTATGTGTACAGCTTTTCGGATAAGGAAGCCGCGCTGCTCAAGGATTACGACCGGTACATCAGCCCCTATTTTCTGGGCTGGCTGCTGGCGGGCCTGTGCCTGCTGGCGCTGGAGGCCGAGCGGGGCGAGCGCCATCGGCTGGCCGCCGGGGCGGCCGGTGTGGGCGTGATCGGCCTGGCGGCGCTGGTGGGCCTGCGGGGCCTGCCCGCCGCGGGCTTCTGGCACGTGAACCCCACCGACGCGGCGGTGCGCCGGGATGTGGCCCAGCGGGCCGCGCTGGTGAACCCGTATCTGAACTGGGACGATCAGGTGCTGCTCATCAGCCAGGGGGACGACGCCACCCGCTGGTATTATTACGGCTACGAGCTGAACGCCCAGCTGGCCTACGGCTTCGGCGGCTTCGGCTATGAAGAGGGGGCCAACAACTGGGTGTCCACCTTCATGAGCTTGGTCACCCCAAAGCACGACTCCTGGAACGAGGAGTTCTACGGCTTCCAGAAGGAATACCCCTACACCGCCGAGTGCAGCCAGGACGATCTGGTAAATTTCCTGCGGCAGAAGGGCTACGGCTATGTGCTGCTGGACCAGAGCGACAAATACATTTACTACGAGCTGGGAAGCCTGTTTGACGGGCCGATTCCCATTGACCGGGCCGACGCCGCGTACCTGTTCCGGGTGGTGGACGACGGCACGACCATGACCTTTGAACCGGTGGGGGAGGTGCAGTATGTTCCGCAGAACGATTAAGCGGTTGGCTGCCCTGTATCTGGCGGCCGTGGTGCTGTTTTTGCTGAGCTGCGGCGTGGGCTGTGCCCGCGGCGCCTATTACCGGAGCAAGGGCCTGGCGGAGCACCGTACCCTCACGGCCCAGGACGTGACCTATCAGAGCATCCGCCCCTACGACACGGACATTCCCGAGGGAGAGACCTGGTTCGTTTCCACCGACACCGACCCGCAGCTTTTGTGGGAGGGGGACGCCTGGGTGGAGCGGGTGGTGCTGCACGTGCAGCAGCACAAGCCCGCCACCGGGGTGGAACTGTACTACCGGGCCCCCGGGCAGACGGAATTTGACACGCGGCACGTGGTGTACGGCGTGCCGGACGGCAGCGGCGGCTATGTGTTTGACCTGCGCGGGCAGCACGTGAGCGGCCTGCGCATTGACCCGGACAGCGTGGGCGGCGTGCTGACCAAATTTGACGGAGTGGAGCTGAATGCCCCCCGCCCCGGGTGGAAGGCCCTTGTGCCCACCGGGGCCGAGGGCGTGCTTCTGGCGCTGGCCCCCCTGACCCTGGCGGCCCTGTGGGCCTGGGGTGAGGAACTGATGGCCGGGCGGCGGCCGAAGCTGCGATAAGGAGGTGCCCATGGCACTGGAATTTGCCTGTTTTGATGTGGTGTTGGCCTTTGCGGCCCTGTTTGGCCTTTCGGCCTTTTTCACCCTGCGGTGCCGGGTGCACAGCGCCCTCAGCCCGCTGGTCAGCCTGTGCAGCGTCAGCCTGGTGCTGGCGGCGGCGGGCGTGGCCGGGGTGCTGCGCCCGGCGGTGTGGGCGGTGTATCTTGTGTGCTTTATGCTGGGGGCGGCCTCGCTGTGGCAGAAGCGGCAGGACTGGAAGGCCCTGTGCACCCCCGGTGCGGTGCTGTTCTGGGCGATGAGCGCCGCCTTTGCGGTGTATTTTGCCCTGCGCCAGCCCTTGTTTACCGATTTTGACGAGATGAGCTTCTGGGGCACCGCCGCCAAGCTCACCCATGAAACCGGCGGCCTGTACACGGTGGCCCCGGTGTCCTGGCCGTGGCAGGCCACCCAGTCGCCCTGCCTGATCACGCTGGGGTATTTTGTGCAGGCGTTGGGCCGCTATGGCGACTGGAAGGTATACCTGGTTTACGATATGCTGGCCTTCGCCTGCTTTGCGGCCCTGCTGGGCCAGGTGGAGTGGAAGCAATACCGGCTGGCCGTGCCGCTGGCGGCGGTGTGCTGGTGTGTGCCCTATTTCTTCACCACCTACAACCACACCATTTTTCTCAGCACGGTGTATCTTTCCGCCTACGGCGACATCCCCTCCGGCCTGGTGCTGGGGGGCACGGTGGCCCTGTGGCTGGCCTTGCGGGAGGGCGAAGGCCCCCGCTGGCCGGTGCTGCCGGTGCTGGCCTTTTCGGCCCTCATCAAGAGCAACACCTTTGTGCTGGCACTGGCGGCGGCCGGGCTGGTGGCGGCCGACTGGCTGCTGACCCCCGGCACTACCCCCTGGAAGCAGGGCCTTGTGCGGCGCATCGGCTTTGCGGCGGCCTGCTTTGCGGCCCCGCTGGCGGCCTACCGGGGCTGGGGGCGGTACACCCTGGCGCTGGCGCTGAAAAACGCCGAGAGCGGCGGCATGGGCGAAACCAGCCCCGACGTGGTGACGGTGGCCATCAACGGCATCCGGATGATTCTGGGCCTGCCGGTGGGCGACTACTATGAGGCCCGCCGAAGCCAGTTCTACACCGCCTGCAGCGATATGCTGCACCAGTATCTGACCAGCGACGGCACCCTTTCCATGATCGGGCAGGGCGTGGTGGTCACGGGGCTGATTCTGGCGCTGTTCTTTGCGGCCTGGCTGGTGGCCGGGCAGCGGGTGCTGCGGGTGCGCATCGGGCTGTTTGCCCTGTTCAGCAGCCTGTGCTTTCTGGGCTACAACCTGATGCTGGCCCTCAGCTACGGGTTCATCTTCAAGCCCTTCCAGGCCGAGCGGCTGGAGGACTACAACCGCTATGTGTACACCTATTACATCGGCTGGTTCCTCATTGCGCTGGCACTGGTGGGGCTGGCCCTGCGCCACGCCCCCCGGCTGGACCTGCTGGGCCATGCGGGCGTGCTGGCGCTGGCGGCGGTGATGCTGCTGCGGGTGAACCAGATGGTGCTGCCCCAGCTGAGTGTGCTGGGCTTTTCGGACGCGGAGTTTGCCGACCGGCAGATTCAGCAGAGCCGGGCCGAGGCCGTGGCCGCGGTGACGGACGGCGCGCGGCTGTTCTACGTGTACCAGGGCGACAACGGCCTGCACTGGTTCACGGCAACCTATGATTTCTATCCGCAGATCGTGGATTATTCCGGCGACGGCGGCGGAACCTTCGGGCTGGAGAGCCTGCGCCCCGGCGAGGACACGGTGGAGGGCTACTACTTCCACCCCTACACCGAGGCGGCCTTTGCGGCGCTGGTGCAGAGCACCGGCTGCGAGTACCTGTATCTGGACAAGGTGGACGACCTGTTCCGGGAGAGCTACGGCGGGCTGTTCAGCGACGGGCTGGCCGCCGCCCGGCAGGGCGAGACGCTGGTGTATCATGTGGACAGCCTGGGCCATTACAGCCCGGTGGAAATGGAGGTGCCCTGATGAGCAGATTGCGGAAGATTAAGGCCCCCATTCCCCTTTTGTGCTATGGGGTCTGCCTGATCGGCTTTCTGGCGGTGTGCCTGTGGCATTTTGCAGGCGACAGCATGGCCCGGGCCAACGGCCGCCTGGCCGAGGCGCAGATGACCGCCGGGGACTTTGTGCTGGCCGGGCTGGAACAGCAGGCGGACGGCACCCTCGTGACCCTGGACGGCGACCCCCAGATGATCTGGGAAAACCCGGACGGCCGGGCCGTGCGCACCCTTCGGGTGGAGGCCAGTTACTCGGACGAACCCCGGGAGGTGTGCCTGTACTACACCAACCGGGCGGGGGAGGATTTCAGCCAGGACAAGCGGGTGTTCCCCCAGAAGCAGGCGGACGGAAGCTACCGCTACACCCTGCCCTACGGGGCCATTGCGTCCCTGCGGCTGGACCCCTGCAGCCCGGACGTGAACAAGAGCATCGCCATCACCCTGGGGGCGGTGACCATGAACGAGCCGGCAGGCGCGGGCAGCTACTTTGTGCCCAGCTGGTACCAGTGCTTCTGCCTGATCCTCTACCCCGGCCTGGCCGCGGCGGCCCTTTCGCTGGCCCGGCAGGCCTGGAAAAAGCGGCGGTGAGCAGCGCATTTGTGGCGGTTTGCAGCGGGCGCAGCGCCCCCGCGTTTCGGACGAGGCTTTAACCTGTCAAAGAAATTGCACAAAAATCCGGAAAAATCACAAATTGTTTACCAGCTCTGCTCGAAAATGCGGTACAATAAGGGCATGACGCAGGATGCCCGGCGGGGTGGGCCGGGCCGGTCAACAAGCACAAGAAAGAAGGTTTGTACATATGGCGAGCTTTATTCCCCTGTCTGTACCCAATTTCCAGGGCAATGAAAAGGAATATGTGAACGAAGCGGTGGTCAGCGAATGGGTGTCCACCGGCGGCAGCAAGGTGGGCGACTTTGAAAACGCCATCGCCCGTTATGTGGGTATGCCCCGGGCCGTGGCCTGCAACAGCGGCTCCTCCGGCCTGCATCTGGCCGCCATGGTGGCGGGCCTGGGCAAGGGCGATGAGGTTCTGGTGCCCACCCTGACCTTCATCGCGGCGGTGAACCCCACCACCCGCTATGTGGGGGCCGAGCCGGTGTTCATCGGCTGTGACGACAGCCTGTGCATGGACCCCGCCGCCGCCGAGCGGTTCTGCACCGAAAAGTGCGAGCTGCAGGGCGAGCGCCTGATCGACAAGGCCACCGGCGCCCATGTAAAGGCCATTGTGGTGGTGCACGTGTTCGGCAACATGGCCAATATGCCGGCGTTCCTGGCGCTGGCCAAGAAGTACCACCTGATTCTGATCGAGGACGCCACCGAGGCGCTGGGCACCCATTACACCGAAGGCCCCCTCAAGGGCAAGTTTGCCGGCACCATCGGCGACGTGGGCGTGTACAGCTTCAACGGCAACAAGATCATCACCACCGGCGCGGGCGGCATGGTGGTTTCCAACCATGCCGACTGGGCCGAGCACGCGAAGCACCTGTCCACCCAGGCCAAGGCGGATGAGCTGCAGTTTTTGCACGACGAGGTGGGCTACAACTACCGCATGACCAACCTGCAGGCGGCCCTGGGCCTGGCCCAGATCGAGGAGCTGGAGGGCTTCATCGCCCACAAGCACGCCATGTGGAAGATGTACAAGGATGCACTGGACGGCAAAAACGGCTACCGCATTCTGGACTTTGACGAGAACGGCGTGCGCCCCAACAAGTGGTTCTACAGCCTGTATCTGGAGGACGATCGCCACGACCGGGACAGCCTGATCGCGGCCCTGCAGAAGGAAAAGATCCAAACCCGCCCGGTGTGGGCGCTGATCCATGAGCAGGCCGATTACCCCGGCAGCCAGGCCTATGGGCTGGAAAAGGCCGAGGAGTACCGCAAACGCATTGTGAACCTGCCCTGCTCCACCAACCTGACGCGGGAAGATTGCCAGCGGGTGATCGACCTGCTGCTGAGCCTGTGAGCGCCCCGGCAGCGGCCAGCCGGCCCTTGCAGCTGGATGCGTTGTGCATCAGCGAAGAGATCACCGTGCTGGATACCATGAAAAAGCTGGACGAGACCGGCCAGCGCATTCTGTTCATCGTCAGCGACGAAAAGGTGCTGCGGGGCGTTGTGACCGACGGCGACCTGCGCAAGCACATTCTGCGGGGCGGCGGGCTGGAAGACCCGGTGAAAAACGCCGTGAACTACCACCCCAAAAGCCTGCCTCTGGGCCGCCGGGGCGAGGCCAAGGCCCTGATGCAGAAATACACCATTGACGCGGTGCCTCTGGTGGACCAGAAGGGCCGCCTGATCGACGTGGTGTTTGCCCAGGGCGTGAACCTGGACAACCGCCGCCAGGCCGGGCTGCCGGTGGTCATCATGGCGGGCGGGCTGGGTACCCGGCTGTACCCCTACACCAAGATCCTGCCCAAGCCCCTGATCCCCGTGGGCGAAATGCCCATTCTGGAGCACATCATCCACCGCTTCCGGGGCTTCGGCTGCACCGACTTCCGCCTGGTGGTGAACTACAAAAAGGGCATGATCAAGTCCTATTTCAACGAGTTGGAAAAGGACTACACCGTGCAGTATGTGGAGGAGGAGCAGCCGCTGGGCACCGGCGGCGGGCTGTGCCTGCTGAAGGGCCAGCTGGACACCACCTTCTTCCTGTCCAACTGCGACATTCTCATTGACGCCGACTTCGGCGACATTTACAACCACCACAAGGCCCAGGGCAACGTGATCACCATGGTGTGTGCCTTCAAGCACTTTACCGTGCCCTACGGCGTGATCGAGCTGGGCGAGGGCGGCGAAATTCAGGCCATGCGGGAAAAGCCGGAGATGAACTTCCTCACCAACACCGGCGTGTATGTGGTGGAGCCGGAGGTCATCCGGGACCTGGAGGACGGCAAGAAGCAGGGCTTCACCGACATCATCGACAAATACCGGGCCATGGGCCGCCGGGTGGGGGTGTACCCCATCAGCGAGAGCAGCTGGATGGACATGGGCCAGATCGAAGAGCTGGACGCCATGCGCCGCCGCCTGGAGAGCCAGAGTCAGACCTGAACGCCGGAATAAAAACCGGCCCCGGCGGGGCAGAATCAACCATGCGGCACAGCGGGCCGCCGGGCGGGCGAGCCGATTCCCGGCCGGCGGCCTTTTGTCGGCCCGGCCGCATTTTGAAAAAACGTGTAAGGAGCAACAGTCATGTCTGTTTATATTGTGGCAGAGGCCGGTGTGAACCACAACGGCAGCCTGGAAATGGCCAAGGAGCTGGCGCGGGTGGCCAAGGAGTGCGGCGCCGATGCGGTGAAGTACCAGACCGCCGTGCCCGAGCTGGTGATCAGCAAGTTTGCCCAGAAGGCCGAATACCAGAAAAAGACCACCGGCGAGCAGGAAAGCCAGCTGGAAATGGTGCGCAGACTGCACTTTGATTTTGCGGCCCATAAGGAGCTGAAGGAGTACTGCGATTCCATCGGCATTCAGTACCTCTCCGCCCCCTTTGACATTCCCAGCGTGGAGTTTCTCGGCTCGCTGAAGCTGCCCTGGATGAAAGTGCCCAGCGGCGAGATCACCAACCTGCCCTATCTGGAGGCGGTGGGCCGCACCAAAACCCCGGTCATCCTCTCCACGGGCATGAGCATTCTCAGCGAGGTGGAGGACGCCCTCACCATTCTGGAGGACGCGGGCTGCCCCGGCGTGGTGCTGCTGCACTGCAACACCGAGTACCCCACCCCCTATGAGGACGCAAATCTGGGGGCCATGCTGGATCTTGCGGACCAGTTCGGCCTGCCGGTGGGCCTTTCGGACCACACCACCGGCTGGGAGTGCGACGTGGCCGCCGCGGCCCTGGGCGCCGTGGTGATTGAAAAGCACTTTACGCTGGACAAAAACCTGCCCGGCCCTGACCAGAAGGCCAGCCTGAACCCGGAGGAACTGCGGGCCATGGTGCAGGCAGTGCGCCGCATTGAGGTGGCCATGGGCAGCGGCAAAAAGCAGGTAAGCCCCAGCGAGGCCAAGAACAAGGCCGTTGCCCGCAAGAGCATTGTGGCGGCGCGGCCCATCAAAAAGGGCGAGGTGTTCACCACCGAAAACCTGACCACCAAGCGCCCCGGCGACGGGGTAAGCCCCATGCGCTGGTATGAGGTGCTGGGCACCGAGGCGGCCTTTGATTTTGCGGAGGATGAGCCGATCCGCCTGCACTGAGCGGGCGGAACGCAGAGGGGGAACACGCGGGCAAAGCGGCCCGAGGAACGGATCATACGGATCATAGAGAAGGGGTATGCCGATGGCGATGACGGTAATCGGCCAATGGGCCGTCTGGCTGGTGCTGGTGTTTGCGCTGGCCGCACTGATGAATAAAAAACCGGTGGAGACCGCTGCCCCGGCGGCCTTCTTTGTCATTTTGCTGCTGTATCTGGGCGGGCTGCTGGGCAACCTGCTCATCGGCATGGGGCTGGTGTGGCTGTGTGCCGGGGCCGGGGCGGTGTATCTGGCGGTCAGCTGGGCCTCGCCCGCCGGGCCGGATGGCAGCGGCAACAAAAAGCGGCTGGCCCGCCGCTGGGGCTGGGCATTGGGCGGCTTTGCCCTGATTGGGGTCTGGCTGCTGTGCCTGGCCTGGGGCCGCCGTCTGAGCGCCTGGGACGATCTGAGCCACTGGGGCCTGGCGGTGAAGAACATGATCACGCTGGACAAGCACCACTGCGTGCAGCCCTCCACCACCACCTTCCGGGGCTATCCCCCGGCCAGCAGCCTGTTTGAGTACTTCTTTGCCCGCTTTGCCGGGCAGCAGTGGGAGGCGGCCGCTGTGTTCGGGCTGGATGTGCTGATGACCAGCTGCCTGCTGCCGGCCCTGCGCTGCGCCAGCCGCCGCCAGTGGTGGAAGACCCTGCTGCTGGGGGGCGCGCTGCTGGCGTTCCCGGTGGTGTTCTACGAGCGGGTGTACACCATTGTGTACGTGGATATGCTGCTGGCCCTGCTGACGGCCTATCTGATCTTTACGGCCCTGCACACCGACCGGCTGGATCAGGGCGACCTGATCAGCCTGTGCCTTGGTGCGGGTACCCTGACGCTGGTTAAGGAGACCGGCCTGGCCATGCTGGGCTTTGCCCTGGTGGTGATTCTGGTTGTGCGGCTGACCCGGGACGGGCGGCCCAAAAACCGGGTGGCCTGGATGCGCCTGCTGGCGGTGCCGGTGGCCATGCTGCTGTTCGGCCTGCTGCTGCGCCAGAGCTGGGTGATGTACCGCACCCTGTACGGCAGCCCCAACGCCTGGGTGATGTCGGACATCTCGCCGGAAGAGGGCTGGGCCGACCTGCTGGAGGAGCTGGGCGACGCGGATTCGCCTTATACCCAGTGCCTGCACAACTTCTGCAAGCTGCTGTTCGGCTCCAAGCGCTATTATCTGTGGGGCGCGGGCATCGGCACGGTGTATGTTTACTGGGGCAAGCGCAGCGGCCGCAAAAAGCCGGCCATCGCAGCTGCGGTTGCCCTGTGGGTGGGCTTCGGCATCTATGCGGCCTGCCTGCTGTATCTGTACCTGTACAGCGGCTTCGGGGCAGACCCCAACCTGCCCAGTATGGAGCGGTATCTCTACACCTATCTGGCGGCGGGGTGGTTCAGCGGGGCTATGCTGCTGGCCAACCTGAGCCTGGCGGCCCCCACCCCCCGCAACCGGAAAAAGAACGCAGGCCCGCCGGTGTTTCTGGCGGTGTGCTTTGCGGCCTCGGCCCTACTTCTGCGGGACCCCTACTACATCCGCGCGCTGGTGCCGCCCTTCAGCTTTGAGGCCACCCAGCGCTTCAACGAGGACCGGGCCTTCTCTCGGCCGGCCACCGGCCTGGAGGCGGAGCTGGCCATGGACACGAACAGCGACCGGGTGTGCCTGGTTCTGGGGCAGGGCGTGAGCGAGTGGGGCTTTGACTACGACAAACTTGCCTTTGCGCTGGAGTTTGCCCCCATCGACAGCTGGACGACCGGCGGCTACGACAATGCCCAGCAGTGGGCCTCGGCACTGGGGGGCAGCACCTACCTGTATCTGTGCCGCGCGCCGGAAAATTTCACTGCCACGGCGGGCAGCCTGTTTGACGGCCCGATTCTGGAAGATACCCTGTACCGGGTGGAGCATACGGATGGGGGCGTGCGCCTGGCCTTGGCGCAGCCCTGAGCGCGAAGCGGCAGCCCGAAGGAGGGCCTATGGAAACGAAGAAGAAAACGCTGGCGGTCGTCACCGGCACCCGGGCGGAGTACGGCCTGCTTCGGCCGGTGATCCAGTGCCTGACCCGGCGGGACAACCTGAACGTGGCGCTGCTGGTCACCGGGGCGCATCTGGCCCCGGAATACGGCAGCACCGTGAAGGAGATCGAGGCGGACGGGGTGCCCATTGCCGCCCGCATTCCCATCCTCACCGGCGAGACCGGCCCGCTGGCCACCGCTCACGCGGTGTGCCGCGCGCTGGAGGGCTTTGCGGCCTGGTTTGAACGCAACCGCCCCGACGGGGTGCTGGTTCTGGGCGACCGGTACGAGATTTTTGCGGCGGCCCAGGCGGCCGCCATGCAGCGGGTGCCGGTGGCCCACATCAGCGGCGGCGACGTGACCCTGGGCGCGGCGGACGAGTACTACCGCCACTGCATCACCAAGATCGCGGCGCTGCACTTCCCCAGCTGCGATGAATACGCGGCCCGGGTCATCCGCATGGGGGAAGCCCCCGAGACCGTCTACCAGCTGGGCGGCCTGGGAGACGAAAACCTGCGCACGCTGCCCACCCTGAGCCGGGCGCAGCTGCTGGAAAACCTGGGCCTGACGGCCTGGGGTGAGCAGCCCTTTGCGCTGGTGACCTTCCACCCGGAAACGGCCGGCGGCGCAGACCCCATGGCCCAGATGCAGGCACTGCTGGCGGCCATGGACCGTACCGAGGGGCTGCACTGGCTCATCACCAAATCCAACGCGGATGCCGGCGGCCAGGCCATCAACGCCCTGTGGGACGAATGGACCGCCGCCCGGCCGGACAAGGCCGCGGCCTTCACCAGCCTGGGCGTGGTGCGGTATGTGTCTGCCCTGCGGGCCTGCGCGCTGGTGGCGGGCAACTCCTCCAGCGGCGTGGTGGAAACCCCCACCTTCGGGGTGCCCACGGTGAACATCGGCCAGCGGCAGGCGGGGCGCATTGTGTGCGGCAACGTGCTGTGCTGCCCGGCCGAAGAGGCGTCCATTGCCGGGGCGTTGGCTACGGCCCGCAGCCCGGAATTTGCGGCGAAGGCCCGCACGGCCCAAAGCCCCTACAACGGCGGGCCGACCAGCCTGCGCATGGCCCGGGTGCTGGAGGCCTGGCTGAACAGCCCCACCCTGGGCGCGCCCAAGAGCTTCTACGACGGGCCGGTGCCGGAGCACTGGAAAAATCCCGCCGAGCCGGCTGGAGAGCAGGAAGAAGCGTGAGGAAAAATTCTCACAGCCGCGAGACTGCATAAATTCATAAATATGCAAAACTGGGAATACAGCGTGTATAACGCGCGCGTCTGCGCATAAGAGAACGGGGGGAACGGGCGAAAAAACGCCGCCCCCAAAAAACACCAACAGAAGGGAAAACGGATATGAAACTTTTGATCGTGGGCCTGGGCAGCATGGGCAAACGCCGCGCCCGGCTGGCCAAGGGCATTGACGCTTCCATTGAGCTGTGCGGCGTGGACCTGAGCGAGGAGCGCCGCACCAGCGAAGAGGTGCGGCGGCTGGGCATCGACGCCTATCCGGACATTCCCACGGCGGTGGCGGCCCGGCACCCGGACGCGGCGCTGGTGTGCACCGCCCCCATCACCCACAGCGGCATCATTGGCCAGCTGCTGGATGAGGGCCTGCCCGTGTTCACCGAGCTGAACCTGGTGAGCGACGGCTACACCGAAAACATGGCCAAGGCCAAAGCCAAAGGGTTGCCGCTGTTCCTTTCCAGCACCATGCTGTACCGGGGCGAGACCCAGTACATCAAGCAGCAGGTGGCCGAATTTAAAAAGCCGGTGAACTACATCTACCACATCGGCCAGTACCTGCCTGACTGGCACCCCTGGGAGAACTACAAGAACTTCTTTGTGGGCGACAAGCGCACCAGCGGCGTGCGGGAGATCTTCGGCATTGACCTGCCCTGGCTGCTGGACGCCTTCGGCCCGGTGAAGAGCGTGTATGTGGAAAAGGACAAGCTCAGCGATCTGGAGCTGCCCTATCCGGACAGCTGGTTTGTCACCCTGCGCCACGAAAACGGCACCAAGGGCTTTTTGGCCGCCGACGTGGTCAGCCCCAAGGCCGTGCGCAACTTTGAGTGCTTCGGCGAGGGCCTGCACCTGTTCTGGGAGGGCAGCCCCGCCAGCCTGTACCGCTTTGACCACGCCACCGGCCGGAAGGACCCGGTGTGCACCTACCAGACCGTGGAGCACGACAGCCGGTACAGCGACAACATTGTGGAAAACGCCTACGTGGACGAGCTGACCAACTTCTTTGGGGTGCTGAACGGCACCCAGCAGCCCCGGTACAGCTTTGAAAAGGATCTGGCCACCATTGAGCTGATCGAGCGCATCGAGCGCTTTTGAAACGGGAGGAACACCGTGAAAGCACTGTTCATCGGGCTGGGGTCCATCGGCACCCGGCATTTGCAGAACCTGACGGCCCTGTGCGAGAAAAAGGGCATTCCCCTTCAGGCGGATGCCCTGCGCAGCGGCAGCCGCCCCCTGCGCCCCGGCGCGGCCGAGCTGCTGCACGCCCAGTACACCGACTGGAATGCCCTGGGCGAGTACGACCTGGCCTTCATCACCAACCCCACCCACCTGCACGCCGAGGCCATTCAAAAGCTGGCGGGCCGGGCGAAGGCCCTATTCATCGAAAAGCCCATCTTTGAGGCCACCGGCTACGACCTGGCGGCCCTGGGGCTGGACGAGCACCAGAAGGCCTATGTGGCGGCCCCCATGCGCTGGTGCGGCACCATGCTGGCCCTGAAGGAGGAGCTGCCCCGGCTGAAGCCCTACTCGGCCCGGGTGATCTGCTCTTCCTACCTGCCGGACTGGCGGCCCGGGGTGGACTACCGCACCGTGTACTCGGCCCACCGGGAGATGGGCGGCGGTGTGACCATCGACCTGATCCACGAGTGGGACTATCTGGTGGAGCTGTTCGGCGTGCCCAGCCAGGTGTACAACCTGAAGGGAACCTTCAGCCATCTGGAGATCGATTCGGACGATCTGTCCGTTTACATTGCCCGGTATCCGGGCCTGCTGGCCGAGGTGCATCTGGATTACTTCGGCCGCACCTACCGGCGGAGCATTGAGCTGTTCTGCAAGGAGGGCACCGTCACCGCCGATTTCGGCGCGGGCACTCTCACGCTGGAGGACGGCACCGTGCGCCGCTATGAGGAGCCGGTGAACCGCCGCTATGAGCGGGAGATGGAATATTTTGTGGACTATGCCCGGAACGGCACCGGCGAGAGTGTGAACCCGCCCCGCACGGCGCTGGAGGTGCTGGCCCTGACCCAGGGCGAAACGCTGGGCTGAGCGAACCGAATGCAAGGAGGAAGTCATCGGATGAAAAAATTGCTGATTACCGTATGCGGCCGGGCCGGCAGCAAGGGCTTTAAGAACAAGAACCTGAAAACCTTCTGCGGCAAGCCGCTGGTGTATTATTCGCTGGCCGCGGCGGGGCTGTTTCTGGCCGCCCACCCGGAGGTGAAGGCGGACATTGCCCTGAACACCGACAGCGCCGATCTGGCGAAGCTGGTGGCGGACAAGTACCCCGAGGTGACCTTCCTGCCCCGGTGCGAGGAGCTGGGCGGCGACACCGTGCCCAAGATGGCCGTCATTCAGGACAGCCTGACCCGCATGGAAGAAAAGAACGGCTGCAAATACGATTATGTGATGGATCTGGACATCACCAGCCCCCTGCGCACCGCCGAGGACCTGGCCGCCGCCTACAAGATGAAGGACGAGCGGGACGATTTGGATCTGGTGTACAGCGTGACCGAGAGCCGCCGCAACCCCTGCTTCAACATGGTGAAGGACTGCGGCGACCACATCGAAAAGGGCATTGCCAGCGACTGGTTCACCGCCCGCCAGCAGGCCCCGGTGTTCTACGATGTGAACGCCAGCATCTATGTGTACCGGCGGGATTTTCTGGCCAACAACGCCACTCACAGCATCTGGGACGCCAAGACCTACGTGACCCAGATGATGGACACCGGTGTGCTGGACATTGACAGCGAGGACGACTTTTTGCTGATGGAGGTCATTGCAGACCACCTGTATCACCACTACCCGACCTTTGCCGCTGTACAGGAGGCCATTCGTGGATGACAGCCAGAACCTGCGTTCGCAGGAAGCTCTGACCCTTGCGGCGGACGCCGCCGCCCTGCTGCTGGCCAGCGGGGCGGAGACCAGCCGCGCCCAGGAGACCGCCGAGATCCTGTTCCGGGCCTTCGGCACCGGCGAGCTGCAGGCCTATGTGCTGACCAACGGCGTGATCGCCGTGCCGCTGGAGCACAGCCTGCCCGGCGGGGTGCGCAACGTGCCCAATTCCTCGGTGAACCTGACGCGGGTGGCGGCGGTGAACGAGCTTTCCCGCCAGGCGGCCGCCGGCCGGGTGAGCCTGGCCCAGGCCCGCTGCCGCCTGGATGAGATCAGACACCTGCCGGAGCTGGAGGACTGGAAGCAGATTCTGGCCTGCGGCATCGGCTGCGCCTGCGCCGGCGTGATGTTCGGCGGCGGCCCGCTGGAGGCCGTTGCCGCCAGCATTGCGGGGGTGTGCGTGCAGGCGCTGCTTCTGTGGCTGGCCCGCACCGGCATCAACCGCATTTTCAGCCGCCTGGCCGGGGCGGCGCTGGTGGTGTCGGTGGTCACGCTGATCGGGCTGGTGCTGCCGGGCCTGAACCAGAACCCGCCCACCATCGGCGCGCTGATGCCCCTGACCCCCGGCGTGGCCCTGACCATGTCCATCCGGGATTTCATCAGCGGCGACTACCTCTCAGGCACCATCCGATTGATCGATGCGCTGCTCACCGCCGGGTGCATTGCCTGCGGCGTGGGCCTGGCGCTGATGGCCTGGGCCTTTGTACTGGGAGGTGGTGCGCGATGACGTTGGGCAAGCTGCTTTTGCAGACGCTGGTGGCCGCGGGCGACAGCGCCACCTTCGGCGCGCTGTTTCAGGTGGAAAAGCGCCATTATCTGGCCTGCGCCATCACCGGCGCAGCGGGCTGGGTGACCTACTGCCTGGCGGTGGAGGCCGGGTGCAGCGTGGCCGCCGCCAGCTTTCTGGGCGCGCTGCCCCTGACGCTGCTGGCGCGGCTGTTCGCCATTTACCGCCGCGCCCCGGTGACGGTGTTCCTGCTGTGCGGCATCTTCCCGCTGGTGCCCGGCGCGGGCATCTATTACACCGCCTACTACTTCATCTTCGGCTTCAGCGGCATGATGGTGCAGAAGGGCATTGAAACCGTGAAGGTGGCCGTGGCCATTGCGCTGGGCATTACGCTGGTGCTGAGCCTGCCCATGGGCAACCGGCGCAGCCAGTGAGCGCGAGATTGGGCTGCCGGGTTCAGTGCTGCTGCTTTTGATTTTCATTTTGCTTTCGTTTGCGCTGCAAACGCTGTAAAAAATGAGCTGCTCTTCGAGGGAGCGCGATGTGTTCGGATACCGGGCGACCGGCATTGGACACATGGCAAAGTTCCCCCGGCGGGCGGCTCTTTTTTCAACCATTTGAGGCGTACTTTGTGGAAAACCTGACCGTCCCGGCCCGCTGCGGACGCAAAAACAGGCCCGGCGGGGCAAACTCATTCAAAATCGAACCGCAAAACCGGCGAAGGCCTGAATATTCCCGCCCGGGCCGATGCAAACTATGCTTGTCAGCAACGAAAAGGCGGCGGCCACCGGCCGCCGGGAACGGAGCATGCAAGATGAAACGGTTCACATCCTTTATTCGGGAAAAGGGTTTTTATCTGGCCCTGCTGGCCTGCATTCTGGCGGCGGCAGCCTCCAGTGTGTGGGCCATCCGCACGGTGGTCGGCCGCCTGAACGGAACGGCGGAGAGCCAAAGCAGCAGCGAGGAGGAGTTTGTATGGGATGCCCCGGAATTGCCGGTGGAGCGCAGCGCCGAGAATGTGCCCATCGAGCCGGACGAATTGCGCGGGTCCTCCCCTTCCTCCTTGCCGGAGGCTACCTCTTCTTCGCCTTCCGGCGGGCCGGAAGGCTCTGGGCAGCAGGCCGCCTCGCCGGAAGTCTCCTCTGCCTGGCCGGTGCCTGGGCAGATGCTCGCGGCCTTCAGCGGGGATGAGCTGGTGTACAACGAAACGTTGGGCGACTGGCGCACCCACAACGGGGTGGACCTGGCCGCCGAAGCGGGCGAGCCGGTGAAGGCCGCCGCCCTGGGCCAGGTGAGCGCGGTGTATCAGGATGCGGTGTGGGGCTGGACGGTGGAAGTGTCAGACGGCAGCCGGGTGTACCGCTACCAGGGGCTGGAGGCCCCGGCGGTGCAGGCCGACGATGAGGTACACGCGGGGGACGTGCTGGGCAAGGTGGGCCGGGTGCCCGCCGAGGCCAAACTGCCCAGCCACCTGCATTTTGAGATCCGGCAGGACGGCAGCTGCATTGACCCCGAGACGGTGCTGGGGTGAGCAGGCGGCAAGGTTTAGTTGGTATGAATTATGAAAAAGCCAGAGCGGCAGCATCGTGCTGCCGCTCTGGCTTTTTTTGCGCGGGGGCTGGAAGTCAGGCTTCCCCTCGAGGGGAAGGCTTTTTTGCTGCTGCCGGGGCCGCCCCCTTTTTCGTTGCCTTTTAGGGGGTGGTACGCTATAATGATATCTGTATAAGTATGGGCAATGTGCGGCATTCTGCCTGCGCCGGAAGCAGCGCCGCACCTGTGGCCCCGAGAAAGCACCGGCGGCAAACGGAGGGATACATACCATGGCACAGTCTGTTCTGGTGGGCAGCACCGGCTTTGTGGGGGGCAACCTGATGGCCGCCCACACCTTTGAAGCTGCCTACCACTCCACCGATGTGGCCGAGGGCTTCGGCCGCCGCAACGAGCTGGTGGTGTACGCCGGGGTGCCCGCGGCCATGTTTCTGGCCAACCGGGACCCGGCGGCCGACCTGGCCGTGATGGCCGCCGCCCGGGAGAATCTGCGCCGGCTGGCCCCCCGGCGGCTGGTGCTCATCTCCTCCATCGCCGTGTATCGGGACAGCCGGGGCAAGGACGAGCAAAGCCCCATGGAGACCGAGGGCCTGCCCCCCTATGGGGCCAACCGGCTGCAGCTGGAACAGTGGGTGCGGGAGGACTTCCCCGACGCGATGATCGTGCGGCTGCCCGCCCTGTACGGCAAGGGGCTGAAAAAGAACTTTTTATACGACCTGCACACCCTGACCCCCGCGCTGCTGAAGCCGGAAAAGTACGCGGAACTGGCGGCCAGAAGCGCGCTGGTGGCCACAGGCTATGAAGATGGCCAGAACGGCTTTTATCGGCTGAGCGGCCGGGTGGACGCGGCCGAACTGCGGGCCTTTTTTGCGGCCAACGACTGGAACGCCCTGGCCTTTACCGACAGCCGGTCGAAGTACCAGTTCTACCCGCTGGCCCGGCTGTGGCGGGACATTGAAGCCGCCCTGGCCGCGGGCCTGACGGTGCTGAACCTGACCCCGCCGCCGGTGAGCGCCGCCGAGGTGTATGCGCACCTGACCGGGGGCGCCTGGCAGAACCATCTGGCCGCCGCCCCCTTTGACTACGACCTGCGCAGCCGCCACGCGGCGCTGCTGGGCGGGCAGGGCGGCTACCTGTGCACGAAAGAAGAGGAACTGGCGGAGATCGCCGCCTTTATGAAAGGATGGACCTGAATGAAGCTGGCAGCCTCAAACCTGTGCTGGGCGGCGGCGGACGATGAAGCCGCCTGGGGCAAGATGAAGGAGCTGGGCTACACCGGCCTGGAGATCGCCCCCACCCGCATTTTTCCGCAAGACCCTTACGACTGCCTGAACGGCGCGGCCCTGTTTGCCGGGGTGATGTACCAGAAGTATGGGTTTGTCATTCCCAGTATGCAGAGCATCTGGTACGGCCGGAGCGGCAGCATTTTTGACGCGGCCGACGCCGCCCGGCTGGAGGAGTACACCGGCGAAGCCTATCAGTTTGCCCGGGCCTGCCGGTGCGGCAGCCTGGTGTTCGGCTGCCCCCGCCAGCGGGCGGTGCCCGAAGGGCACACCCCCGAAGAGGCCGAGGGCTTTTTTGCTCGGCTGGGGGTGGAGGCCGCCCGCAATGGGGTGCGGCTGGCGCTGGAGGCCAATCCGCCCATCTACAACACCAACTACCTGAACACCACCCGGGAGGCCTTCCGGCTGGTGAAAAAGCTGGGCCTGCCGGGCCTGGCGGTGAATCTGGACGTGGGCACCATGATCGCCAACGGCGAACATCCGGAGGATTTTGCTCTGGACATGAAGTATGTGAGCCACATCCACATCAGTGAGCCGGGCCTTGGGGCCATTCAGCCCCGGCCCATCCACAAACAGCTGGCCCTCCTGCTGGGGGCCGTGGGCTACCGGGGCTTTGTCTCGGTGGAGATGAAGGCCCAGGACATGGATACCCTGACGGCCTGCCTGGAATACGTGAAGGAGGTATTCGGCGAAGTATGAGCGAGTTTGTGCCCGTTGTTCCCCAGGCGGTGGAGCACCGCGAAGGGGTGCCCGCCTACACCAAGGCGGAATTTGCCGAAAAGAAAAGCCGGTACTGCCTGCTCATCCCGGTGATCAACGAGGGGGAGCGCATTCTGGCCGAGTTGGACCGGGCCGCGGCGGCCGGGGTGACGCGCCTGTGCGATGTGGCCCTGTGCGACGGCGGCAGCACCGACGGCAGCATGGATCAGGCGGGCCTTGCCCGGCGGGGCGTGAACACCCTGCTGGTAAAAACCGGCCCGGGCAAGCAGGGCGCCCAGCTGCGCATGGGCATTGCCTGGGCGCTGGAGCGGGGCTACGAGGACGTGCTGACCATCGACGGCAACAACAAGGATTCCATCGAGAGCGTGCCGCTGTTTCTGGCCAAATTGAAAGAGGGCTACGACCTGATTCAGGGCAGCCGCTTCATCAAGGGCGGCCGGGCGGTGAACACGCCGCCCAGCCGGTACGCCGCGGTGCGGCTCATCCATGCGCCGGTCATCAGCCTGGCAGCGGGCCAGTGGTTCACCGACACCACCAACGCCTACCGGGCGTACAGCCGGGCCTATCTGACCCACCCGGCGGTGCAGCCCCTGCGGGAGGTGTTTGTGGGCTACGAGCTGCTGGCGTATCTCAGCATCCGGGCCACTCAGCTGGGCCTGAAGGCCTGCGAGGTGCCCGTGACCCGCGCCTACCCCAAAACCGGGGCCACCCCCACCAAGATCAAGGGTATGCGCGGCAACGCTGACCTGCTGAAGATCCTGTTCCGGGCGCTGGCCGGGCGGTACAACCCAAACTAACTAAGCCGAAGGCGGTGCAAAGCCATGACATACGATAAGATCATTCTGGGCGCGGGGCTGTATGGCCTGTATGCGGCACACAAGTGCGGCCAGAAGGGCCAGCGGGTGCTGGTGCTGGAGCGGGACCCCGCCCCCTTTATGCGGGCCACCTACATCAATCAGGCCCGGGTGCATCAGGGATACCACTACCCCCGCAGCTATTCCACCGCCATCAAGAGCGCCAAGTATTTCGACCGGTTCTGCGAGGACTACGGTTTCTGCCTGCTGACCGGCTTCGACCAGGTGTACGCCACCAGCGCCCATTTCTCCTGGACCACCGGGCCGGAGTTCCAGAAGTTCTGCGACGCGGCTCACATCCGGTGCGACGGAGTGGACCCGAACCGCTACTTCCAGCCCGGCCGGTGTGACGGGGCCTTCCTGACCCGGGAGTACACCTACGACGCGCAGATTTTAAAGAAGTATTTTCTGGCGGAGCTGGCCAAACTGCCCAATGTGGAGGTGCGGTATTCCGCCGCGCCCACGGCCATCCGAAAAGCGGGCGGCGCCTGGCAGGTGGAGACCGGCGGCGAGACGCTGGAGACGCCGTACCTGCTCAACGCCACCTACGCCGGGGTGAACGACGTGCACGCCATGCTGGGCTACGAGCCGTTCCGCATCAAGTATGAGCTGTGCGAGATCATTCTGTGCACGGTGAACGACGCGCTGAAAAACGTGGGCATCACGGTGATGGATGGGCCGTTCTTTTCCATCATGCCCTTCGGCCGCACGGGGCTGCACAGCCTGACCAGCGTGACCTTTACCCCCCATGTGACCAGCTACGACCCGCTGCCTACCTTTGACTGCCAGGCGCGCAGCGGCGGCCGGTGCCGCCCGGGCATCCTGTACAACTGCAACGAGTGCCCGGCAAAGCCCGCCAGCGCCTGGCCCTACATGAGCCAGCTGGCCCGCAAGTATCTGCGCCCGGAGCTGGGCTTTGCGTACCATTCCAGCCTGTTCAGCATGAAGCCGATTCTGAAGGCCAGCGAGATTGACGATTCCCGCCCCACGGTGGTGCGGCGCTACAGCGATGAGCCGGTGTTTGTGAGCGTGCTTTCGGGCAAGATCAACACCGTATACGATTTGGACGAGGTATTGTAACATGACCCAGGCAAAAGAGAGCAATTTCATCTCGGCGGTGGTGTACCTGCGCAACGACGCGGCCCGGGTGGCGCCGTTTCTGGCGGCGGTGTGCGCCCAGCTGGAGGAGCACTTTGCCCAGTATGAGCTGATCGCCGTGGACGACTGCAGCACCGACGGCACCGCCCAGGCCGTGCGGGACTTTGCCGCCCAGAACCTGACCAAACCCCTGACCCTGCTGCACATGAGCCTGGCGCAGGGGGTGGAGCTGTGCATGAACGCCGGGCAGGACTGCGCCATCGGCGACTTTGTGTATGAGTTTGACGCGGCAGACCTGTGCTACGACCCGGCGCTGATCTGGAAGGCCTACGAGACGGCGCTTCTGGGCAACGACGTGGTGAGCGTCGGCCCCAGCCACCAGAAACTGGCCAGCCGGGCCTTTTACGGGGTGTTCAACCGGTTCAGCCGGTCGGCCTACCCCATCGCCACCGATGCCTTCCGCCTGTTGAGCCGCCGGGGCATCAACCGGGTGCACGCCATCAGCCCGGGGCTGCCCTACCGCAAGGCCGCCTATGCGGCCAGCGGCCTGGCCCAGGCCACCCTGACCTTTGAGGGGGCCATGGCCCGCCGCACCGGTGACATGACCCTGGCGGCGGACAGCCTGGTGCTGTACACCAACGCGGGTTTTAAGCTGAGCTTCGGCGTGGCCGCCGGCATGATGGCCCTGGCCCTGCTGGAGCTGGTGTACACGCTGGTGGTGTTTTTCGGCCACCGCTTTGTGGAGGGCTGGGTAACCACCATGTTTGTGCTGACGGTGGGCTTTGCCGGGGTGTTCGGCATTCTGGCCATCGTCATCAAGTACCTGAGCCTGATTCTGGAAATGGTGTTCCGCCGCCAGACCTACCTTGTGGAGAGCGTGGAGAAGATTCAGAAGTGAGGCGGTTGCGCTTTCGTTGCAGCGAAGCCCAAATGCGGCCGCAGAAACGCCAAACAAGAAAAACTCCCCGCCCCAATTTCCAGCACCACAAAAATCGGAGAACACAATGAAGGACAAAAAACGCTTAAAACAGAACAAGCTCCCGCCTCTTTCACCGGTGGGGTATGCGCTGGCGGTGCTGGCTGTGTTTGCGGTGAAGGCCGCGCTGGCCAGCCAGCAGCGGTTCTACACCTGGATCGACGGCGCACCGCTGGACGACGAGCTGTATTTCCATGCGGCCCAGAGCATCACCGCCGGGAACTGGCTGGGCGAGTACAATTACCTCACCCTGTCCAAGCATCCGCTGTTTGCTGTGTGGCTGGCCGGGCTGCAGAAGCTGGGCCTGCCCTATCTGATCGCCGGGCAGCTGCTGTGGACGGCGGCGGCCCTGGCCATGGCGGCGGCCCTGGCCCCGGCGCTGAAAACCCGCTGGCGGCAGCTGACGGTGTTCGGGGTGCTGGCGTTTCTGCCCTCGGCCAGCGCCAGCTACACCCTGCGGGTGTATCGGGACAACATCTTCCCCGCCCTGTGCCTGCTGTTCTTTGCGGGGCTGACCGGCTATGCCCTGCGGGCGGCAGGGCGGCTGAACAAAAGCCTGCCCTGGTTGCTTTTGGCCGGGGTGGGACTGGCGGCCGCCTGGCTCTGCCGGGAGGACGGCGTGTGGCTGCTGCCCTTCTGGCTGGCCGGCGGGCTGGTTCTGGCGGTGCTTCTTTTGCGCCGCATGGGGCTGAAAAACCTGAACGCCTGGGCACGTGTAGCGGCGCTGGCCCTGCCCGGGCTGGTGCTGGTGGGCAGCCTGCAGGCCGTGGCCGCCAAAAATGAGCGGGAGTACGGCGTGCGGGTGGTGAGCGATTTCTCCTCCGGCAGCTTTGCCCAGGCCATCGGGGCCATGGTGCGGGTGAAGGAGAGCGAGCCCGTTCCGCTGGTGAGCGTGCCGGCGGAGGTGCGGGAGCTGCTGTATGAAAACGTGGAGGCCCTGCGCCCGCTGCGCCATTGGCTGGAAGAGGACCCCCAGATGCGCAACGACTTTGTGAACCCCGCGGTGGGCGACTACCAGTCCGGCAGCTTCTACTGGGCCATCCGCCGGGCGGCCCAGTATGAGGGCGTGTACGATACGGCCCAGAAGGCCCAGGCCTACTGGGCGGGGGTGGCCGAGGAGATCAACCGCCTGTGCGATGAGGGCGTGCTGCCCAGCGAGGGCGGCGTGCGCAGCGGCACCACCCCGCCGGTGCGGGCCGAGAACGTGCTGCCCACCCTGGCCGAGACGGCGAAGAGCCTTTACTGGTGCGCCACCTTTCAGGATTGCGCCCCCTACCGGACGGACATCACCATCGGCACCGCCGAGGATGTGGCCGTGTGGGAGGCCTACCTGCACACCGGGGCCAATCTGGCGGCCCAGGCGGGCACGGCAAACGCCTATTACAACCCGGTGCAGAAGGCGGCCTACGGGCTGCTGACCCTGCTGCGCCGGGGCTATGCGGTGTGCCTGCCGCTGGCGCTGCTGGCGGCGCTGTGGGTGTTTGTGCGCCGGGGCCTTGCCCTGCTGCATGGCGGCCGGGGCCTTGCCCTCTTACAGGGCGGCGGGGGCGCGCTGCTCTGGTGGCTGGAACTGGGCTTTTTGGGCATGGCGCTGTTTCGGGCCGCGATGATGGCCTTTATGGAGGTGGCGTCCTTCCACATTGGAACCTACGTAATGTATCTGGCCACGGTTCACCCGCTGCTGGCGCTGTTTGCGGCGGCGGTGCTGCTGGCCGGGCCGAGCGAAGAAAAGGAGGCCCCGTCATGGGACATCTGATCGTTGTGGGCGCGGGCGCGGCCGGGCTGATGGCCGCGGGCGCCGCGCTGGAGCAGGGCCACACCGTGACCCTGCTGGAGCATGAGGAAAAGCCGGGCAAGAAAATTCTGGTAACGGGAAAAGGCCGCTGCAACGTGACCAACGACTGCGACCGGGAGACCTTTTTACAGAACGTGCGCACGAACCCCCGGTTTTTGTATTCAGCCTTTTCCGCCTTTGACACGGCGGCGGCCATGGCCCTGTTTGAGGGGCTGGGCGTGCCCCTGAAGGTGGAGCGGGGCCGCCGGGTATTCCCGGTAAGCGACCGGGCCGAGGACATTCGCCGGGCGCTGGTGCGCTACGCCGCCGGGGCCGAGCTGCACACCGAAGAGGTGACGAAGCTGATCCTGGAGGAGGGCCGCTGCGTGGGCGTAAGCTGCCGGAGCGGCCGCCAGTACCGGGGCGACTGGGTGCTGGTGGCCACAGGCGGCGTTTCCTACCCGGGCACGGGCAGCCGGGGCGCGGGCTACGAGCTGGCCCGGCAGGCCGGCCACACCGTGCGCACGCCGGTGCCCAGCCTGGTCAGCCTGGTGGCCCAGGGGGGCGAATGCCGCCGGATGATGGGCCTGGCCCTGAAGAACGTGGGCCTGACCCTGTATCAGGACGGCAAGAGCATTTTTCAGGAGCAGGGCGAGGCGCTGTTCACCCATTTCGGCCTGTCCGGCCCGCTGGTGCTCTCGGCCTCGGCCCATCTGGGCGATCTGGCCAAACACAAGTACGAGGTGGGCTTTGACCTGAAGCCTGCCCTGAGCCACGAGCAGCTGTACGCCCGCCTGAATCGGGACCTGACGGCCCTGGCCAACCGGGACGCGGCCAACTGCCTGGTGAAGCTGCTGCCCGCCAGTATGCAGCCGGTGATGGTGGAGCGCTGGGGCGTGGACCCCGCCAAGAAGGCCAACCAGCTGACGAAGGAAGAGCGGCTGGCGCTGGTGGAGTTGATGAAGGACTTCCGCATCAAGATCCGGGAACGGGGCGACCTGGAGCACGCGGTGATCACCAGCGGCGGCGTGACGGTGAAGGAAGTGGACCCCCGCACCATGGCCTCGAAAAAGTGCCCGGGGCTGTATTTTGCGGGCGAGGTGCTGGATGTGGACGCCTACACCGGCGGCTACAACTTGCAGATCGCCTGGTGTACCGCCCAGGCGGCCGCCCGGGGGCTGGCGTAAAAAGCCTGGTGCATCAAAGCTGTGTTTCCGGCGATGCCGCAGAACCCGGCGCCGCCGAAGGTGAATCAAGAGAGAAGCGAGGAACAAACCATGAGCATTGCCATTGCCATCGACGGCCCTTCCGGGGCCGGTAAATCCACCCTGGCCAAGCGGTTGGCCGGGGAAATGGGCTATCTGTATGTGGACACCGGGGCCATGTTCCGGGCGGTGGGCCTGTACGCCCTGCGCGCCGGGAAGGACCCGGCCGACGCGGCCGCCGTGGAGGCCCTGCTGCCCGCGGTGGCCCTCACCCTGGCCCATGTGGACGGGGCCCAGCACATCTACCTGAACGGCGAGGACGTGAGCGAGGCCATCCGGCAGGAGCAGGTGGGCATGGCCGCCTCCGCCGTGGCGGTGCACCCGGCGGTGCGCAGCTTCCTGCTGGAGCAGCAGCGGGCCATTGCCAGCACCAACAACGTGCTGATGGACGGCCGGGACATCGGCACCGTGGTGCTGCCCAATGCCCAGGTGAAGATCTTCCTCACCGCAAGCCCCGAGGCCCGGGCCGCCCGCCGCGCCGCCGAGCTGGCCGCCAAGGGCCAGCCCGCCGACTACGAGACCGTGCTGGCGGACATCCGCCGCCGGGACGACCAGGACACACACCGGGCCGCCGCGCCCCTGCGCCAGGCGGAGGATGCGGTGCTGGCCGATACCTCCGAGCTGGACTTTGAGCAGAGCTTCCAGCTGCTGCGCTCGATCATCCGGGAGAAGGCCGGGGTGTGACCGGCCCCGAAACCCCAGAACAACGACCGGCCCGCGGCGCAGAACAAGCCGCAAAGGAGAACCTATGTTTTATTGCATTATCGTAACGGCGGCCTGGCTGGTGTGGCACATCGGCTTCCGCATCCGGGTGATCGGGCGGGAGAACCTGCCCAAAGAGGGCGGCTTTGTGCTGGCCCCCAACCACATCTCAGCCATTGACCCGGTGTTCGTGGTCATTGCCCGGTTTTGGGGCAAGCGGCTGCTCATCATGGCCAAGGAGGAGATCCTGCAGGTGAACCCGGTGTTCACCTGGATGTTCCGCCACGTGGGCGTGGTGGGCATTGAGCGGGGCCGCGGCGATGTGAACGTGGTGGACGAGCTGATCGGGGATGTGCAAAAGGGCCAAGGCCTGCTGATCTTCCCCGAGGGCACCCGCAGCAAAACCGGCCAGGTGGGCAAGGTGAAAAGCGGGGCCTTCGTCATTGCCAGCGCCGCCGGGGTGCCCATGGTGCCCTGCCGCATCATTTACGAGCCGGGCCGCATGAAGGTGTTCTGCCGGGTGCGGGTGTGCTTCGGCACGCCCATTCCCGCTGAAGAGCTGTACTTAGGCGAGACGAAGAGCGCCTCGGCCCTGCGCCGAAACAAGGCGCTGCTCACCGATGCCTGGCAGCGGCTGTACGACGAGAACAAGTTCGACTGAGGAGGGCAGACATGGAGATTCTGCTTGCAAAAACCGCCGGGTTCTGCTTTGGCGTGGACCGGGCGGTGAAGCTCACCTACCAGCTGGTGGAAGAGGGCCGGAAGGTGGCCACCCTGGGGCCGCTGATCCACAACCCCCAGTGTGTGGCTGACCTGGCCGCCAAGGGCGTGGTGACGGTGGACACCCCCGACCAGGTGCCCGACGGCTATGAGGTGGTCATCCGCAGCCACGGCGTGGGGGCCGACGTGTACGCCCGGCTGGCGGCCATGGGGGCCAAGGTGCACGACGCCACCTGCCCCTTCGTCACCAAGATCCACCGCATTGCCAAGCAGGCCAGCGACGAGGGCGCCACGCTGCTGATTGCAGGCGACCGCACCCACCCGGAAGTGCAGGGAATTGCCGGGCACACCACCGGTGACGTGTTCATTTTTGCCAATCTGGAGGAACTGAAGGCATGGAACGGCCCGGCCAGTGAGCAAAATGCACTGTTTGTGGTGGCCCAAACGACCTTCCAAGTGACAAAATGGCTGGAATGTTCGGAATTTCTAAAAAAAGCATATACAAACGCGCGAGTTTTTGATACAATATGTAATGCGACGTGGGCGAGGCAACAGGAAGCGGAAGGCCTCAGCCAGAAATGCGATCTGATGGTCGTCATTGGTGGTCATCATTCTTCCAATACCCAAAAGCTGGCCAAGGTCGCCGCGCAGCACACCCGGGCCGTCACCGTAGAAACGGCGGACGAGCTGGAGCCGGAATGGTTCCGGGGTGTCAGCACGGTGGGCGTAACCGCGGGGGCTTCCACGCCGTCGTCTATAATTGAGGAGGTACTTAACAAGATGAGTGAAGAAATCCGTGACGACATGAGTTTCGAGGAAATGATCGAAGCTTCCATGAAACCCGTGTATGTAGGCAAGATCGTTAAGGGCACCGTTACCAGCGTGCAGCCCAACGAGATCCAGGTCGATATCGGCACCAAGCACACCGGCATCGTCCGGCTGAGCGAGCTGACCGACGACCCCTCCGCCAAGGCAGAGGATCTGGTGAAGGTGGGCGATGAGCTGGACCTCGTCGTCGAGAAGGTCAACGACCAGGAAGGCGTTGACTACCTGTCCAAGAAGAAGCTGGAGTCCCGCAAGGGTCTGGAAGAAGTCGCCAAGGCTTGCGAAGAGGGCACCGTTATGGAAGGTACCGTCTCCGAGGCCAACAAGGGCGGTGTTGTGGTTCTGGTCAAGGGCGTGAAGGTGTTCGTGCCCCGCAGCCAGGCTACCATGCGCCGTGACGAGGACTACACCCAGCTGGTCAAGAAGGACGTTAAGCTGGTGATCACCGAGTGCGCCGGCCGCAAGATCGTTGGTTCCATCAACAAGGTCACTGCCGAGGAGAACGCTGCGAAGCGCGAGGCCTTCTGGAAGGACGTTGAGGTGGGCAAGACCTACACCGGCGTTGTGAAGAGCCTGACCAGCTACGGTGCCTTTGTGGACATCGGCGGCGTGGACGGCCTGTGCCACATCAGCGAGCTGAGCTGGAACCGCATCAAGCATCCCAGCGAGGTCGTGAGCGTGGGCGACACCATCGAGGTGTATGTGCGTGATCTGGATCGCGAGACCCAGAAGGTCAGCCTGGGCTACAAGAAGGCCGAGGACAACCCCTGGGAGAAGCTGAAGAACGAGTATCCCATCGGCAGCACCTTCACCGCTCCCGTTGTGAGCATCACCAAGTTCGGTGCGTTCGTGCGCATCCTGCCCGGTGTTGACGGTCTGGTCCACATCAGTGAGATCAGCAACGAGCGCGTGGAGAAGGTCAGCGATGTGCTGAAGGTTGGCGATGAGGTCAACGTGAAGCTGCTGGATGTGGACTTCGACAAGAAGCGCATCAGCCTGTCCATGAAGGCTCTGCTGCAGGACGCTGAGTAATCAGCCCCACAGCCTGAACCACAGGAAGTGAAATCAGAAGCCCGGTGTGAGCATTTGCCCGCACCGGGCTTTTTGTGTGCCCGTTCCGGCGGCGCGGGCAGAAAAGAAGGGCGGCAGCCCGGGAGAATCGCTTCCCGGGCTGCCGCCCTTTGTATGTCTTCGGGGGTCGGCCGCTGCTTTTAATCATACGAGCCGCCGGGCAAAACGTAAAGTACGCACTTTTTTGTGATCAGGCTGCCGGATGGGACTCTTTGCTCAGGAACGCAAAAAAAGAAGCCCCCCGGATGGGGAGCTTCCCTTAAAAATGCGCCCGGAAGGGCCGTCAGGCCAGAATGCCGGTGGACTGCAAAAACAGGATCAGCATCACGATGGGGGCCACATAGCGGATGATGACGGTATACAGGGCTTTGCGGGTGAACTTGCCGCTGCCCTTTTCCATCTCTTCCACAATGAACTGGGGCTTGAGCACCCAGCCGATGAGAATGGTGGACAGCAGGGAGATCAGGGGCATCATCACGCTGTTGCTGATGTAGTCCATAATGTCCAGCAGCTGGGCGGCGGAGCCGTTGGGCAGCTGCACCTCAAAGTAGAACACGCTGTAACCCAGGGCAATGACGGCCGAGGCGGCCAGGTAGATGACCGACAGCACCAGCACCGTCTTTTTGCGGGAGGTGTGGAAGATCTCCATGCAATTGGCGGTGATGGCCTCCAGCACCGAGATGCAGGAGGTGAGGGTGGCGAAAATGGCGCTGACGAAGAACAGCACGCCCACCACCGTGCCGGCAAAGCCCATGGCGTCAAAGACCTTGGGCAGGGAGATGAACATCAGGCTGGGGCCTGCGCCCATGCCCTCGGTGCCGGAGAACACGTACACGGCGGGCACGATCATGACGCCGGCCAGCAAGGCAACGCCGGTGTCGAAGAACTCGATCTGGTGGATGGAGCGGTTCAGGTCCACGTCCGGCTTCACGTAGGAGCCGTAGGTGATCATGATGCCCATGGACACGCTCAGGGAGAAGAACAGCTGGCTCATGGCGTCCAGCGAGATCTGCAGAAAGCGATGGATGGTCAGCCCCTCGGTGTGGGGGGTGAGGTAGTACAGCAGGCCCTGCAGGCCGGTGCGGGTCTCGCCGTCCGCCCCGGTGTGGCTGAGGGTGAGGGCGTAGCCCGCCACCGCAATGACCAGCACCAGCAGGATGGGCATCATGAAGCGGGAGACCTTTTCAATGCCGCCTTCCACGCCGTTGTACACGATGAAGGCCGTGACCGCCATGAACAGCAGGGCGAACACCACCGGCGACACCGGGGAGGTGATGAAGGAGGTGAAGTAGCCATCCTGCGCGGCGGCGCTGGCCTGGCCGGTGAGGTACACCACGCCGTACTTGGTGATCCACCCGCCGATGACCGCGTAGTAGGTCATGATGAGCACCGGCACAAAAAAGGTGAGGATGCCCAGGAACTTCCACTTGGGGGCCAGCTCGGTGTAGGCGCCGATGGCGCTCTTCTTGGTTTTGCGGCCGATGGCAATGTCGGAGGTGAGCAGGGTGAAGCCGATGGTCACCACCAGCACCAGGTAGATGAGCAGGAACAGGCCACCGCCGTCCTTCGCGGCCAGGTAGGGGAACCGCCACAGGTTGCCGACGCCCACGGCGCTGCCGGCCGCAGCCAGCACGAAGCCGACCTGCCCGGAAAAGTTGCTTTGCTTTTTCTTCATAAAAACGTTGCTCTCCTTGCGGGGCGCTGCGCCCCATTTCTTACACGCGATAAAGTTTAGCATACCATATTTGCGGCAAAAAAGAAATCAAAATCGTAAAATTGCAGCGGACGGCCGGCGTTTTGCCCGGACGCGGCGAAATGGGACAGGGCGCGGCGGCGTTGGCGGGGCTATGGCGTGGGCCAAAACTCCATGCTTCTATTTCTTGCGCAGGGAAAAATTCAAACTGCACAATATTTTGCAATTTGCACAAGTTTTCTGCAAGAAATGTGACGAAACGAACAAAAAATAGTTGACAAATGGGCGCGGCGGGACTAAAGTAGAGCCAACATCTGAGCGATGCAACAAACCAAACTGCTTTGAACAGGACACATTCTTCTCCCAACTCCCCGCGCACAGAGAGCCGCCGGGTGCTGAAAAGGCGGACGCGGGCCGGAAGAGGAACATCCCCTGCGAGCAGCCTGCGGGAACGGGCCGTGCGGCCCCAGTAGCGCAGCGCCGTTTTGCCCCCGTTACCGGGCAGCGCATCCAGGCCCTTTGCGGGCATGGGCGCGGCAAAGTGGCCGCCTGCAGAAGGGCGGCAAGCGAAGTGGTACCGCGGAAGCAGAATTCCGCCGCACGGGGCCGTTGGCCCGGCGGCGTTTGAACGCCTTCGTCTTCGGCAGGGGGCCTGCCCGGGCAAAACCGGGGGGGCACGCCGGGGCGAGGGCGTTTTTTGCACCCCGCCGGCCGCCCCTGCCGGTGCCGCCCCGCCGAAGGCATGGCGGTAAACCTCCATCGCCGGATGAAAATTTGACGGGGGCATTGGCCCGGCGGCCGGTTGGTTTTGTTGGTTGGAACCGGCGGGGCCGATACCCCGGAGAGAGGAAGAATCCTATGAACACGCTCGTTATCGTTTTGATCGCGGCAGTGTGCCTGCTGTGCGGCTACACGCTGTACGGCCGGTGGCTCGCCAACAAATGGGGCATCGACCCCACCGCCAAAACCCCTGCCTACACCCATGAGGACGGCAAGGACTATGTGCCCACCAACGGCTGGACGGTGTTCAGCCACCAGTTCAGCTCCATTGCCGGTGCCGGCCCTGTGACCGGCGCCATTCAGGCCGCTGCTTTCGGCTGGCTGCCCGTGCTGCTGTGGGTGCTGCTGGGCGGCATCTTCTTCGGCGCCGTGACGGACTTCGGCGCCCTGTACGCCTCGGTGAAGAACGAGGGCAAATCCATGGGCCTGCTGATCGAGAAATACATCGGCAAGCTGGGCCGCAAGCTGTTCCTGCTGTTCTGCTGGCTGTTCTGCGGCATTGTCATCGCCGCCTTTGCCGACATGGTGGCCGGCACCTTCAACGCCTATGCGGTGAAGGACGGCGTGACCAGCCTTTCCGCCGCGGCCCAGACCAACGGCGCGGCGGGCATGGTGTCCATCATGTTCATGGTGTTCGCCGTGGTGTTCGGCCTGATCCAGAAAAAGTACAACTTCTCCGGCTGGAAGGAAGCGGTGCTGGGCATCGCGTTCATCGTGCTGTCCTTCGTGGTGGGCGCAAACTTCCCGCTGGTGCTGGGCAAGGCGGCCTGGAGCTACATCACCTTCGTGTACATCTTCTTTGCCGCGGTGCTGCCCATGTGGCTGATGAAGCAGCCCCGTGATTACATGACCACCTTTATGTTCATCGGCATGATCGCCGGTGCGGCCGTGGGCCTGCTGGTGGCCCATCCTTCCATGAACCTGCCGGTGTTCACCGGCTTCAACAACGAGAAGCTGGGCACCATGTTCCCCATTCTGTTCGTCACCGTGGCCTGCGGCGCGGTTTCGGGCTTCCACAGCCTGGTGTCCTCCGGCACCTCTTCCAAGACCGTTGAGAACGAAAAGGATATGCTGAAGGTCGGCTACGGCGCCATGGTGCTGGAAAGCCTGCTGGCGGTGCTGGCCCTGTGCGTGGCCGGTGCAGCCGCCGCAGCGGACGGCACCCCCGCCGCCGGCACTCCCTTCCAGGTGTTCAGCACCGGCGTGGCCGGCTTCTTTGAGATGTTCGGCGTGCCCATGTACGCCGCCACCGTGTTCATGACCATGTGCGTTTCCGCTTTGGCCCTGACCAGCCTGGATGCCGTGGCCCGCATCGGCCGAATGAGCTTCCAGGAGCTGTTCAGCGTGGACGATATGGCCCACGCCGAGGGCTGGCGCAAGCTGCTGTGCAACACCTACTTCTCTACGTTTGTCACCCTGGCCTTCGGGTTCCTGCTGACCCAGATCGGCTATGCCAACATCTGGCCCCTGTTTGGTTCCGCCAACCAGCTGCTGAGCGCGCTGGTGCTAGTGACCCTGTGCGTGTTCCTGAAGGTGACCGGCCGCAGCAACAAGATGCTGTTCCCGCCGCTGTTCATCATGCTGTGCGTGACCTTTACCGCCCTGGTGCAGCGCCTGCTGGCCATGGTGAAGGCCATCCGCACCGCCGCCGCGGTGACCATCCCCGCCGGTGAAACCACCTGGGGTGCGGTGTTCATCGCCAACGGCCTGCAGCTCATCATTGCGGTGCTGCTGATCATCCTGGGCCTGACCATCGTGGTCAACTCGCTGCGCGCCCTGAACAAGGCCGAGAAGAACAGCGAGAAGGCCGCATAAGCCAGTTCACTTAAAATCCATGGAAGAACGGCAGCATCCGAAAACCGCCGCCTTCTGCAAAACCGCCGCCGGGCGGAGAGCGTACCAAAGCGCTTTCCGCCCGGCGTTTTTTATGGGCCTGGGCGGGATTTCAGAAAATCTTAAGGTGAAATCCGGCAAAAGTTTGCGGCAAATCCGGCGGCTGCCTCGTTTTAGAAGGTGTGCGGCAGGGGAACGCTCCCCCATACGGGGCGCGGGCCCTGCCGCAGAGCAATGCGGACAGGAGGAGCTTCTTCCATGAAAATACTCATCACATCGGATTGGTATACCCCAGCGGTGAACGGGGTGGTGGCGTCCATTCTGGCCCTGCGCCGCCAGCTGGAGGCCCGGGGCCATGAGGTGCGGGTGCTGACCCTTTCCGGCACCGTACACACCACCTGTGAAAACGGGGTGTACGCCGTCGGCTCGGTGGACGCGGGGCTGATCTACCCGGGCGCAAGGCTGCGCAGCTTTGCCGTGGGGCAGACGGTGCGCCGGCTGGTGGAATGGAAACCGGATGTGGTGCACTCCCAGTGCGAGTTCAGCACCTTTTTTCTGGCCCGGCACATCGCCCGGGCGGTGGGGGCGCCGCTCATTCACACCTACCACACGGTGTATGAGGATTACACCCACTACTTTTCGCCCAGCCGCCGCTGGGGCCGTCTGCTGGCGCGGGGCTTTACCCGGGCCATTCTGGGCTCGTGCGACGGGGTGATTGCCCCCACCGAAAAGGTGCGCGCCCTATTGGAGGGCTACGGTGTGAAGCCCCCGGTGACGGTGATCCCCACGGGCATTCCGCTGGGGCGCTTTGCCGCCCCGGTTTCCGATGCGGTGCTGGACGGGCTGCGCCGGAGGCTGGGCATTCCGGCGGAAAACCGCATTTTGGTGTATGTGGGCCGCCTTGCCAAAGAAAAGAACCTGGAGGAGCTGCTGGAATGCCGGGCGGCTCTGGGTCGGGCCCCGGTCACCCTGCTGCTGGTGGGGGACGGGCCGGCCCGCCCGGCGCTGGAAGAACGGGCAGCGGCCCTGGGGCTTGCGGCCCCGGCGGCGGTGTTTGCCGGAATGGCCGCCCCAGAGGAGGTGCCCCTCTATTACCGGCTGGGGGATGTGTTTGTGAGCGCGTCCTCCAGTGAGACCCAGGGGCTGACCTATCTGGAAGCGCTGGCGGCGGGCACCCCGGCCGTGTGCCGGGCAGACCCCTGCCTGAACGGTGTGATCGAAAATGGGGTCAACGGCTGGCAGTATGAAACCGGCCGGGAGCGGGATGAGGAGCTGAACCGCCTGCTGGCGGACGAGCCGCTGCGGGCGCAGCTGGCCCGGGGCGCGGCGGCCAGTGCGGCCGCCTTTTCGGAAGAGGCGTTCGGCGAGAAGGCGCTGGCCCTGTATGAGGCCCAGCGGGCCGCCAAGGCGCGGCAGGGAGGTGCGGTATGAGCAAGACCGGAAAGGGCCTGAACGGGATGCAGCTGATCTCGCTGGCGGGGTTTGCCGCCTGCCTTGTGCTGGGCGTCTGGATGTGGCGCAAGGGGCTGTTTACCAGCCAGGAGCAGCTGAACCTGTTTATGGGCGGCATGGGGCACTGGGCCGCAGCGGCGTTTGTGCTGTTTCAGGCGGTGCAGGTGGTGGTGCCGGTGCTGCCCGGCGGGCTGGGTTGCCTGGCCGGGGTGGTGCTGTTTGGCCCCTGGCAGGGCTTTTTGTACAATTACGTGGGCATCTGCGCGGGCAGCCTGGCGGCTTTTGCCATTGCACGCAGCTGCGGGCGGCCGCTGCTGTACCGGATGTTCCCGGCGGCGCTGATTGAAAAATACGACCGGTGGAGCGAAGAAAAGGGGCGGTTTGCCCGGTGGTTTGCCTTTTTGATCTTCATTCCGGTGGCACCGGACGATTACCTGTGCTTTCTGGCCGGAACCACCGGCATTTCCTGGCAGAAATACACAGCCATCATCCTGCTGTGCAAGCCATTTTCCATTGCGCTGTACAGCCTTGGGCTGACGTTGGCGGCCCGGCAGCTGCTGGGCCTCTGGAACTGACCGGGCAGGCACAAACGAGAAAGGAGAACCATCATGCGGGTGCATCTTTATGAAGGGGGCCTGACTTCGCTTGTGGCACACAGCGGCGTGGGGCAGGCCATCTGCCACCAGCGGGCCATGCTGGCCCAGGCCGGGGTGGAGCAGGCCGACGGCTGGCGGGGCCGGGCCGATGCGGTGCACATCAACACCGTTCTGCCGGACGCCCCTCTGGCTGCCCTGCGGGCGCGGCTGCGGGGCGAAACCGTGGTGTGGTACGGGCACTCCACCATGGAGGACTTCCGTGAGTCCTTCGTCGGCTCCAACCGGCTGGCCCCACTGTTCCGCCGGTGGCTGTGCTTCTGCTACGGGCTGGCGGACGTGGTGGTGACCCCCACGCCCTATTCCAGGCGGATTCTGGAGGGGTACGGGCTGAAAAAGCCGGTGTACGCCCTCTCCAACGGGGTGGACACGGAATTTTTTGCCCCGGACCCGACCCGTGGGGCTGCCTGGCGGGCCAGGTGGCAGCAGCGCCCCGGCCAGAAGCTGGTGATCAGCGTGGGCCATTTTATGGAGCGCAAGGGGATTCTGGAGTTCATCGACCTGGCCCGAACGCTGCCGGAGGCCCGCTTTGTCTGGTACGGCTACACCAGCCCGGCGCTGGTGGCCGAGCCGGTGCGGGCCGCCATGGCCGCCGCCCCCGAAAACCTCTGTTTTGCGGGGTTTGTAAGCCAGGCCGAACTGCGGGACGCCTACTGCGGGGCAGATGCCTTCGCCTTTTGCAGCCACGAGGAGACCGAGGGCATTGTGGTGCTGGAGGCGCTGGCCTGCGGCGTGCCGGTTCTGGTGCGGGACATCCCCGTCTATGAGGGCTGGCTGGAGGCGGGAAAGAATGTGTACAAGGCCCGGCGGGCCGAAGACCTGGCCACGCTGTTGGCGGCCATGCTGGCGAAGGAACTGCCGGATTTGACCGCCGCTGGCCGCCGGGTGGCCCAGGACCGAAGCCTGGCGCGAATGGGGCAGGCCCTCTGCGGCATTTACGAAAAAGAGGCCCGGCACTATGCCCGGGCGGAGCAGCCGGGCACGGTGCGGACGGCCTGAACCGGCTGCCCGACGCGAAAAATTGAAAAACGAGGAGCAAAACGCCGCCGGTTTGTGCAGAACAGTGTACGACCCGGCGGCGTTTTTGACGAAAAACAGGATGTTGACGGTACAGCAAACTTACGGGAGAATGCATAAAAGTAACGTCAAATTTTTGTAAGAATTGGCCAGAAAAAGGGCGAAAAAGCGGAGATTGCCACAGGAAACCTCTTTACTACAATATTGAAATTGTGCGATATTGTTTTTTTGTGCTTGAAAAAGTTGTAATACCGGGCTATGATGAACATGGAATTGAGAAAAGCGAAAAACCCACGGTGCAGTGTGGCCAGAGCTGCAGTGCCCCGACGACAGGAAGCAACAAACGCCCAACCAAAAAGGAAACAACATCATGGAACAGACACTGTATCAGAATCATCTGGCCATTCTGGAGGAAGAGCTTCAGGTGGCCATGGGCTGTACTGAGCCCATTGCGATCGCCTTTGCCGCGGCCAAGGCCCGGCAGGTGCTGGGCCGGATGCCCGAGCACTGCTCGGTGAAATGCTCCGGCAACATCGTGAAAAATGTAAAGGGAGTCACGGTGCCCACCTCCGGCGGGCTGCGCGGCATTGAAATTGCGGCGCTGCTGGGCCTGACCGGTGGTGATGCCGACAAGGAGCTGGCCGTGCTGACCGCGGTGACCCCCGAAACCCGGGACGAGGCCCGCCGCCTGCTGGGCAGCGGCCTGTGCAGCTGCGAGCTGATCGAGGATGTGGCCAACCTGTACATCATTGTGGAGGTGAGCGCCGGGGACGAGAGCGCCCTGGTGGAGGTAGTGAACCACCACAACAACATCACCCGCATTGAGAAAAATGGCAAAACCATCCTGCAAAAGGATGCGCAGCAGGAGGCCGCCGCGGAGAGCGCCTGCGACCGGAGCCTGCTGAACCTGAAAAACATTCTGCAGTTTGCCGACGAGGCCGACCCCGCCGATCTGGCCCCGGTGCTGAACCGGCAGATCGAGTACAACAGCAAGATCTCGGCCGAGGGCCTGACCGGCAAGTGGGGCGCGGCGGTGGGCTGCACCCTGCTGGAGCGGCAGAACCCGCCCAGCCTGGAGCTGAAGGCCCGTGCCTGGGCGGCGGCCGGCTCGGACGCGCGGATGGCCGGCTGCTCGCTGCCGGTGGTCATCAACTCGGGCAGCGGCAACCAGGGCATTACCATCACCATGCCGGTGGTGGTGTACGCCGAGGCGCTGGGCGCCAGCGAGGAGCAGCGGCTGCGGGCGCTGGCGCTGGCCAACCTGATTTCGGTGCACCAGAAAAAGTACATCGGCAGCCTTTCGGCCTACTGCGGCGCAGTGAGCGCGGCCACCGGCGCGGCCTGCGGCGTGGCCTACCTGAAGCTGAAGGGCAAAATTTCGGAGGAAGCGCTGTACCGGGTGATGAGCGACACCATCACCAACAGCATCTGCACCATCGGCGGCATGGTGTGCGACGGAGCGAAGTCCTCCTGCGCCGCCAAGATCGCCGCCGCGCTGGAGAGCGCCTTTACCGGTCTGGAGATGAGCCTGAAGCAGCGAGTGTTCCAGCCCGGCGAGGGCCTGACCATGGACAGCGTGGAGGACACCATTGCCGCCGTGGGCCGCATGGGCCGCGTGGGCATGAAGAGCACCGATGTGGAGATTCTGAACATTATGCTGGGCCATTGAGCAGTGATTAAAAGAAAGTTTGTCAATTTATTTAAAAAGAAAAGAAAAGTTACAATTCCTGAAAAAAGCATTGTATTTTGCACCTACATTAACTGAGACAAAACAACACATTTTGCTTTCAATATGCCACATGCTCTGTAACCGCTTAACTGGAAAGAGAAATTTAGAAGCGAAATATCTGCACCTAATCAGGATTGCTATTCGAACATTTTTATATGGAGAATATATGCACGATGGACGAACAAAGGAAATGTGAATTAAAAATAATTGCCGGCAAAATAG